>NZ_JBPRKH010000001.1:0-397089 GCF_051417515.1 Capnocytophaga sp. G1920
CAGGGCTGTTACATAGAGTTACAAATGTTTGATTTATAATATATTAAATTCATAAGTTCTTTGAAATTAATGATACTCCATTCCATAGCTGACTTGATAGAGTCTTTTCCATTAAGACGAAATAGGTTAATTGATATATTTCTCATTATTGAAAGATTCTCAGGAGCATTACCTGATTTAGTCTTACTCTTGTCCTCTTTCATTTGTACATCTTTCACCCAGTGCAAACGATTTTCTATACCCCAATGAGAACGTATGTGATTAGCAAAGAAATCAGCCTTATTCTTAGCTACACTGCTAATATGGTAAACTATCTCTATTGTCTGACCTTTCTTTGTTTTGACATAACGTGTTGTTTCTATAATTCGCTTTATACCAAACCATTCAGGAGAAATACCCTCTAAATTTTTATAAACTTTGGTAATACGCAATTCATCACGACCTCTTAGCAAAGAACACTCTTGGTAAGTGTGCATTAAATACTTTTTTGTAGCAACATTTGCTTTTATTTGCTCAAAAAGCTTTTTTTGATTACCTTTTACTTGTACTATGTAGTCATTTTTTGACTTTATAATAGTTTCAAGAGTTTTTTTGACAATGTAAGGCATCTAAAGTGATTATTTCACCTTGAATGTCTAAGGCTTGTAAGAGTCTTTGAACGGTATAAATTTCAGATTCTTTTTTGTTCTCTAATTTATCACAAGCTAATACAATGCCTCTTTGTGAAGCAAAAACACTTATCAATGAAACAAAATTCTGATAGTTATTTTGAGTGTCTTTAATAGTTCCTGCAATAGCCTTTCCATCAACAGCAAGTGTTTCACCTTGACACATTGGTAAAAATTGGGCAGTCCACTGATTGAATTTTTGGGCAAAATCATCAAAATCAATTTCCATAAATATCCTTCTAATAGAGCCATATGTAGGTACTTTACAGAAAGTTAGATACTTTTTAAACTCCCATTGGTTTTCTTTGAGGAAACGGCCTATTTCTCGATAACCAGTATAACCTGACATTATTGCTGTTAGGCACATAATCAGGAAGTTAGGCATTTTATGGCGGATACCGCGTCTTTTTCTAGTATCCTCTATACTAGATAACATTTCTATCAGTGTCATAGACTTTTACATTTTATTAGAATGCAAAAATAGTAATTTAAAATAACTTACAAAACTTTGTAACAGCCCTGCCTCTCCGAGGGGGCTAGGGGGAGGTTTCTTTTAATTTTCCGTCATACTCCCTCCTAGTGCCTATGACCTAAGGCCTATCACCTCTTCCCTTTTCTTTCGCCTCGAAACCTCTTTTTTAACATTTTTTACACTGTTGTATTATATTATTAATCAATCATTTACACACCCTTTCTATACCAATCGTCCAAGATTCGTATAAGCTTCCTATAAGCTCTCTATAAGCTAACCCCACCCTACTAATAGCCTTTTCTCTTCAAAATTCTTCTCAGCTCCCTTCCGTTCTTCTCCGTTTCCTTCCGATAGCTCAGAAGTGTTCCTTTTAGAGGTACACACTTTGCCAAAGTTTGAAACTTTGGCAAAGTTGAATAAACTGATAATATTTTCTCATTCCCTCATTCCCTCATTCCCTCATTCCCTCATTCCCTCATTTCCTCATTTCCTCATTTGCTAATTAAGTTACGCCATCTATCTCTTACCTCAAACTCCCTATCAATTCATAAAATCATTATTAATCATTAACCGCTAACCATTTATGGGCAGTAATATGAAATGTACATATACCTACTACCAAAAAAGCTATAAAAACATTTAAAAAACAGGTAGTTATAACAAAAAAGCCTGAAAAAGGCAGGAAAATGAAATGTACAAAAAACTGCATTTAATTACCATTTAATTACCGAGTAATTGCCCAATAACTACCATTTAATTGGAAGTAACTACTATTGGTGGGTATATATACCCTAATAATTACCAAAACCCCAACAAATACGCCCATTTAGGGCGTTTTTTTATGTCCTTAAACTACTAATACACCGACTTCTAAACACCTTTAAAAGGTACCCACCCAGTAAAGCCCAAAAACACCCTCTAAAAAGTTGGGGATGCAGTTGGCGTTGCAGTTGGCGTTGCAATTGCGTATATTTTAGCACACGAGTTTAAGTAGCAAATTACACGATTTTGGGCATTTTGAAAGGAAATGTTACCGAGTTTGTAGTATATTGCATTTGATTATATAATGTAAAACATTGATTAACAGTATATTTATATTATTATTGTTTTAAAAGTGCCTTTTTTCCTCTATATATTACGTACTTTCTATCCCTTTTCTCCCCTATATATGCTCTTAGTATGGAGTATTAAACCTAATAGTTACTTTCACCAACGCTAAAGCCTTGATAGAGGCAAAGGGAATATCTTTATCGGCGTGGTTAGGGTTCTCACTAACCAATTTTATATAGTTCTTTCCTTTTTTACTTTTATGTATATACTTAACAGCTAACACCTCTTCCCAATCTCCTAAATCATAGCCTAACACATACATTTCACCAAATAGGAGGTAATCTAAATTAATTGGAGACTCCTTATAAAGAATAATATCCCCAGACCTTAACAAAGGAAGCATACTATCACCTATAACACCAAATGCACCATCGCATCTCGGGGCGTTAGGTATCTTTATAGTATCAATAATATTAACCCTCTTGTCTCCTTTTAAAAAAGACGATAGCCCAGCTGTAGCATCTAACTCGTAGAAAGGTATTTCTTGTGTATCTATGATAGCATCACGGGTTTTACGGTTACCTTTAATAATAGTAACTTCTTGTGATTGATTTTCGTGCTCAGGTTTCAGCATTTCTCCTCTTCCTGTAAGCAACCACTCAGGACTTACATCGGGATATTTAGCAACTATTTTTGCCAAAATATCGGAACTAAGGGCTTTTTCCTTTGCTTTTCCTTTAAAATTTCCGTATGTAATACCCAAATCATCAAAAAATTTTTCTCTTGCAATACCCTTATTCTCAGAGATATACAAGACTCTCTCTTTAATATTAGAAAAAATAGTTGCCATAAAATTTGCATATTAGAAAAAATAGTTGCTATCTTTGCGCCAGAATTGGAACAATAAGTAACAATGGACAAAAGTAAGAAAAAAAAGTATAACAAGTACAATGCAAGCGTAATAAATGCATTGATTGAGAAGCACGGTTTCTCTGGGCGATACATTCGCCAGTGTGTAAGCGGCGAGCGCACAAGCCTCTCAGCCGACAAAATCAGAAAGGACTACCATAGTATGATTGCCCCTTCTGAAAAGAAAGTAAAAGAATTTTTAAACGATTAAAACAATGAATGACATCGCAATCATCGAACAAAACGGCATTCAGTTAATAGATGCCCGCGAACTCCACAGAAGATTGAGAGTTCAAACCAAGTTTACAAACTGGTTCCCTCGTAGGGTTGAGGAATATAGATTTGACGAAGGTAAAGACTATTTTGCTGAAAATCAACTTTTGCCCAAAAATGGGCAAAAGGTATCCCACAGACCACGCACCGAGTATTTCCTTACAATAGATATGGCTAAGGAAATAGCAATGGTAGAAAGAACAGAAGTAGGCAAGAAGATACGCAACTACTTTATTGAAATGGAAAAATTAGCTCGTGAGTCTGCTATTAAAATGCCTCCCTCACTCAATGTTTACGGCAAGGAAGCCTTGCCCTATATAGAATGGTTGCTATTACACCAGTACTCAGTTACCAGCGGGCAGTATTTTCGACGTATCAAAAAGCACCCTCAGCACTTCTACCGCACCGCCGAAGGCAAGTGGTACATCAACAGAGAGTTTGCCGAAGCCCTATTGCAACTGCGCAACGGCTATCAGCAGCTTACCAAGGTACAAGGACTGCCACAAGTAGTACAATTAGAGTTAAAACTTTTTGAAGCATAACCATAACAAAGCCAATTTAAAAACCTTTTAAAACACTTTTAAAATGACAACAAAAACCATTTACCTCCTCAATGATGACTTCCTTATCATCGGCAAAGAGATACGCACTACCTTTTTAGGTATAGTCGTAAAACGCGAAAAAATTATGTTACCAAAGGCTATGACTTATTATCCCGCTGAGAGTTCCTATCCCGCTCCAAGTCTTTTAGCCGGCAATAAAACTCAAATATATGAGGCTGAACAGTATGAGGGCGATAAAGTTCTCCCTCTTTCTCCAAGCAAATCAATCGATCGTATGCTTGATATGTTCTTTCGTACTCCGCTTCGTCGAGAACGCCCGCTAATTCGTCCTTTTTCAGTAGGCGAGAAGCCAGTTCAATCACAAGTTGCTCAAGAGTCTTTAAATACACTTCATTAAGGGCAACTTCAAAACGCAAGTTATCTATTTTCTCTTGCATTTCCTTAATCACATCATCTGTACTCATAAATTTAATGATTTAATAATTAGGCTACAAAAGTAGTAAAAAACTAAAACACAAATGCCATACCTCTGGTTACATAATAAAGTTGCCGTCGAAGCCGAAGAGTTAGTGCCACAGCATTGGAATACACTCAATACGTTGCGCTCGGAGATACACCGCCATAAAGACAAACCTTACGGCGTGAAAAAACTCCAATCGGGTGGCAATGGGCGCAAGCTCCTTATCGACTACGATACCCTGCCTACCGATATACAGCACGCCCTAGGCGACCCACGTAAAGAAGGACACCTCCTTGAGCGTTACTATGCCGTGAAAGACGAAACCATCCGCTTCTATGCCGGTTGGAAACGCCAGGGCAAACCTCTCACCGATGAAGAGATAGACCGCTATGTTATCAATGCTACTACCTTGCAGGCTCTCGTAACCCTTGAGAGTGAACGCCTTGCCGTACGCCAATCGTTACACAAAAAGAGCCCTACCAAAGGGCTTGCACAAAGCCTCCTTACCGATGCTTTGAGCTTCAACGAAACTCTGCCCCCCAGCCGTAAGCACTCCCTCCCCGAAAGCCTACGCCATTTTAAAAATGCCTTCAAAGCCTTTAAAAACGAAGGACTGCTTTCAGTGATTAAAGACCCTTACGGCAAAGGCAAGCAAAACGCCCGCAAGGTAGATGAGCGTGTAATAGAAGTGATTAAAGGCTTATTCGTAGGACAAGAGTACAAACCCACCCCTACCGATATAGCCCGCCAATACGAGTCCTTCCTTAGCGGATATATAGAAGTCTTCAACAAAGAAACCGGCGAACTGTACGCCCCCGAAGAGTTCCCCGCCCTTAGCGAAAGCACCATCAAAGCCTACCTGTCGGCTTGGGAAACTAAAATCGCCACCTACAGCCTCCGCTCTGGCAACCGACAAGCCTTTATGGGGCAATTTATCCCCTACGCTCAAACCGAACTCCCTACCAAAGCAGGCTCGCTCCTCTCTATTGACGACCGCCAACCGCCATTTTGGTACGACAAAGGCAAACGCCTTTGGTTTTATATCGGCATAGATGTAGCCAGCCGTTGTATGACAGCCTTCGTATATGGCAAAACCAAAGAAGGCATCATCTTAGAGTTCTACCGCCAGCTGGTGCGCAACTATCACCAATGGGGCTTAAAACTCCCCTTTGAGTTAGAGTGCGAAAGCTCCCTCAACAGCAGTTTTTTAAACACTTTCCTACGTGATGGCTATATGTTCCAAAAGGTAAGGGTTGAGGCTAACAACGCCCGCGGTAAATATATAGAACGTATGTTTGGAAAGATGCGTAACAATAAAGAAAAATACGCCGAAGGTTGGATAGCACGCCCCTTTGCTAAGAGCGAAGCCAACCAAGCGGGCAAAGGAGCTACTAAAATTATCCCTTATAACGAACTGGTGCAGGCACGCCTCGCCGATATAGAAGATTGGAACAACGAGCCACACGATGAGCACCCCGAAGTAAGCCGTTGGGAGTATTTCCTAAACAACCAGCTCGAAACCCTCCCCGAGACCAATTACCGCGCTATCCTGCCCCATATAGGCTACAGCGTTAAAACAAGTTGCAAACAAGGATACATCAGCCTTAATAGGCAAAAAATGGCAATCGCCGAAGATAGCACCATACTCACCGGCGAGCCCCTTATTGAGAAAATGAAACAAATAGAAGGTAAAGAGATAGAAGTATTTTGGCTTGATAGCAACGAAGGCGACCTTATCAAAGCCATAGCCTATTGTGGCGGTCGCTATGTATGCGAAGTACAACCAATGCCAAAATTCCAACGTGCACGTGCCGAGCAAACAGAAGCCGATATGGTAGCCAAAGCCCTACAAGATGCCTATACGATGACTATCGTACGCTTTGTACAACATCACAGCAAGCAAATAGCCGAAGTAGGCATCATCAACCGCACACCGGCACGCCAACGCGCTTTCGTTATCCCAAGCCTCAAACGCTACGAAGCCACCAACACCACAGAAGTCGAAATACTCAGCGATTACGACTCCTTAGATGAAGACGACAAACAAATATTGTATAACCCCAGTACCGGTACCGAGTACACCCAATCTTGGAGAAACAAATACACTATATAATGAAAATAGCAATCGAATTTAAACAGAAAGTACGCGAGGCTATGTTAGCCGACCGCGAAAACTACGGAGGTTCCGACACAGCTTATGCCAAACGCCTCAAACTAAGTGCCGCCATTTATTCACAAATCAAAAATGGCAAAATAGACAAAGTACTATCCGACACCCAATGGCTTGTAATTGCCCATCAGCTCGGTGTACAAGTGAACGACAACGGCTGGAAAGTAGCCCGCACACAAGTCTACACCGAAATTGAAGACAACTTGCTATACTGCAAAACTTACAGCAAATCAATGATACTGGTAGACGACTGTGGTATAGGCAAAACCTTCTGCGCACGCCACGTTGTAAAGCAACAGAAAAACGCCTTTTATATCGACTGCTCACAAGCCAAAACGAAACAACAATTCATTCGCCTGCTTGCCAAAACCATAGGCGTGGACGATACAGGACGATACACCGATGTAAAAGCCGCTATTAAAATGTGCCTCCTGTACTTAGAACAGCCTTTAGTCGTATTAGACGAAGCTGGCGACCTTGATTACAACGCCTTCCTTGAACTCAAAGAACTATGGAACGCTACCCAAGGTGAATGCGCTTGGTATATGATGGGAGCCGATGGTTTGCGTGCCAAAATAGAGAGCGGTATTGCTCACAAAAAAGTAGGCTATGCTGAAATCTTCGACCGCTTTTTTGACATCACCACTATTGTACCCCAAGGCACCGACGACCGCAAAGCCTTCTACATACAACTACTGGGCGATGTAGCCACCGTAAACGCCAAACAGCAAAGCGATGTAGATAAGTTAGTACGCAAATGCCTCAACCCAAGCGGTAAGAAAGACGCTACCGCCTCAGATATGAAACGACTACGATATTTAGAAAATCTCATAAAACTAAGCTGAAACAATGGCACGAATAAAAGCAATATACGGCAAACAACTACTCGAAAAAACCTATAAAACATTCCCTTTTAAGGGCGAATGGGCACGCGCCCTGGGCAACCCCGAAGTAGCAGGCTTTTGGCTCATATACGGCAAAGAAAAACAAGGAAAAACGTGGTTCTCACTCAAACTCGCCGAGCACCTAAGCAACTACGAAACCACAATGTACATCAGTGCTGAGCAGGGCACCAGCAAAACATTCCAAGACGCCTATATGCGTGCCCAACTCGACCCTTTTAATCGCCGACTAAAGATAGTACCCTATACTGAAATTGCCGAAATAGAAAACACCCTTGGAAAACAAAGGAGCTCAAAGGTAGTCATCATCGACAACACTACTATTTACAAAGACGAACTCACAGCCCCAAAGTTACGAGAGTGGAGCCGAAAGTACCGAAACACCCTTTTTATCTTTCTCTCACACGAAGAGAAAGGCGAACCCGACCTCGCTGTAGGTCGCCTCTGTAAGAAGCTCGCGGAAATCGTTATCCGAGTCGAAGGACTTGCCTGCCACGTGTCGGGGCGTTGCCCTGGTGGCACCCTCGTTATCGACGAAGAGAAAGCACAACTCTATTACGACACTAATATCACCCCTAATACCTAATACAATGAACACCCTAAAAACAATACCCCAACAAATCATCTATCGCCACGCTCTCGCCAAGCAATTAGGACTCACCTACCTGCAGTACGAAAACCTACGCTATGAGTTCTATATAGACTGGTGTGCCCACCTTATACAACAAGGCAAAGCATCGCATTTAAAACCTCTCATCAGCCACGATAGTCTAATGAATTGGTACGATGACCAATGGTACGAAGAGGTTGAGAAAACCATCGAACGACACTATGGTACCGACATCACCCTATTCAACGCTGACGATGTTCTTCTGCTCATCACCATCTACGCTGAGAATATCTTGCAGTACTATCCCAGTGTACTCCTAAAGAAAATAACCGCTCGTACGGCTCGCACCGAACACTAAGCGAACACCAAGCGAAGACAAACCAAAAAACAATGAGAATAGAACCTAACGAAATCAGCGATTACGACTACATCAATCGCAAAATGAGAGAGCACGCACAAGAGCTTCTCAAAACCGCCAAAAAGCAAAAACGCCCCGTGCGATACCTCCCCCAAGGCATCAGCGGAGATAATGTAACTTGGTGGGCAGACCTCAAAAAATACGGTAAACTAATTAACAAATAACAACTATGAAAAGTAGATTTTTAGCATACACAGAAGCCCTTGCCCTCGACACCTTTTTACAGGTGCTTACCTTCGAGCAAAGGCTACAAACCTGCCAATACCGCGCAGGTAAAACCAACAAAGTGCCCGCATTAGTGCAGAAGTTACAGGACTGGATATCTTACAATCAGTGGCAACCTCCTGCATTTCGATACGACGCTTTTACCCGCGAACTCCTATGGGAAGATGACAATTCCGAATGGCAACCACTAAGAAAGCATCCGCTATATAAAGTAAAAGTAACAGGATATTAACAAATAACAATTATCAATTATGACAGTAGATTTAACACACCTCACAGAAGAGCAACTCAAAGCAGAACTACAACGTCGCGAACAAGCACAAAACGAAAACCGCGAGGCATACAAAGCCCTCGTCAATGAGGCAATTCCACAAATCATCGGTAAGCTACAAAACTATTCAGAACAGATGGCAGAAGTAAAGCTTCACACCTTTGAAGCCCTCAAAATTCTCTTGGACACCAAAAATGAAGTTTATGATGTTAAAGGCGACCAGCAAAGCCACACTTTCACCGATAAGCACGGTAACACCATCACCTACGGCTTCCGCGTCATCGACAATTGGGACGACACCGTAAATGCAGGTATTGAGAAAGTAGGTCACTTTATCTCATCACTTGCTAAAGATGATGAGAGTGCCAAGCTCGTAACCGTTATCAACCGCCTGCTCAAGAAGGACGCCAAAGGCAACCTTAAAGCCTCCCGCGTGTTAGAGCTTACCCGTGTAGCCAAAGAGTTCGACAACCCAGCCTTCACCGATGCCGTAACTATCATAGCTCAAGCCTATCGTCCACAGCGTTCAGCCTTTTACATCGAAGCCAATACCCTCGACGAACAGGGCAAAAAGTGCAACATACCCCTATCGCTCTCATCGGTAGACTTTCCCCCTGGTACTGATATTAAGCACCTATTTCCAGTACACGAGAAGTACGAAGAGCAAGCCACCGCATAACACTACACTTTTAGCCGTTTCGGTAGCTAAAAGAGGCTCCTCCGCCCTTAGTCCGGTCGCTTGCACTAAGGGGACGCCCATAGGAGATCCGCTAAGGCGAGGAGCTTTTAAATAACTTTAAACACTGTTTAAAATGAACCCCGACGCTTTAATAGAAAAATATAAAGGAAAAAACCTCTCAGAGATAGCCAAGGAAAGTGGTTTTACCGTAACTCATACCTATACCAAGGAGTTTATAAAATCAGATAAAAAAGACAAAAAAGATGATAACCAAAGAACAAATTAAGATACTGCAAACCCTACTCGGCAAGCAGTATAGAGACAGAGAAGAGCGTTTAGCGTTCGTCTCGGCATTTGTAGGCGAAGAGGTAACCAGTATTAAAAACCTCACTCCCCAACAAGCCTTTGGGCTCATACGCTACCTCAAAGACAGGCAGGTTGCACCCGCAAGCTATTATGCAAGGTTTGACGCACAAAACCCACAGCATCGTACCCTATTAGCCCGATGCCACGAGTTAGGTTGGGTACAGGAGAATAACTCCAAGTACGTAGACCTCAATCGTCTTGGCAGTTTTCTTATCAGCAGTCGTTCCCCCGTAAAGAAGGCTCTTGCCGATATGACCAGTAAAGAAGTGAGTAAAATCATATTCATACTCGAAAAGATGATACAACAACGCTATGAAAGAAGTTAGAAAATTAGCCAATGAGAAAATTAGCAAATTAATAGCTTGTGCGGCTCGCACTTGTTCTCACAAGCATACCGAACGCCGCACCCTTGCCCACTACTGCACTGTAGAAGTAACTGCCCTATTTTGCAAAGACTGTGGCGCACAACTCACCAAAGAAGAGTGGAATGTATAACAATTTAAACACTATATAAAAATGACAACCTATACCGTAACCCTACACCGTACCCTCACCCTCCTAAAGCTCACCTATAATAAAGGTGAGCTTTGCAAAATCGAAATCAAGAGCGGAGGGCTTAATAGTCAGCAATACCAACAACTCGGAGCTATCCTACCTCCACAAGAGGAAGATATAGAACGCTACCAAGAACAATGGAGAGGCAGCGTTTCTTATTGTGAGGATGTGCCAGACCCTGTAAGTCTATACGGAAAGTTCTTAGACGAATGGTTCGACTTTTATAAACGTTTGTACGGATTTCCTCCCAAGTTTACAGGAGCCGATGGAAAAGCCCTTAAGCAAATTGTTAGCTACCTGCAACAAGTATCAGCCAACGACACCGAAGCCCTTGCCACGTGGCAATACCTACTTGGCAATTGGCAGAAGATGGATGCATTTCACCAAAAAAACACCGATTTAAAATACATCAATTCACAACTTAACAAGATATTACAAAATGCAAAACGAGGTAACAGTAGTGCAACAACAACCTACAGCGATAATTTCAAGCGAGAGATTCTTCAAGGTCTATTCACCCGCTAACTGTATGTTACATAGCTACAAACTCAAAACCATAGACGATGCTATCAACCTGCCTACGCCCAGTATCAACGCCGTAAGGCGTGACTATGGAGCAGAGGCTTGCGACAAGTTCGTGATGGCGTGGCTCGTCTACCTAAACGAAATGCTCAACCTATCCCGTCCAATGAGTGAAGACCAAATAAGGCTTTGCAGTAGCCAAATAATGAACGATTACGGTTACTTAAAGCTCACCGAGATTTCCTTCATATTCAAACGCATATTATCGGGCGAATACGGCGAGTTTTATGAACGTCTTGGCATTGATAAAGTACTTAGTTTTTTTCGCCAATACGACAAAGAACGCTTCACCTTTATAGATGAACAACGACAGCGAGAGCACTCCGAGTTTCGCTATCAAGAACGGGCTAATGAAACCCCTTTAGATGACTTTAAACGTCGTTTAAAAAAAGCCTACAGACTAATCTAAAATGAGTCAATTAGCAATTTTTAACATTCGCTAATTGGCTCATTTGCTAATTTGCCAATTATGTCATATCTTTGCACTATAAAATTCCTCATTCTCTTTGGTATATGCAGCTTAAACGCAAACAATGTAAACAACGTCTTCAGCGGCGGAATGAAAAGATACGTGAACTCTTCGGTGAGCTTACTAACAAGTACCCTCAGTGGCGTGTAGATGCCGTAATTGAGGAGGTAGCAAGTAGGGTATATTTGTCTCCTCGTACAGTCGAGGCTATCCTTACCTACGAGGGTATTTATGCAGAAAATTAAAAAAGTTGAAAAAAGTTTTGGTGATTTACCTCTATTCTTTTTTATTTTGTACTTTTGCGGTCTAAAATATATTTTCTATGAGTAAACCAAAGAATGTAAAATGTAGAGCTTTTAGAATTAGTACAAGTGATTTTTCTGATAATGCTAAAAGTATTTTTTCTTTATTATGCGAGCAACTACCTAAAAGTAAAGCTAATGAAAGGAGAATGCGCTTAAATACTAAAGACGAAAGTAGGGAAGAGGATTTGATATGCGATTATGAAATATCAGAGGGTGTTATTTTTGGTACTTTATTACGAATTAAGAGTAGTGATAATATACCAGAAATTCCAGAAGAAGTGTTTGAGGAGAACATTATTCACTTAGAGCAATTAAGAGATTTAGATGTTAATTCTTCTTTATTCTACAAAGACCACTACTATTTTCTACTAAATGACAAGTATTTGATAGTAACACTAAGAGGAAATATTACTATCACCCATTTTCAAACATATACAAATTGGTTGTTACAGTCAATAAGACTTAATACTCTTTTTGAAATTACCCCTATTGTAAAAGAAAAACCAATCTCTCTTAGTGATTTAAAATCTATAAAAATAGAAGACCCTGTAAGAAAAGAAGAAGATAGCTTTAATTTGACAGAAACAAAGACAATTAGCTTTAAACTACTTACTGAAATGCTTACGGATGTATGTTCTTTTGATGAAGTCAAAGCCTCTGAAATTATTTCGGCAGAGTTATTGTTAAAATTCAACAAGCCAAAAAAAATGAAAGAGGAAGAATATCAAAACTATTTTGGGGCACTACTAAAACCTGTTTCTGATTTAGAAAATGTTACTTTCTACCCTAAGAAAGGGAAAGTTATAAAAGGAGATGAAATAGAAGAAATGCGGGAATTTAAAATAGAAACTACCGACTCTGGTAAAATATCAGAACCTGAGCTAAAACAAGCAATGGAAAAATATTTAAGAGAACTTGAAAAATGTTTCAATTAAAAGACATATTAGTTTTACTATTTGCGGTTATACTTTCATTATTCTTTAAATGGTATTTAAATGATTATTATATGAATACTTTATTTACTATTTTAGGGATAATGTTTTCTATTGCTATGGGATTACTAATAACTTTTAATTTACAAGGTATTAAGAATAAGAGAGTCATTGATAAGTTGCGAAGTAATATAAAGAAAGTACGCCATTCTTATATCAAGTACTTTGCTTTTTCAACATTATTGTACTTATTAGAAAAATACCTTAGAGATAAAGAAAATAATCTCTATTCTTTTTCAATAAGAGAGATAAGTATAACTATAAACTTTTCACTTATTACGGTTGTTATATTACTATATAGCATTATTTATTTCATAATCAACTTTATAGCAATGCAAAAACTAAGTGATAATTTGTATGATGAGGTAAATTCAAAAAATAATTAGTAATTATTTTGGTAGTTTAAAATAAAGTTGTACTTTTGCAGTACAAATTGGCTGGGAGGCTACATAAGAAAACTCTCGGCCCCCAACTCAGACAGCTAAATACTTGCACTGTTTAGCTGTCTGTTTTATTTTAAAGCCTCCAATCTTCTCTAAGTATATCAGCCCTTAAATAGGTTTTGTCTTCACCATTCCTAATAACTACTACCTCTTCTATCCATTCAGACCTACGTACACGCCCTTTAATAGCATTTTTTAAATCATCATCTGAGATATCAGCTTTTATATCTAATACCACAAAATTAGCTTGGTTTTGTGTACTTCTTAAAGCCTTATCAACAGCGTTTATAGTTGGCGTGTGAATACGCTTGTATTCCTGCTTTATTTGCAGGGTTTTATTAAAGGTATCAGCACTTTTTGCGCCTTTCTCATTAGATTTTGCTATTAGGTTTATTTCATAGCCGTATTTGTTAGCCAAATAAGAAGCTATTTCGGTATTCTCCGTTTTCTCTGCTTTACCGTGCAAAGAACTTACTCTTACCGTGCCTTTTTCAGTAGGTACAGTCTCCCACGTTTCTACTCTTTTTGCCTTAGCTTTTTCCTTTTTAAGACGTTTCTGTAGCTTCTTATCTACCTCATTCACTTGCCATTCGCTCATTCCTTTGGCGTAAGGTATTACGGGGAATATCTCACCCGAAAGAGCGGGGTTGTTAGCAAAGGCTTCTTTTATTGGAACGTCTTCTGTGCGTACACCCTCGGTTACGGGGTTAGCAGTAGGCTCTACATAGCATCTACACCCCCAATCATTAGGGGGTAGGTGTGTTTGCCAAAAAGAATGTTCTACGGGTAGCGTAAGCCCGTCCCAAGCACGGTGTGTTTCACGGGTACGCTCATCGTGTACCGCGTGATAGGTAAGGTTAGGATATATGCGCTTATTGGCTATATATTCCTCGTACTTTTGCGCCGATAAGGCATTGGCTACTGTTTGGTTATACTCGACTTGTAACCAACGCCTATTGTATTCTATATTGAGCTTATTTGCCTCTGCCTTAAACTCTTGCCACGAAAGCACCTTGCCTTCTTTTATAAGGGTTTGCTCTATCTGCTGTTTAAAACTCGTTTCTTTGAAAGCCGAGAAGCGCGCAAGGTTGTGCTTTAGTGAGGTTACCAGTTCGGTATTGGTTTCCTCAATAGTAGGGTTGTAGCCCTCTGCTAAGGCTTTATTTAGGTGCTTGTAGTAGTATTGCCATAGTTCTTTGCTTTGTGTCTCACTAATACTACGCTCTTCAAAAGCCTCACGTATGTACCCCTCAATGAGCCTACTCAAGTCGTTGTCTTCCTTACTGAGCTTTATATGCTCGTGCTGTGGGCAACAATGGGTACGATAGTGTAACTTGAGTAGGCTTAGGCTTTTTTTGACTCTTCCTGTTCCTCACCCCGTCCCTCTCCCAAGAAGAAGGAGGTAGGCATACTTTCTATTTCCACCCCATAAGTGCGCTCTATATAGTCTTGGGTAAGGATATAGCCACGCCCTAAGAGTACCCCGTCTATAGTGATTTGATTATTTGGGTCTGTAGTTTTCTCTACTGCTATTTTGGCATTGTCGGGAATAGGGTAGCCAATGGCACGCATAGCGGGCAAAAGTTGGTTATTGAGGAAAGCTAACATCTTCTTTTCATCGGCATATACAACCTCCTCCAAAGTATTCTCGTGTACCGTGCCTTGTGCCTTGCTACTGCCGTTCTCGGTAGTCATCGTTTGGTGGAGTACGAGTTTTGATAACTCTTTGTCTAAGGCTTCAATCTTGCGGTAAAACACTTGGAAAGCATCGGCTTTGCTGTTCTCCTTAATATCCACTTCAGTGCCTATTGGGAATACCCCATACGAAGCCGAGCCCATTTCCTCCAACCACTGGGCAACTTCCTCTTTTACACTATCACTTTGTGAGGCTATTTTGGCAATACGGATAGGAATACCAAACAGCTCCTCGAACTCGTCCCACGAACCCCACGAATGGCGCTTGAGTATTGCATAAGGCGTAGCTTTTTCGAGTAACCCCGAATGCTTGTAGAATCGTGCTACTAATACTACCTCTTGTACATCGCGTAGGTCTATGCCAGTGGTTGCATCGTAGTCTTTGAGCAGTACGTGCTTTTCGGGGATAACTAAGCCCCTATCAATAAGCTCTACCGATTTGATTTTGCCTTTGGTTACTTCTTTGAGCCATATAGGTGAATGCCCGTGATAGATGCTTTGGTGAGCGAACTCGATTACGTCCTCAAACCATTGTTTATCCTTGATATACTCGGTTAGGGCATCGTCTTTAATCTCATCGATGGCGATAATATAGTCCTTATTGGTAGTTCGTAGGGTACGGTTTTCGGTGATACCAGTAAGGTGTCCGTCGAGGAGTACATCCTGGTATACCTCCTCCAGAGGGTAAGTACGAGGATAGTCCACACTATAGCGGGCATAACGTGCCGAGTGCCAATGGTTGAGCTCGGTACGCCATAGCCTGCGTTGTCTTTTGATGATGTCCACCATCAGATTGGTTACCTGCTGAATGTTTTGGGCTGTATTTTTGCCCAAATGTACTTTTTTATTAAGTGCATTACCACTAAGGGTGACACTCTTTTCTATACGTTGTTTATGGGGTTGCTTTGCCATTATTTTAATTGATTGAATAAACGGTCTGTTGCCGTTTTGATATTGTTGAATAAGGTTTTGGAGTTGCCTATGAATTGTCGCTTAGGCATACCTTTCAATCCCTCGTTGTGTCTTAGGGCATACTCCTTATGGGTGTAGAAGGTTACTTGCATTTTCTCCATACGCGCCATAAAAGAGTGTCGTAGCTTGTTGCCTCCTGAGTTGTATCCTGTAAGGATAGCACGCCCCTGATTGCGCTTGCCAAAGAGGGTAAGAGTACCCTTTTTGCCTACCCTATCCGAGCGGTAACGGGTAAGGTCTCTCCCTCGTGTATCAGTAGTTTTGCGAGGTTGCCACTTCTGTAAGCCCTCATCATTAAATCCCTCATCTTGGAAGTTTTTTTGAATAAACTTGAGTCCCTCTGTTTTAAGGACAATGGGGACATCATTAGCTACTAAGCGTGCAAGGGCTTCGAGCTTTCGGCGGAGTTCTGTAAAGTTATTATTACTCATAGTTTTAATGAATTGCTTGTCGTGCTACGACTGCCTGCGGTGGCTCACCGCTACCAGTGATTGCGGTAGGTTTTGCGCCCTCCGAGCTTCATAAAAGGCGTGGGCGTATCGGGGGTGCCGTCGCCATCGGTATCTTTTAGGCGTTTTGGGAAGCCGACTTCTATTTCGCCTTTGGCTATCTTTTCGAGCCATAACATAGCCTCGTCATAGCGGAGCTTTGCCACTTGGTTGAGGGTTTTAGTTCGCCTTATATAAATTTCGTGGATAACAATATCCTTGAGGTACTTTAACAGTATTTTACTGCGTTTGTCTCCCTCTTTGGCAAAGATAGCTTCGGTATCATAGTACTTATATAAATAAGAAGCTATTAGGTCTATGCCTTCGGCAATGATTTCGGTTACTATCTGCTCGTCGCCTTGGGTGATAAGGTCTATCACCTCTTTGGTGGCGACTGTTTTGAGTTCGTCTTTGGTTAAAAACACGTTGATAATGATTAATTGTTAATGATTAATTATTTGCGATCTGCAATCGTTTGTTAGCATAAGGATACGGAGTTCGCCTATAAATGCGAGTGGTGAAGGTAATACGATAGCTCATAATGCCATCATCACTTAGGCGCAATTCTTCCTCTCGCACCTGTTGTACAGGCTTGAACTGTTCGCCTTGCAGGAATTGTATGGTATCGGTGATTTTGTCCAATATATCCAACTCCATAAGCCCCTCTTCGGCATCAGAAGTGCCTAAGTGCTGGTCTGTCCAGCCGTCTTTACAATAGAAGTCTATATGAAACTCACACTCGCCTTCTTGCACGTGCTGTGTCATCGTCTCGTAGGCAATAGGCATTACTTGAATGAGTGCAGCTGTCCATATTTCGGGGTAGCCGTTTTCGGGGTTATCAAACTGCCCACGTTGTAGGTCTATCAGCTCAATGCCCTCAATGTTGGCAAGGGCTTGTTTTACTTTTACAAATAGTTCTTTTCTTGGCGTCATCTTCTAAGTGAAAAGTTATATTGTTCGTCTTTTATGTTTTGCTATGAAAGGGCGCCCGCTTTGTAAAGGGTTTTCGGAATAGCCAAAATACTGTTGGGCAAGGGTAATGGCACGCTCTAAGGTATCGGGGGCGTCATCGTGTGAGGTAGTCCCTTTTTCAAAGGAAAGCACCTGCTTGATAAAAGCATTATAGTCTTTCTCTGAGCGTTTGGGAAGACTCTCGTCCCAGTACAATATTTTGCGAAAAAGCGCATTGGTAATACCCGCCGAAATACGGTTGTGCTTGTCGCCCTCCTGGTGTAAGCCGATAGGGATATTAGGGCAAGCGTTGTCCTCTGCTGATTGCATAATGATAGGGGTGTAGACGGCTTTCTGCGCCATAGTAGCGTCAAAGAAGCCCATAGTGTTGTAGCCTTTTTTAAGGTACTTCTTTACCCACTGGGCGCGTACTTCCATAGCCGAGTTCAGCTCGCAACGCTGACAAAACACCTCTAACACGTAGAGCTTAATACCTTTTACCCCAATGAGTACCCCTGCTTTGTAGTCGCCTGTAGCGGTATAGGACAAGTCCCAATGGTCAAGCAAGCCGTCCCAAGCCTCATTACCCGCCACACGTACTAAGGCAATATCTTTAGCCTTAAATAGCTTGCCCTCCTCAATAGGGTTATTGAAGTCCTCGCGCTGTGAGGTATAATAATCATCATTTAGCAGAATGCGGATAATATCTTCCTTAGTGTCGCGCTCCTTCCACGAAGGCTCCCACTCTATATCCATATAGTTCTCGCGGGTAATGTTCACGGTGGCGAGGTTGGTAACCGAGTCGTGCAGGTGCGGACTGCCTTTCCATTTGTCGTAGAGGTAGTCCAATATACCGTCCTTGACGATGTAATTGTTATTGATGATAAGCCTACCTCGCTTGCGGTGAAACGCTTTTACGAGGTCTCCTGTAATTTTTTTGCCGTACTTCTCTATCATATCGGGGCGTTTGGCGCGGTCTATGTCCTCTATATCGTCCAAAATAGCGAGGTCGGGGCGATACATACCAAAACGTAAACCTCTGAAAGGTTGGTTGAGCCCCAACGCCTTAAAGTGCTTGCCGTCAGTAGTTTGGAAATCTCCGTCCGACCAATCACCGTAGGAGAGTTGTGTACCAAAGTCTTTAATGAACTTCTGGTTGTTCTCCAAATGCGCTTGCAGGTCGGATAGCAGTATTTTAGCCAAGCCCTCGTTCGCTCCTATAAGGATAGGAAAGAAAGTGAGGTTATTTTGTTTGAGGTGGCAGATGTTACCTACATTGGACTGTATGGACTTACCCGCTCCTCTGAACTTCTTTCTGAATTGTCGTATATATGGGTCCTTGTAAAGCCTTATATAGTCGTCAATATGAAACTTAGGTGTTTTGGCATCGCCCAACGGCAAGCCACTGTCAAGCCCGAAATAGTAGTCGAAAAACTCCCCATAGTTTTCGGGCTTTAAAAGCCTTTTGATACGTGCTTCCTGCTCGTCTGTAGTCTCCTTTTGGATAGCCTCGTAAGTAAGCTCCCTAATCATTTTTGACTTGGCAAAATAACGTTCTTTAGCTTCTTTGAGTTCTGTTTTAGTCATCTCCTCGCTGTAATAAATCGGTTATGTACATATCAAAGTAAGGGCGTATATTCTTAATAGTATCCATATACGTCTCTCGTTTCTTTCCGGTGCTTTGTCCTGCCCGCTCTAAGATAAAGTTAGTAAAGCCGTCAAGGCTTTCCATAGTGTACACCGCTATCTTATTGTGGTCTGTAATGCGGTCGAACGCAGCTACAATCTTAGTAATATCATCAGCCTTATAGGGCAAAGGTTCGCCCCGTTCAATGGCTTGTGCACATTTAAGGGTGAGTTTGCGAATATTAGAGGGCTTAAGAGTTTGTAATTCTTTCTCATCGTCCCACTTGCCTTCCTCTCGCCATTTGCCCAGCGTTTTAATGCCTATGCCTATCATCTCCGATATATTGGCAATGCTAAAGCCTTTGGCGAAAAGTTCCTTAGCTTGTGATTTTTTATAATCTGCCTCTACTGCTGTAAGTCGTGCCATATCTTATTGTAATAATTCGTTTATCTTATTATTAATCTCTTCAAACTTTGCCACGTTGTTAGGGGCGAAGTTGCCAGGTCCTGCAGGGGTTTGAATTACTGCCGATTTAAGTTCATTTAAAAGTTCATTTAAAAGGCTTTTAAAATCTACTTCACCGCGTTGCAAGTGAAAGCCTGCTTTATCTACCTTTAGCTGTAGCTCATCTATCTGCAAGCTCACACTCTCAATTTCGCTATACCCCACTACGTGGTAGCGGTTCTCGTCTTCTCCAATTGAGGATATCAGCACACTACTTCCTATTTTTGGGAATAGGTAAAAACGCTCGGCATTTTCATTAATCACCGAAGCCAATCGCACTGTATATTCCAGTTCCTCATCTTTTACCACACACGTGCCCTGCTTTTTGTCTACCGAGAGCACCTCTACGGCTAAGGTAGGAGTTTTGCGTTTGCCAATCGCTCTGAGTCCTTCTGCTAATGCTCTGTCTATACTCATAATCTTGCCCCTATGGTTACTTGCCGGCGTGCCCCATTACGTCCAAAGGTAGTCTCTACCTTTTTGATAAAATAACGCTCGTCTATCTCTTTGAGTTCATTGTCTACTATATGTGCCTGCATACCCCGCGTAGCATAAGGTACTAAGAAGCTCGTGAGCGTACCGTCAAAGCCGTCATACTTTAGCTTTTCAATCTCCGCCTTTGCCATAGCCCGTAGCTTTGCCTCATCACTCACTACAGAAGTATGAAAGGTTCTTAGCTCTCCTTCAGCATCACCCTCTTCTACTGTTTTCTTTTTGTTATTTTTGTCGATATAGGTATAACGTACTTTCAATTTGCGTTCGTCCTTGGTGCGATATTCCAAGTCGTTGGCTACAATATTGCGGTTAAGGTCGTAAAAGGCTGTTTGTCCTATATTGGTAAGCTCTGAAAGCCCTGCGTATAGCTTGCCCTCATCGTTGATAAATACGCTTATCCGAAATTCCTCTTTGAGTTTCTCCAATACCTGCGTGCCATTAGCATTGCGTATAAGCCATTGGTCTAATTGCATTTGTGGAATATTATCCGCCAAAGCAATAGGTGTATCTTTCACTACTTCCTGCAACACTTCTCTAAGGGTTGTTTTTTGCCACGACTTATTGATATTCTTACGTCTAAGCAAATACATAGCGTCTTCACATTCTATGCTTACAGGAATATTAGGCTTTATTTTTTTTACATAGCCCTCAAACTCTACCCCACTATACACACCCTCATAAGCGAGGGTAACACTCACTTTGTCGCCTGTCTTAATTGCCTTTTCAGTGTAGAGAGTTTCTCCCCCTTTGCTCACTTTAAAGTGGCTCGGTAACTCAATGATACAGGTGTCGGCAAGTTCGTCTATTGACTTGGTAATTTTCACGCTGTGTATTGCTCTGAAGGTATAATTACCTATCTTTATAATTGCTTGTAATACAAACATTAGTATATCTTATTAAGTTGGGTTCTTTTCTCATCCAATTCAGCATAGAAGTCCATATCCGATACGGCTTTAATGGTGTACTTCTGTATACCTTCCTTACCCTCCATAGCCTCGAAGCTAATATCTTTCAGTACTATGTTCCGAATATCAAAGAGGGTAAAGAGTTTATTACCTACGACTTCCAAACTTTCATTCTTTTCAAATAGCCTATTGAGGCTCTGCACCTGTGCCGTAGGGTACAAATCGGGGTTAGTGGTGTCTATACAAAGCCCCTTAATGGTAATCTGCCAGTCTTCTGTGGCGATGTACTCTTTTACCTTTCCTTTGCGGTGTTTGCCTACCGTTGCCGTCTCAACGATTGTTTTGGTAAGCGAAAAACTCACCAAAGGCTCATTAGGAAAGAGCGTTTGTTCGCCTACCTTATCGGCTACTTTTAGCGTCATAAAGTACTGACTTCCGTTACTGCGCGCCTCGCTGATATTGGAGAGGCTCGGCAGTACAAATTTGGTTTTATTGTTAGCCCACCACGAGGGGAATGCGGGTCCTACATAGTCCAGAAAAGCCCTTGCAGTGAGTTCCTTTATATCGAATTCCATAACGTATCATCTTGTTTATTCAGTGCAAAGTTCATACATATAGAATAGCTAACGAAATTACCGCCCAAAGTTTGGGCAAAATCAGTACAAAGTTTGGGTGAAATCAGTACAAGGTTTGGTTACCAATTTTTATACGTGCTAAAACCTTATGAATTTTGCACCAGAAAACGATTCAAACTAATACCCTTTCGCTAATGAAACACCAATTTATCATCAATACCGAAAATGTAAATTCTTACGGCTATCGTGTGCTTACTGACGGCATTGACTACACTCAATATATGCGCAACCCCGTTGTGCTCTTTATGCACCAAAGAGACGGCTATAGCAACAAAGGCAGTGAAGTTATCGGGCGTTGCACGAGACTCTACAAGGAGGGAACTACTCTTATTGCCGAGGTGGAGTTTGACGAGCAAGACGAGTTTGCTAAGAAGATAGCGGGCAAGGTGGAGCGTGGCTATATACGTATGGCTTCGATGTTTGCCGAGATAAAATCGGTATCTACCGAGCCTCAATATATATTGGAGGGGCAGGTGTATGAAACGGTTACCGCTTGTAAGCTGGTGGAAATATCTATTGTAGATATAGGCGGTAACGACAATGCGCTGAAACTCTCTAAAGACGGCAAACCGTTTCAGCTCAAGAAAATAGTAACTAATACATCAAATAATATGGACATTAAAGTGATAGCCCTTGCGTTAGGTTTGGGCGATAATGTAAAAGAAGAGGTAGTACTAAGTACCCTACATAACCTCAAAACCGATAAAGAGAAAGCAGAAGCCGAAGTGGTAACCTTGAAAAAGGCGATAAAAGAAAGCCACACCGCCGAAGCTACTACTTTGGTAGATAAAGCTGTTGCGTTGGGGCTTATCCCCGAAGCCTTGAAAGAAAGTCAGCTAAAACAGTTTGAAGCTGATTTTGACGGACAAAAAGCGGTACTCTCTAAGCTCGTAGCTGACAAAGAAGCCGAGAACGCACAACAGGGAAAGACCAACACAGTGCGTGAGGTAGTGTTGGGAGCAGGAGCTAAGCCTACAAGTGGTGCCGAAGAGACTTTTGACTACTTGCAAAAGAAAAACCCCGAAAAGCTCCGTCTCCTCAGAGACAAAGAACCCGATGAGTACGCACGCTTGGCTAAGGAGTACGCCAATGGGGTACGCTACACTGGAAAGTAATTTAATAACCCTTTAAAACAAATTTAAATCAGTATGAAATTATCATTAAAAGCATTAAGTATTAATGTGTTTTTGGCATTTGTTGCCTCCCTTTTTATAGCTCCCGCTTTGGGTGCTTCTGTACCTGTAGTAGCTACGGCTATTGTGGCTACTTCTACTGTAGCCCAGTACATAGCCCCTGACTTGTTCAGAGGTATTGCTATGGAAGGCTTGCAAACTGAAGTATGGGTAGCAGGTATTAAAGAAAACCCTATCCCTAACGACTCGTTTGTTTATCAGAGCGTGGACTTGTCGCAATATGTAGAGAATAACAAGTTACACCTTGCTGAAGCGGGAGTAGAACCTGGAGTGCACGAAGACTATTTTGCCTCTTCCAGTTCGGCATTGCCTGTGGCTACTATTGACGATATAGCCAATGAAGTAGTGCTTAAAACCTACTCAACAGAGCAAACCTTACACCGCGAGTTGCAGGAGGTAGAGCTGTCTTACGACAAACGCTCCAGTGTGATACAACGCCACCGCGTATCATTGGCTAAGAACTTAGGCAAACGCGCGGCTTGGGCGTGGGCTCCGCAAAAGGACAACGAATGGAATAAAGTGCTTACTCTTGCCAGCAACGACTCGGTGATAGATGCTATCATAGACCTTAAGCAGTTTATGGAAGAAAAAGACATAGTGGAAGGTGTAAATATTTGCTTTACTCCTGAGCACTTTGCTCGCATTCGCAAAGAAGACAAACGCCTGTATAAGGACATTATGAATGAAAAACAAATGTATGGAATTAAAGTATTCCAGTACAGTCAGAACCCACTCTACGACGGCACTACCAAGGAGAAAAAACCTTTTGGTGCTGTGAAAGCAAGTACAGACAAACGCGCTTCATTTATGTGGGTAACTAATGAAGTGTTCCGTTGCTTTGGCGATGTGAAGATGTACGCTACCCTACGCGATGCGGGGTTACAAGCCGACGCGTTATCATTCGCACAGCGCGCTTTGGTAGGGGTAATTCGTGCCAAAACGCCTAAATTCTTAGGGGCTATATTGTAGTACTTTAAAAGCTAATGAAGATGAAAGAAAAAGCAGAACAATATTTTGAGGAGAACAAAGAGGTGAAATACCTCTTTGCTACCTCCGATGGCTTTCTATTTTTACAAAAGAAAGACGCGCAAAACCACGCAGAAACCTTAGAAGATAAGCAGGTGGATACTTTCACCCGTGAGGAGAAAGAAATGGTAGGCTTGGAAAACTTAGAGAATGTGGAGGCTTCTGAGACCTCAGAAAGCTCGGAGTTGTCCGACAACTTAGAGGCTGAAGTACCTACTGAAGCAACTGAAGAGCCTGCAGAAGTGGCTAAAAACAAACCTTTTAAACCTAAAAAATAATGGCATTACCTAAAGTATTATTTAACATTGCCAAAGACGGCTTAGGCAGAACTACGGCTATACAAAAGACTACAGGGCTCATCGCAACGGGAGTAACGGTGAGTGGAAAAGTAGAGTTAGGCAAGTCGTACCAAGTATTTTCGCTAAAAGAAGCGGTGGCTTTGGGCATATCAGAAGCTGAAAATGCTTTTGCCTATAAGCACATTAAAGCATTTTACGACCAAGCTCCTACGGGTACACCTCTGTGGGTAATGCTTGTATCGGACGCTACTACTATGACGGCTATGCTGGACAAAGACGGCACTTTTGCCCCTACCCTTATTGCTGATGCCAAAGGTGCTATTAGGGTGCTTGGGGTAGTAAAAAAGGCAACGGGTAGTGAAACCATTACCGCAGGCTTAGACGCTGATGTGCAAACGGCAGTTGCCAAAGGGCAAGCCCTTGCCGAGCATTTTGAAAAGAAGTATATGCCGTTTAGAGTAGTCGTGTCGGGCAACAGCTGGAACGGCAAAGTGGCAGACCTTACGAACTTCTCAGAGAATGAACTCAACAAAGTAGCTTGTTTTCTCGGTAACGATGATAAGGAAAAAGAAGCCTCTATCGGGCTATTTCTGGGTAAAATCACTTCTATACCCGTACAGCGCAAAATTCACCGCGTGAAAGACGGTAGCGTATTATCTTTGGTTGCCTATTTTACTGACGGTACTACCATTGACAGCAAAGCCGACCAGTGGGACGCCTTAGACGACAAAGGTTATATTTTCTTTCGCACTTTTGTTGGTCGTTCGGGCTACTACTTTTCGGGAGATAATACCCTTACCAAGCCTACTGACGACTTTAAGACTTTGAGCAACGGACTTGTAATGGACAAGGCTATGCTGTTGAGTTATGGGGTATTAGTAGAAGAGCTTAGCGATGAGGTATTGCTCTCTGAAGACGGCAGTATTCACCCTGCGATTATCAAAGGTTGGCAAACTAAGTTAGAGAGTACCCTGCAGAGCCAAATGGTATCACAAGGGGAACTCTCGGCAGTGAAGATTGACATAGACCCCGCACAACGCGTGCTACAAACGGGCAAAGTGGTGATAGGTATCAAGCTATTACCTGTGGGCTATGCTGATTTTATAGAGGTAAATATCGGCTTTACGACAACAACAAATTAATATTATGGCAACATTTAATAGCAAACAATATGCGTGGTGTGATATTTCTGTAGCCTTTGGCGGGCGTATACTCGTGGGGGTTACAGAGGTAGAGTACACTGAAAAGCGAGAAAAAGACTTGCTTTATGGGCGCGGGTGCAAGCCTCACGGAGTGGTGGCAGGCAACCGTAGCTATGAGGGGAAAGTAAGCATCTGGCAAAGCGAGCTTGAAGCGATGACTCGCGATGCTCCTAATAACGATATTCTAAACCTTAGCTTTGATTTGGTGATTGCTTATGTACCGCTTGACGGCGGACAAATTGTTACTGACATTCTCAAGAATGTGGAATTTACCGAAGTGAAAAAGGGAATGAAGCAGGGTGATAAGAATATGATTGTGGAGCTTCCTATTCTCTTTACAGATGTAAAACGTCAGTCGTAGCACGACGGGGCGGGTAGCACCCGCAGGCAGTGTGAGCCACACTGGCAGTTTAATAAGAATTTAAATAACTTTTAAAAGCAGTTTAAAATGGACGTAACTAAAGAACAAATACAAGAATGGAAACAGCAGTACAAGGATATTTTTGTACTCAACGTGGAGGGTAAAAAGGCGTATTTGCGCACCCCCGACCGCCATACCCTTAGCTATGCCTCAACATTGGCAACCAAAGACCCACTAAAGTTCAACGAGGTGGTACTCACTAACTGTTGGCTTGGAGGTGATGAGGAGATAAAGACAGACGATGCGCTGTTTCTCGCCGCCAGTAGCAAGCTACCCGACCTTATACAGATTAAAGAGGCAACGCTGGAAAAGCTCTAAGCAGTGCGGAGATTGACGAGGAGCGGGATTGGCTTCGTATTACCAACGCCTCACTGCGTTACTATATGCACATTGTCAATCCCGACGCGCTCTCCGATACCGAGTGGGCTATGAGAGTGAAAGAACTCGAATGGCTTAGACAGAAAGAGGCTGATAGCTCTCGCGGGTAATACTAATAGTGTAAGTAGTCTGCTCTTTTGCGCGTTCTCTTTCTTGCTGAGCTCCTTTTGAGAGCATTAAGCTAAGTAGTCCTATTAAAAAGAGTGTAATAGTACTGGCAATAGCTGTTGTGGTGTATTTTCTTTTAGTATAAGGTTCTTTCTCGGTAAGAGCCCTATAGGTAGCATAGAAAGGCACACAGAAAAGAGCAACAGCATAGAAAAAGCCCACAGTAATAAATATCAGTAAACCTATAAGGGCAAGCAGATTTAAGAAAAATAATAATACTTTCATTGTGGCAAATATTTTAGAATATACATTAACGCTTAAAGACTTTGTCAGTGCAAAGTTACAAAAAATCGGTATAAACAACGATATAATGTTGGAAAAATTTGCCGAATTAGAAAAAGTACAAGCAAAAGTGTCTCGTGGCTTTATCCAGATGGGCACCTCTGTACATACTTTGCAACAGAAAATAGCCTTGCTGAAAGCTGAAAGAGATTTGTTGCCTATAGGAAGCCTTTCAGCTATCCGTAAGTACAACAGCGAAATTAACCACTTAGAAAAGAGTGTAAGCAGGCTACAAACTCTCAATGGAAGTAAACTTAAAACGTGGTTTTCAGAAGCTCTAAACAGTTTACCTGGAATAGCTACTAACCCACTTATTTTGGCAGGAGCTGTAATAGGGGGGAGTATCAAAAAGGGTATGGAAGCCGACTTGCAACAAACCAATATCACTACTTTGCTCAAAGGCGATGTAGAGAAAGCCAAAGCCTTATACGCACAGCTTTCAGACTATGGTGTAAAAACACCTTACGATAAAGCGGGACTTATTGAGGCACAAAAGACGATGATGTCCTTCGGGCTTTCCTCTGAGTTTGCTTTTGGGAAGCTCAAAAATATAGGCGACATCGCTATGGGTGATGCTCAGAAGATGAAGAGCCTATCACTTGCTTTTGCACAAGCTACTTCGGCAGGCAAATTACAAGGGCAAGACTTGCTACAGATGATAAATGCAGGTTTTAACCCCTTACAAGTGATAAGTGAGCGTACGGGTGAGAGTATGGCAAAGCTCAAAGAACGAATGAGCAAAGGCGGTATCTCGGCACAGGAACTGGCACAAGCCTTTGAATGGGCAACCGATAAGCAAGGGCTTTTCTACCAAGGAGCCGAGAAAGCAGGAGAAACCCTCAGCGGTAAGTTTAACAAGATGATGGACTCTATTACCGAGCTTGCTTTAAAAGTGTATGAATCTATTAGCCCTATCCTTTCTCCTTTGGTAGAACTTACGGCTATCATCTTTTCAAACATTGGTAACGGTATTGGTTGGCTTATACAAAAATTCCAAGAGGGCAACCCTATAATTCTTACTATAGCAGGTGCTATAGGTATCTTTACTACAGCCCTCATATTGCACAACACCTATACTGCTATTGCTACGGCTTGGCAAAATAGGCTATCGTGGGCAGTGATTAAAACAAACCTCGCTTTTTTGGCTAACCCTATTACGTGGATAATAGCAGGTATTATTGCCCTTATTGCTATCATTACCTACTGTATTGTAGGCGTAAGCGGTTGGGGTAAAGCGTGGGACAACACAGTGCAGGGAATGAAATATTTATGGGAGGCTTTTATACTTGGCTTTAAGGCACATTGGAATACCGCTATCAATGCTTTTATGGTAGGAGTAGACCTCTGTAAGTTGGCTTGGTACAAGTTCAAAGAGGCGGTAGGCTTGGGCGATAGTTCCGAGAACCAAGCAATGATAAGCAAGATACAAAACGATATACAAGAGCGTGCCAAATCGGTAGCAGAAGGTTATAAAAAAGCAGGAGAAGCAGGGGCTAAAGCTAAGGAAGCCTTTGGCAAGGCGTGGGACTCGTTAAAGTTTAAAAGCATTTCGAGTGTAAAAGATGATTTAATGGGTAAGCTCGGTATGAAAAGCCCTAATAGTCAGAGCACAGGTGCCAGTCCTATTACAGGGGAAGCTACTACGCCAACAGGAGAAGGAGCTAAAGCTAAAGATAACATCGTGGCAGGGGGTAGCCGACAAACGCATATCAATATACAAATAGGCAACCTGGGTACCGATACTAAGGTGTATGTGTCCTCTATGCGTGAGGGTATAGATAACTTTGGCGAGCAACTCAAAGAAGAGCTTTTAAGAGTAGTAAATAG
Organism: Capnocytophaga sp. G1920; assembly: GCF_051417515.1. Classification (NCBI taxonomy): domain Bacteria; kingdom Pseudomonadati; phylum Bacteroidota; class Flavobacteriia; order Flavobacteriales; family Flavobacteriaceae; genus Capnocytophaga; species Capnocytophaga sp. G1920. The sequence continues at coordinate 28,451 of NZ_JBPRKH010000001.1, forward strand.
TGTGAACCAATTACAGTCGTAGCACGACACGCAAATACAAGCAATGAAAGATATACTTATAGATGACGGGAACGACTTGCGCTTATCTGAGGGCGATTTTGAAGTGGGTTACTCCGATAACCAACAGCAAAAGGCTATCCTTACTACCGAGAAGGGCGAGTGGAAAGAACACCCCGAAGTAGGGGTAGGCATTGCCCAAATGCTCGCCGATGACCTCTATACCGAAATGCTTATTGAGATAAAAAAACAATTAGAGTATGATGGTATGCAGATAAGAGATGTAGCCTTACAAGAGAATGGCAAGCTGTTTATAGATGGGGCTTATAACAACAATTAACACTATGGCAGTCGTAGCACGACACGCATTTAACCTATGGCATTAGACAAACAAACATTAAAAGCGGGCATTATAGCCCTACAGCAGGATATGCAACGCAAAACCGATGCAAGTATGGAAGAGTACGCCGAACGCCTTGCAAGCCTCATTGAAGCCTTTGTAAAAAGTGGAGAGGTAACAGTACAGGCGGGCATAGCCCTACAAGCAGGTAGCTATACGGGGGCTACTACGGGCGTAGGCAAAGGAATAATCAGCTAACAAATTAACAATATGACAAAACTAAATTACATCTTACAAGGCTTTGGTTTTAGGGACTCTCACGACTTCCTACGCTCAGCTTTTGGTCACACCTTCTCAATGCTTTTTATTAAAATGGATGTTATACTATCATTATTATTTGCTACAATACATTTCCTATTTGGTTTCAATCACTTATTCCTAACTGCCTATGCGGTGTTACTTATCTTTGAATGGATAACGGGGGTGCAAGCCTCAAGGAAGAGAGGAGAAAAGCACGAAAGTCGCAAGTTTGGGCGTATGTTATTGAAGATAGCCACGTATTTAGTGCCTATTTATATCTTACATACCTTCTCGGCTAACGTAGAGTTTCCAAGCCTTGGAGGCTTTGAGTTCGACCCCTTTCACTGGCTCTATTGGGTAGTACTTATAGCTATTATATGGCAATTAGTTGTGAGTTTATTAGAAAATTTAGATTGTTTAGGATTTCGATTTGCAAAGGTACTGCTCAAGATAATTAATAAGAAATTCTATAAGACTTTTGAGTTAGAAGATGACAGTAACAGCCCTACATAATCAGTCACTATTAGACCTCGCCCTGCAACACACGGGTACCATTGAAAGCGTCTTTGAGTTGGCAGAAGCCAACGCCCTTAACATCACTGATGACGTAGTGGCGGGTAAAACCTTAGTATTACCTGCAGAAGCCTTTAGCAATAAAGATATACTAAATTATTACACCGCTAAAAACCTACAGCCTGCAACGGCTTTCACCAAAGAAGACGAACAAGTGTTTGAACGCCTTGAAGGTATTAGCATTTGGGCTATTAACTTAGATTTTATAGTAACAAAAGAGTATAATTTTCTACCACAATAACATATGGCAAGAAGTATTCAAGATATTCAGCAATTCATCTACGCTCAAAAGGCTCAAGAGCCCGCATTGGCAAGCCTCAACAGCACCTCCAAAGTAGCTATATGGCGACTGTGGGTATATATTATCTCGGTAGCTATATGGAGCTTGGAGAAGCTATTTGACCTACATAGGACAGATATTAATAAACGCCTTACGGAATTAAAACCTCATACTGCACGCTGGTATAGAAGTAAAGCTCTTGCCTTTCAGTATGGTTTTGGGCTATCTCTCGACAGCGACAAATACGATGATAATGATAAACAATGGTTCACAAAGGAGCAGATAGAGGCCAGTAAGATTATAAAATACTCAGCGGTGGTGGAAAGCAAAAACGAAGGTAGACTTATCATAAAAATAGCAGGTGAACAAGGCGAGCAGTTGCAACCTATCACCGAACGCCAAAAGCAAGCCTTCGAAGCCTACTTGCAGGAAATTAAAGATGCCGGCGTACGTCTCTCGGTAGTAAATTATGAGCCAGATATACTGCATCTGCAAATGAAGATAGTATATGACCCTCTTGTTTTAGATAGCAACGGACAGAGTATCACACACGCTACCAAGCCCGTAGAAACGGCTATTAAAGACTATTTAAAACATTTGCCATTTAACGGCGAATTGGTTTTAGCGCACCTTATTGACGCGCTCCAACAAGCCGAAGGTGTGAAGATACCTCATTTGGTATTGGCACAAAGTAAGAATATCACCAGTAGTGGCGAGTATGGGGCTTTTGAAACAATAGAGATAAGCAAAATACCCACTGCAGGCTACTTTACCATTGATAACTTTAACGATATAACCTACGTTAGCAATGTATAATTTAAATATCGACAAACTGCTTGTACTGCTAACACCTACCTTCCTACGCAAGCCTAAAGTTGTAGCGTGGTTACGTGCGTTAGCAATACCCTTGCATAAACTGCTGTACGACTTTCAGCAAGCCCGCGAATCTGACTTATACAATTTGGCACATAACAGCCAAGTATGTTATCTTCGTAAAGCTCTTGATGATGAGTTTGACAGCCTCCTGCGACGTATTCATATTGAGGACGGCAAACAGAATGCACGCATCTACATCTACCCCCGCAGTGCTAACAAACCACTGTACTTAGGCAAAATATTCCTATACCAACGAGGCAGTTATATTGATGGTGGAGTGGATTTCGTGGTAGTACTTCCCCAAGATTTAGAGTATGATAGATACAAATTAGAGGCTTTAGTGAACTTCTACAAACTTGCGGGTAAACGATGGAATGTAAGAATTGATATATAAAAAGAATTGATATATGAACAAATTAAACCTAACCCACGAGGCAGGCTACCCCTTTGATGTTGGGTTTCTCGCCTTTATGCAGAATGCCTACAGCCTATTTAACCATTTTGGACACCTTGCTGGCAATAAAGCAATTATCTCAGGTTGCGAGGAGATAGGCAACACCATCACCCCTGGCACTGTCTTCATTAACGGAGAACTTTTTCCCTTTGAAGGAGGAGCGAAGAGTGGCACCGTATTTATCAAAGAAATAACAAATGAGGTAACCTTTGAGGATGGTTTTTTACGCCCATTAGAAACCATTAGAACTGTGGCTTTTGGTAGGTCAGTACCTGAGAAGACTTTCAATTGGGCAGACTTTCAACGAGTTACTAACCTACAAGAATTAGAAGATAGAAAAGCTGAAAAAAAAACATTGGAAGATTTAAAGGAGGAGGTAGCAAGGCTTAAGCTACAAAAGCAAGCCGTGCCTATTGGACTTATTGCTTTATGGGGCAGACCTGCCAGCGAAATACCTGCAGGTTGGCGTGAATATGTTAATTTACGTGGTAAAATGCCTATAGGCTTAGATCCCGATTATGTAAAGACAAAAGATGACTCGCAAGACTACCAATTTAATAGTTTGTTAAAGTCTGGTGGCGAACGTTCGCACAAACTTATTGAATATGAACTACCTATACATAATCACAGATATAAGTACTCTAACCTCGTAGTAGGTGTACATGGTGATGGTGCCGAAGAAAATGAAGGTAGTGGAGGATGGATGCTCAATCTTAATAGAATGCCTGAAACCTATACATCCAATACCGGTGGCGACCAGCCTCACAACAATATGCCACCTTACCGAGTAGTACAGTTTATCGAATACGTAGGATTTTAATTTGAAAACAAGATATTATGACAACAATAGAAACATTAAAGCAATGGTTCTCTAATCTTAAAAAACCAACGCAAGAGCAGTTTTGGGAGTGGTTAGATAGTTTTTGGCACAAGAGCGAGAAGATACCAATGGCAAACGTAGAGGGTTTGGATAAACTCGTAGAAGGTACAGCTTCAGCTGAACAATTGAGCAATCACTTAAACGACAGCAATGCTCACAAAATTTTATTAGACAAAAAAGTAGACAAAGAGGACGGAAAAGGACTATCTACTAATGATTTTACTACAACTCTGAAAGAGAAGTTAGAAGGTATTTCACCATTTTTAGGTAAGTTTATTACTGGTAATCTTATCACAGGCGAAACAGAATTTTTTCCAAATTTAGAAACTGGAATGGAAGAATGGGGTTCTTTCACTTTTCAATTATTTGATTCAATGAGAGTAGGTGAGTATATATTAAGTTACACAGGATATCCGTTGGGAGAAGGTATGTTTATAAATTTAATAGATACTTCAAATTCGGAAAAGGAAGTTGTTGCATCTCTATTATCGAAAGAAACAGATCGTTTTAATGGGATGAATACATATTTCTACCTTATTAAGAATGAGATAGATTTAAAAACAGGTCTCCCCCTTTATTCTGATTCTTATTTATCTATAAAAGTTAAGTATCACAAAGATAGGTTTCTCTATGGGTTGCAATTGAGAAAGCTTGAGACATTTCCTCTATGGGAAGAGCACCAAAATACGTATGTTAGTTATGGTTTAATATGTAATGATTATAATGTTAAAATAGGTCGTTGTAACCTTGTCGATACAAAAGGTGATAATAAAAGAATTAGTATTGATTACGAAGAAAATAGTTTATTTTCAGTGGTAAAGATAGGAGATGATGTAGGTAAAATTACCTTTATCTGCGATAATGTAATAGAGGGAAATCACGAAATTACTGGTAAAGCAGGCTCTCGTGCTGAAGGAGTATGTAATGGAGGCAAAGTATATATCACAGTTTATAACCGAGAATAAAAACACTAAAAAAAATGAAAAAAAGCATACGCAACATCCATTACTTAGTGGTTCACTGCTCCGCTACACCAGAGGGCAGAGACCACACAGCCAAAGATATAGCCCTTTGGCATAAACAACGAGGCTTTAACGAAATTGGCTACAACTATATCGTCCGCCTTGACGGATCTGTGGAACTCGGCAGAGACGTCAATAAGATACCTGCCCACGTAACCAACCACAACAAGGACAGCATCGGCATCTGTTATATTGGAGGTATCGACAAAAACACGCTACAGCCCAAAGACACCCGTACAGTGGCACAGAAAGAATCCTTAAAAAAGCTCCTCAAAGAGCTTAAAGCTCTATACCCCAACGCTGAGATTTTAGGACACCGAGACTTCCCTGGTGTAGCCAAAGCCTGCCCGTGCTTCAACGCCAAAGACGAATATAAAACCATTAGCAAATGAAAAAATTAGCCCTATTATTATTAGCGTTCCTTGCCCTCGTAGGGTGCAGAACCAAAAAAGTAGAAACCTACACACAAAGGCAAGTCCAGAAAGAGCACTTTATCACCAATAAGGATAGCTCCCTGCTCTTTGTTCAGAAGTCTCACAAGTCTGAATGGTCTGACCTGTCCGCCACGTCTTTCGAGATTGAACTCGAAAACGACAAAGACAGCCTTGGCAATGCTAAAGAACTCACCTATACCCGCACTCGGGACGGCAATAGTGAGACTATAAGGGTACGCAATGGCAAGGTAAAGATTAAAGCTATCAGAGCCCATTCTAAGAGCTTACAGCAGGCTGATACTACTCTTTATAAGCAATCCTACGCAAGTGCTCAAACTGAAGTTCGAAAGCACGAAATACAGCAAGCTGAGCAAATACGAAAACACGCCCAAAGTACACCATTAAGGTATATCCTTTGGTTGTTATTGCTCGTAGTCTTAGCTTATGTATATTGGAGATACAAGCCATTTCGGTGGAAGATTTAAACAGCTTTTAAAACGCTTTTAAACGGGTAGCACCCGTAGGCAGTCGTAGGAGGATACTGCTAAAAAAATGTCCTCCGCTTTTTAAAGAATCTCACCTCATTTAAAAACACGCCCACTGGCTACGGAGGACAATATGTCTTCTGTACCAGTGGGCTTTTATGTTTTATGAGGTGAGATTGCAAAAATACAACTAATTTTTTAATTTAAAAATTGAATACTAAAAAAATCAATGAAGATTTATAAAACTTCTCCATTACCCTTTCAAGGTCAAAAACGTAAATTTGTCAAACATTTTAAAGAAGCCCTTACTCACTTCCCCTCCAACGCTACTTACATCGACCTATTCGGTGGATCAGGGCTTCTTTCACACACCATCAAAACCACTTATCCCAATGCCAACGTAATATGGAACGATTATGACAACTTCGCTCACCGATTGGCACTCATACCTACCACTAACGAAATCATCGCCCAATTGCGTCCCATTGTTGCAAATTACCTCAAAGGGACACGCATCAATGAAGTAAAACCCACTATTTTGGAAGTCCTCCGCCAATACCCACCCAAAGCTTTAGATTATATTACCCTCTCTGCTAACCTCCTTTTCAGTGGCAAGTACGCCACCACTTTTGAGGCACTTGCCAAAGACGGCTTCTATGCCAAAGTTACCCAAACACCCTACAATGCCGATGGTTACCTTGCAGGAGTAGAACGCCGTCAAACCGACTATCGCAATCTCATCATCGAATTTGAACACAACCCCAACACCGTATTTATCCTTGATCCACCCTATCTTTCAACCGACATCAGTTCCTATAGAGGTGCTCAAAATTGGAAGCTAAAAGACTACCTGCATATCGTGAAGTGCCTTAATGCAATGCCTCGCTACATCTACTTCGGAAGCAATAAAGGACAGCTTTTAGACCTTTTCGACTTCCTTGCCAACGAATATGACCTCCCCAGTCCGTTCAACCACACCACACGGGTGAGCGTCAGCACCAATGTTAATTACACCAGTACCTATGAAGATTTAATGATTTTTAAATACTAAAGAAACAATGAAACCTATATCAAAAATCTGGCAACGTACGCCAATATCCTACTATGGAGGTAAGCAGACAATGTTGCCACATATCCTGCCCCTTATCCCCGAACACACCATCTACACCGAAGCCTTTTTCGGAGGAGGTGCAGTCTTTTGGGCAAAACAGCCCGTCAAAACCGAAATTATCAACGACTTCAATGCTAATGTATATACGTTCTATAAAGTCCTGCAAACCCGCTTTGCAGAGCTTAAAACCCTTATAGAGCAGTCAGTAGTCAGTCGAGAAGCCTACAAGGCTGCATTGGTAATCTACCACGCCCCTTTTGCTTTTACCGAAGTACAACAAGCGTGGGCATTTTGGTATGCCACCAATTGCGGTTTTTCCAACCAAGTAAGCAACTGCCGTATCACCTCCAACAGCAAGAATGTGTCCGCCCTCAACAACAAAATCGCCCACTTCACCGACATCTACTCAGCGCGCCTGCGGTGCGTCCAAATCGACAACAACGATGCCAGTGAAATCCTCACCCGCCACGATACCTCCGACACCTTTCACTACATAGATCCACCATACATAGGAGCCAAGCAAGGGCATTACGGAGGTTATGAGCAGGAGCATTTTAACGAGTTATTAGCCACCTTAAGCAATATCAAAGGCAAATTCCTGCTAAGCTCTTACCACAACGACGAACTAAGCAAGTACGTACAGCAATGTGGTTGGTACCAGAAAAAAGTTCGTTTGCACTTAGGAAGTAGCAATAGCTCAGGAAAGAAGCGTATAGAAGTATTAACTGCTAACTACCCTATATAACAAAAAAAACACGGATACGCATACAGCATATTCGTGTTTTTTTTTATTACCTTTGCCCCGCTCAAAAAATGTACATTTCGTTTTAATTTTTGGTACATTTCGTTTTGCGGATTATACATTAATCATTGATATTTATTTTTGTAATTGTATATTATTTTGTACTTTTGCGCCCTCAGAAAATAAAGAGATATCAAGATGTTTAGATGGATAAAAGCCAGCTTCTGGGGTACCATTGCGGGCTTAATATTGCGCAACCGAATTGCTTTTTTACTACTCATAGCTGCTATCACTGGGGGCTTAGCTACACAGTGGAAGAACGTGCGCTTTACTTTTACCGAAGCAAATATGCTCCCCGATGATCACCCTGTGAATATGGAGTACAAGCACTTCCTCGATAAGTTCGGCGAAGAAGGTAACTTGATATTAATGGCGTTAGACGACAAAAAAATCTATACACCTGAGGTACTCAACAAATGGATTGCCCTTAGTAACGAACTAAAAAAGTTCAAACAGATAGACGCTGTTATCTCTATTGACAATTTGCCTATCTTAGTGAAAGACACTGCCCAGCAGTGCTTTGTTACCCATAAGTTTATCGAAGGAAAAGTAAAAAACCAAACTGAAGCTGATAGTCTCAAAAAAGTACTTTCCGAGAAACTACCTTTCTACGAAGGTCTCATCTACAACAAGAAAACAAATACCTTGCAAACAGCCGTGTATATGAACAAAAAGATTGTCAATACACAAGCCCGCAAGGATTTTATCCTCAACGATTTTATTCCCATAGTCGAGAAGTTCGAAGCGCAAACTGGACTCAAAGTGCACACTTCGGGTATGCCTTATATTCGTACCCTCAGCGCTCAAAATATAATGGACGAGATAGGGTTATTTATCTTGGCTGCCTTACTCTCTACTTCAGCCATCTTCTTTTTCTTTTTCCGTTCATTTAGGGCGATGTTTATCTCTATGGGCGTGGTATCGATTGCAGTAATGTGGGTATTTGGTTTTCTAGGGCTTTTCGGCTACGAAATCACCATTCTCACAGGACTTATTCCGCCTTTGGTCATTGTAATTGGTATCCCGAACTGCGTATTCCTCATCAATAAATACCAACAAGAAATTAGTAAGCACGGCAACCAAGCTAAGTCGCTTATTAGGGTAATCCGCAATGTAGGCAATGTAACCCTGCTCACCAACCTCACTACGGCTATTGGTTTTGCTACCTTTATCTTTACCGAAAGTTCTTTGCTCAAACAGTTTGGGGTCATTGCTTCTATCAATGTAGTATCTATCTTCTTTATCTCTCTATTGCTAATCCCAATTATTTACAGTTATATGCACATACCTCAGGAAAAACACCTAAGGCATTTGCATCGCAACTGGATAGGTGGACTTATCAAGTTCATTGAGAATACAGTAAAGCATCACCGTATTGCAGTATTCACTACGGCTATCGCTCTGCTTATCCTCAGTATTATTGGTATTTACAAAATAAAGATTTCGGGTAGTCTCATCGAAGATATGCCTAAGTCAGCTGATTTTTTCGACGATATCACTTTCTTCGAGAAGAATTATGGCGGAATTATGCCTTTGGAAATCACTATTAATACAAAGCAGAAGAACGGTGTTACTCGGTTAGTGAATCTCAAACGCATTGACGAACTCTGCACTCATATCGAGGAAATTCCCGAAATATCCAAACCGCTTTCGTTGGTAAACTTGGTAAAATACGCCAAACAAGCCTATTACAACGGCAACCCTAAATATTATAGCCTGCCCACTACCCAAGAGCAAAACTTTATCCTTTCATACGTCAAAAACTCTAAAGGTAATGCTAATATGCTCTCCGCTTATGTAGATTCATTGGGGCAAACGGCACGCATCACTACTTTTATGAAGGATATTGGTACTGAGAAGATGCAACAAATCGAGGACAATATTTACACCAAAGCTCAAAAGCTTTTCCCAAGTAATAGGTATGAAGTGAAGATTACCGGTAAAGCCTATTTGTTTACCAAAGGTACTAATTATTTAGCTACCAACCTCATTTGGTCATTAGCCTTAGCTATTTTGCTCATTGCGCTCATTATGGCGTATATGTTCCGTTCGTTCAAGATGATAGTTGTCTCACTCATTCCTAACCTCTTACCGCTACTCATCACCGCAGGACTGATGGGCTATTTTGGCATTCCGCTCAAGCCTTCTACTATCCTTGTGTTTAGTATTGCCTTTGGTATTTCGGTAGACGATACCATTCACTTCTTGGCTAAATATCGCTTAGAGTTAGTAGCGCGTAATTGGAAGATAAGCAAATCAGTATATGCAGCTTTACGCGAAACAGGAGTAAGTATGTTCTATACTTCTATCGTACTACTCTGTGGTTTCTCGGTATTCTTGCTCTCCAGCTTCGGAGGTACCAAAGCACTCGGCGGACTCATATCAGCTACTTTGCTTTTTGCAATGATGACGAACTTACTACTCTTGCCTAGTCTGTTGCTTTTCTTAGAACGCAGTCTGTCCAACAAAGAAACTATCAAAGAACCTAAGATTGAGATATTCCCTAAGGACGAGGAAGAAGAAAACACTGAAAAAGAAAATAAAACATTATAATTACACATTGTTATCAGCTGATTGACAAATTTGTTAATTGGCTAATTAAAATAATCATTATGGAAAACAAAAAACATATCGTAATTGTGGGCGGTGGCTTTGCTGGCTTAGAGCTAGTAAAAGTGTTGAACCGCTCTGGTAAATATAAAATTACCTTGGTGGATATGAATAACTACAATTTCTTTCCACCTCTGCTATATCAGTTGGCTGCGGGCTTTATGGAGCCTTCATCTATCTCCTACCCATTCCGCCGTCTATTTCGCAAGTATAAAAATGCACGTTTCAGAATGGCTACCTTGCGAGAAGTCGTTCCATCGGAAAACAAACTCATCTTAAGCAATGGTGAACTGCATTATGACGTATTGGTAATGGCTACGGGAGCTGAATCAAACTTCTTTGGTAACAAAGATGTAGAAGAAAAAGCAATGCCTATGAAAACCGTAGGCGACGCCCTTATGCTTCGCAACTTAGTATACACCCGTTTGGAGCGCGCTACCCGTACTGAGGATAAAGAATTGCGCCGTAAGTTACTCTCTTTTGCTATTGCAGGAGCAGGTCCTACTGGGGTAGAGCTATCAGGTATCTTTGCTGAAATGAAACAGAACATTATGCGCAAGGATTACCCTGAGCTTACTTATGATGATTTAGGTGATATTTATCTCATCGACGGACAAAACACCGTACTTGCTCCTATGAGTAAAAAAGCCCAAGCATATACCGAAAAAATCTTGCTTAAAAAAGGTGTAAAACTCAAATTAGGAGTACAGGTAACCGATTTTCTGAATGACGAAGTATACCTTTCGGACGGTACCATACTTGATGCTCGTAACCTAATATGGGCAGCGGGGATTTCGGCTAAAACCTTTAAAGGTATTGACGACAAGCAATACTTGGGTCGTGGACGACGTATGAAAACCGATGCTTATAACAAAATGGAAGGCTTCGAGAACATCTATGCAATCGGCGATTCGTCTATTATGACTGCCGACCCTCACTTCCCTCAAGGGCACCCTCAGCTCGCACAAGTAGCCATACAACAAGCCAATAACTTAGGAAAAAACTTCAATAAAGATTTTGTAAACCCTACTCCTTTCAGTTATGTCGATAAAGGTTCTATGGCAATCATTGGTCGTAACCAAGCCGTCGCCGATTTGCCTAAACACATTTTCCTCAAAGGCTTCGTAGCGTGGGCTATTTGGGCATTTATACACATAATGTCGCTGGTAAACTTCCGCAACAAACTAAAAGCTTTGTACAACTGGATAGGTTATTATATCAGCAAAGACCAGTCGTATCGTATGGTATTACGCCCTACCGAAAAAGCTAAAGGATAAAATCTGGTTACCCTATATACTTTGCCAATGTTTGAAACATTGGCAAAGTTAAACCTACGTAATTACAAAAACATAATTTTGTTTTAATTTTTAAAGAATTTTTATTCAATTCCTCCCCCGTAACGGAGACTTCTTTCACTAAAAAGCGAAGAATGGAGAACACTGCTAAACAATGGAAGCAACAACTGCAATACCTGCTGAAAGGAAGGGACTACGAGTCGCTTATATACACTTCAGCAGAGGACGTTCCTATCTTACCTTTTTACACTTCCGAGAACGTAAAAAGCCCTTATGCAGTTGATATCCAAACACAAGTAGCTGTTCCTCTTTTTGTATCCGATAAAGAACAGACCCTCAAACGCATTGCTTTTTGGCAAAGCCAATCAGTTCACTTTTTTTTGCTCAACCTGCACACTGAGCTTATTCAAGACGAAGTACAACAATGGTTACCTACTGATTTACACTACTTGTTCACCAATGCCCTCACTGTAGATACCTCAACCTACCAAAACACAGGAGCTTCAATGGTGCAACAAATCGCTTTCGGAGTAGCCCAAATGCAGGAAATACTGACTACTTCAAAAGTAACCACTGCTTTTGTGAAAATAGCGGTGGGAGGTAGCTTTCTGTTAGAAATTGCCAAACTGCGTGCTTTTCGTCGCTTATTTAGCGAGCTCTACCCTACCCTACCCTTCCATTTGATAGCCGAAGTATCTCATAGAGGCTTATCTCTTCTGAAATCGTCGCATAACCAAAACTATGTACAGTTAGCTTACGAGGCTGCTGTATTAGGAGGTGCTGATTATTTATTGCCTAAAAATTCCCTTTTCTTTAAGAAGAACAGCGTAAATACCGAAAAAGCAAATGTAGCTACCATTCAGCAACTCACTGCTACCCGCAACGCAACACGGCTCAACGGAATGTATGCAATTGAGGCTATCAGCTACGAAATGTACAAGAAAGCTCTTGTGTTATACCAGCAAGTTCATAAACAAGGAGGATTATCAAGTATGCTAAAAAGCCACAGCCTGCAAAAACAAATAAAGGCTAAGGCATCGCAAGAACAACAGTTTTTTAATACACAGTGTACTACTTTCTTTCCTGAAAATAGTACCGTTGAAGTTTATCCACGTAAAGAATGGGATTTCTATCCTTTTACCAAAAATCACACCGCTGACTCATTAACACCCAAACGCCTCTGGGAACCCTTTGAAAAAAGAATAAAACAAGAAATGTATGAGCAAAAACAATGAAACTATGGCTGGTTTGCCGCCTTATGAACGCGGATATCGCGCAATGGGGTATTTAGAAGGAATGCCCTCTTTGCGCATCGTGGCTACGGAAGAAGAAAGCATTTCGCCTAACGAACCCACTGAAATACTTTATCAGAACATCGAGAATTTTACACAAAGCAAAGCATCTTGCAAATCATTGGTGATAACTGCTATTGATACTTTGCCTCAAGCCTTATCGCTAAAAGAAGCTCAATACCTCTATATACCTGCATCTCTTCTTTTAGAAAACACCATTAAGGAAACTTTCATCCACATTCTTACTCCTAACGACAAACTGCGTATTTTAGTGGATAGTGCTCACAATGGTTTTGAAATCATTGCAATGCTCCGTAGCTTGCGCGCTCTTGCCCAACTGCCTATCACCTGCTTAGTCCATTCTATCACCGATTATCTATACGCCCTCATCGCTCAATCCGACGATTTGATATGTGATATTAAAAACAAAGAGTTGGCTTCACCTGAAAACCAATTCCTAATAGAAAATAGTTTAGTTACCAAAACTATCGACCCATTCTTCCCCTAAACCTCACTTTTATTAGGCAAAACGCTCAAAACAGCATTTCATTAGCTCCACTTTACCTTCACTTTGAGAGCACTTTTTCTTCGTTCATCGTTCGTCTTTCCTTCGTCCTTTGTTCGTCTTTTGTTCGTCTTTTGTTCGTTCATCGTTCGTCTTTTGTTCGTCTTTTGTTCGTCCTTTCTCTATCTGCCCGTGCGGCTCGCACCGTCTTTTGTTTGTCTTTCCTATAAGCTTTCTATAAGCTTCTCCCAAATTAACCATTAATCATTAATCATTAAACAAAACTTTCTCCCTCCTCAAAGCCTTTTCTCTTCAAAATTACCCTCAGTCTGCTTATGATGTCTTTTGTTCCCCTTCAGAAACTACGAGTCTATTCGAGTTTCTCTGAGTCCTTCCTACGATTCCTACAAGTCCGACCAATCAAATAACTATTTTAATCTCTCTAAATCATTTGCTAATTTTCACATCCGCTAATCGGCTAATTCGCTAATTAATATTTTAAAGATTTATACGTAATTCAGATTTTTAATGTATATTTGCAAAATGAAAAAGAAAAAGCTACAAAGAAGTAAGTCTCGTATATCTGCAAAAAAGAAATCTCTATTTGGGAACTTTTTTACTGTAAGCCTCCTATGCATTTTGTTGTTGGGAGTAGGTAGCGTTTTCTATATCAGAACCTATTATCCTGCCATTTACCAAAAAATACTAAACAAAATTACAGCCAGTAAAATAAACTCTACCTACGAAAGCAATCGTATTGAACATATCGTAAGCCTCTACTACGATAAAGTCTTCGGCATCGACCTTTCGCACTATCAAGAACGCGAAGAAATAGAATGGGATAGCCTCTACATCCGAAATAAGACTGCAAAATACCCTATCCAATTTGCCATTTTTAGAGCAACAATGGGGAACGATGGAACCGATAAGAACTTTGCACACTTTTTTTCAGAAGCTAAAAAACACCAACTTATCAGAGGAGCTTACCATTACTATCGTCCAGACGAAGACCCTAAGCTACAAGCAAACTCCTACCTAAAGAGTGCTCGGTTGGAAAAAGGAGATTTCTTACCTATTTTAGATATAGAACAATTGCCTAAAAAGAAATCCAAAGAACAGTTTATTAAAGATGTACAAACGTGGTTAGATATTGTTGAAAAACACTACAAACGCAAACCTATTATCTATACTTACATCAGTTTTTACGAAGATTATTTGTATCCCACATTCAAGCAATACCCATTATGGATAGCCAATTATAATAATGTGTCAGTCCCCACCTCTGTTTTTTCTTGGCAGTTATGGCAATTCACTGAAAATGGTATTACTGCGGGAGCAAAAGTCAAAATAGATTTTAATATTTTTAATGGTGATAGTAGCGAACTGAACAAACTCTTATTGTAGTATGACAAAAAAAGAACTCAGGACACTCTATAAGCAAAAACGCAATGCCCTATCAGCTGAGGAGCGAGACCTCCTCAGCCAACAAATAGCTGAAAGGTTACTTCTTTTTCCTAATTCTTTATGGGAGTATCACACTTACCATATATTCCTCCCCATAGAACGATTAGCCGAAATAAACACAAATTATATATTGGACATACTGCGCGATAAGAATAAGCAAATAGTAGTCCCGAAAATGGATAGCAATACTCGCACGCTGTCCTCTATTCTTCTCACCAAAGATACTCAGCTCATTAATAACGCTTGGGGAATTCCCGAACCTAAACAAGGTGTTGTTATAACTCCCGAAACCATAGATGTAGTATTCGTTCCTCTTCTTGCCTATGACAAATATGGTAATCGGATAGGCTATGGCGGTGGCTATTACGACCGTTTTTTGAGTGAATGCAGAGGTGAAACACTCAAAATAGGACTCTCCTACTTCCCTCCTGAAAATAACTTTTATGCTCTGAGAAATGCTACTGATGTTTTTTTAGATTATACTATCACTCCTTCTGCAAATTACACACTCACAAAAAGAGAATATTGATAAGTTTTTATTGAGGAAAACTTTGCTTATATTGAACTTTTCAAAATAAAATACCATATTGTTTTGTATAATTCTAAATAAGTAGTATCTTTGCGCCGTCAAATCAAAATACAAACAATATTATGAGATTAAAATTTTTAGCTCCTGCGCTTATCGCAGGAATGACGGTGCTTACTACTTCTTGTAGTAAAGACGACAATCCGACCCCTATACCTTCTACTGCTAAAGAAGTTAAAGAATTAAATGTTTCTTCACAAACAGAGTGGGTGTATTTTTCTTTTTCAGAAGGGAAACAAGTAGAGGTAACCAATCCTCGCACAAGTGATAATTGGGATATCGCTTTCAATCGTTATAACGTAAAAACTAATGGTGGCACTTCAGGTATTGGAGGTGTGGAAGTAGCCAATACAGGAAGTAAAGATTTTGCTACTGTTACTCAATACCCTGGCATAGGATATGAGAAAGACATATTAGTAACTTCTTATGGGCGTCCACAACCAGGACAAACAACTCCTACTACTACAACTATCTCAGTTAATCCTGCCATTACAGGTACAGTACAAAGCCCTGACCCTAAAGGTTTTTATAATTATATGCCTCCTACACCAGGAAGCAATACTCCTCATATTACACTTACCAAATATGTATATGTAGTAAAAACAGTAAAAGGAAAGTATGTAAAATTGCAAATTACTGAGTATACTAACGCTAAGGGTGAATTAGGTTATCTTACTTTTAAATATGATACTCTTACCTCACAAGCTCCAGTAGAAAAAGTAAACCTTACTTTTACCAAAGCAGTTGGAGAAGTACAATTAGATGCTACTGCCGATTGGCAATACTTTTCATTGGCAACAGGAGCTGTAGTAAGCGTTACCACTCCAGAAACTGATATTACTTGGGATATAGCTTTCAAAGGTTATTATGTAAAGCTCAATGGTGGTGTGAATGGTAAAGGAAAAGGAGAAGCTCTTAAAACAGAATCAAAAGATTTTGATGCTGTAAAAGAAACTGTAGTAGTAGGTTTTGAAAAAGACAAAGAAGTAACTTTTACTGGTAGAAACAGCTCTACTAAAGTAAACGTTTCACCAGTACTTACAGGAGGCTTTGGTTCTACAACAGGTACTATAAACATCAGTCCTAGCAATATAAACAAATGGGGAGATGTTTACGCTCCTAATGAATGGGTATACATTATCAAAACAGCTGATGGTAAATACGCTAAAGTGCAAGTAACTGATTTTTATAAGGAAGTAAACAGCAAAAAAGCAGCTAATTATCCTAAACTTAAATATCAATTGAGTGATACTCAAAGCAAATAATAAAGATTATGAAAGTTAGATTATTAGTATCAGTTTTAGCTATAGCCCTTATTTTTGCCTCTTGCAGTAAGGACAATGATAGCAAAGAAGAGAAAAAAATCTCAAAAGGAACACAAGTGAAGAACTTGTACACTTTCAACAAAGATAATTGGGTATACTTTTCTTTTAAAAAAGGAGTCATAACTATTCAAGATCCTGAAAATAGCTTAGATTGGGATATAGCTTTTTTTGCTCATTATCTCAAAACTAATGGTGGTGTATCAGGTAAAGGAGAAGGAGGAGCTATAAAAACTGACTCTAACGACTTTGACGCTGTTACTTCTGCTCCTACTGAAGGTTATACACAAGATGTAAAAGGTACAATGTCTTATGGATCTTATCCTAATCTAACAGAAAAAAAAGGTACTTTTTCTCCAATTGTATCTGGAGATTTTGAAACAAAAACAGGTTATGTTTCTCTTTCACCCAACAATATAGGAAAATGGCCAAGTGTGTATGCTCCTACAAAGTATGTTTACATAATTAAAACTGCAAAAGGAGAATACGTTAAATTTCAAGTTACCGATTTTTATAACGATGGAGCTAAACCTAACTACGTTACTCTTAGCTATCTAATTAGCAAGGATGGTAAGTTTTAAGCCTAAACAATAATCACACTGAGGCTGTCTTGATATAGGCAGCCTCTTTCGTCTAAATTAAATTATCAATATGCGAAAGATTTTTATCACTGCTTTTATTTCATTATTCTACTCGCTATCTACTCTTGCTCAAAACGACAAGAAGGAAGATGAACCTATAAAACTCAATGAAATAATTGTAACGGCTACACGCGCTCAAAAGAACTTAAAAAACGTACCTATCACCGTACAAGTAGTTACCGCTGAAGATATTCGCAAATCGCAAGCTACCGACTTTCAATCGTTTTTAGAAACGGAATTTGCAGGTATCAACTTTACTTACGATGGAGGTATGCCCAATATTAATATGATGGGATTTGGAGGTAAATATGTGCTCTTTTTAATGGACGGCGAGCGTATGGCAGGAGAAACTTTTGACAATATTGACTATAATCGCATTGACTTGGATAATATTGAGCGTATTGAAATCATCAAAGGGGCTTCTTCCTCTCTTTATGGCTCGAATGCGCTAGGAGGGGTGATTAATATTATTACCAAAAATGCTAAGAAACCTTTTGAAGGTAGCGCGAGTTATCAGTACGAGAGCATCAAAAGTCATAAAGCGAATGTAGGCTTGGGGAGCAAGCAAAAATGGGGTAGTATCCGCCTGACATCTTTTTACAATTTCCGCGAACCTTATGTTTTGGAAGACAGCGAACCATTAACTGTTCATAAGAATGGTACAGCTGTTACCTCTGAAAAAGGAGAACTCAATATTGCGGGGTTTACTACTTATGGAGTTACCCCTAAACTTACTTTCAACTTATCACCTAAAATAGACCTTGCCCTTACACCTAACTACTACTTCAGCGAACGCAATCAAGGGACAGAATCTTCAAGGAAACTACGTGATAGATACTATAACTACACTTTATCGGCTAAATCTAACATTGCACTCACTGAGAGCAAAAAAATAAGCCTATCGGGAGCTTTTGACCGTTACGACAAGTTTAACTACTTCCCGTTATTAAAAGAAAAAGAAAAGAACTATGAAAACACCATATGGCGTGCAGGAATGCAATACAACCAATCGCTATGGGAAAAACATTCGTTAGTAGCAGGAGCAGAAATATTTTCAGATGAACTGCTCAGTTTCCGTTTTGATAATACAGGTACTGAAGCCAAAGAAAACGCACAAAACTACACTGCTTTCACCCAACAAGAATGGGCACCCTCACCTGCTTTCACCTTGGTAACTGGGGCACGTATAGATTATCATTCACTTTTTAAAGAACACTTTACCTATCGTTTGTCAGGGATGTTTAAGGTAGAGCAGTTTACTTTTAGAGGAGGTTTTTCCACAGGTTTCCGGTCGCCTACCTTGAAAGAACTCTACACTAATTGGTTTCACCCTTGGGGGGGTGGCTTCCAAATAATGGGTAACAAAGACCTTAAACCTGAAACCAGTAATAACCTTAACCTTTCAGTAGATTTCGACAGCAAGAAGGTGAATATTACCGCAATGACGCAACTCTCTTCGGTAAGAGATAAAATAGCCTTCCGCTGGACGGCTGCCAGCGATACTATTCGTTATGTAAATTTTAATGGCAATACTGAGATTGTAAGCTCTGAGATATCGGCGACTTATCACCCTACAAAAGCTTTTCGCTTTAAAGGTTCGTATGCGTACTACTACATTAGCAATAGTACAGGTGAAAACCGCCCGCATACTTTCACTGTAAAAGCTGAATATATTCCTAAGCGTGATGCCCTCTATATTCCTAACGTTGTGTTGAGTGGCAAATACGTAAGTGCTACCCGCATTCACGATACCGATAGTAACAACAATGAGCTCTATACCTATTATGAACCTTATAGTATATGGCATTTGCAACTATTCTCTAAACTTCCCTACCACCTCACCTTCACAGCAGGTATTGACAATCTTTTCGATTATGTAACTAAAACTACGAGTTTCTACTCCAGCATTTCTCCGGGGAGAACTTATCTGATAGGATTGAAGTGGACCTATTGATTTTCAAAAATAAGTTGGGTTAGAGGTAAGAATTTGTATAAATTTTCATTCTCCTCTGTTTTTTCACTCAAAATAACTCCATCTTTTTTTCGAAATATATCAGAAGAATTCGGAAGGAGAAAATTAGGTGAAGAGTATAAGATAAGAGGTAAAGTGGGTATGGTTAGCTTATAGGAAGCTTATAGGAAGCTTATACGAATCTTGGACGATTGGTATAGAAAGGGTATATAAGTAGTTGATTTATACTATAATACAACAATGCCAAAAATGTTAAAAACAGGGTTACGAGGCGAAAGTAAGAGAAAGATAAAATCCTCTTAACACGCATTTACTCGGCAGTTATTGAGAAACTCTCCTAAAAAGAGGGGGCGTAGCGATGCAAAGGTAAAGGCAAAAATAAGGTAAAAGTGGAGGAGATTTGTAATTTTTACAAATTTGTTAGTTCATAATTATTTTATACCTTTGCACCAAAACTAAAAATAAAATGATGTCAGAAGCTTCTTTTTCAGCATTTATACAGACTATCCTTATTATCATATTAGTGTTTTGGGGACTGAGAATCCTCCTGAGAATATTGGCTCCTTATATGATGCGTTTTTTCATAAACAAGGTAAGTGAAAGAATGCAAAAAGAATTCGAGCGTACCCAAAATCAGTACCAACAAAATGCTTATGGGCAAAATCGCTCAGAAGAGAAGGAAGGCAAACAAACTATTATAAATAAGAATTCTCATTCTAAAAACCCTGAAGCTACCAAGCAAGTGGGTGAGTATATAGATTACGAGGAAGTTTGATTTAAGTAAGAGATAAAAGGTAAAAAATAACCAAATGAAAAAAATAGTCCCTCACGTTGTAGTAATAGCGCTATTTGCTGTAATAGCGCTTGCTTTCTTTTATCCTGTATTACAGGGAAAAGGTATCTTCCAAAGCGATATTGTTCAGTATACCGGTATGGCGAAGGAGCGCAATGATTACCGTCAAACAGAAAACAAAGAGACATATTGGACAAACAGCGCTTTTGGTGGTATGCCTACCTATCAGTTAGGGGCACAATATCCTAATGATTTTGTAAAGCAGCTAGACAGAACGTTACGCTTTTTACCTCGTCCTGCCGATTATCTCTTCTTGTACTTTATAGGCTTTTACGTCCTACTTTTGGTGCTAAAAGTGGATTACAAGAATGCTTTCTTGGGGGCTATTGCCTTTGGTCTTTCTACTTACTTGATTATTATTTTAGGGGCAGGGCATAATGCCAAAGCACACGCCATTGCTTATTTTGCTCCTTTATTAGCGGGTATCTTATTGGTATTTCAGCGGAAATACCTTTGGGGAGGATTACTCACAGCAGTAGCGCTGGCGTTAGAAATCTGCGCTAATCACTTCCAGATGACGTATTACCTGCTTTTATTGGTATTGCTCTTAGGCGTAGGCTTCCTTTATAAAGCTATCAAAGAGAAACAACTCAAAGATTTTGCAAAAGCTATGGCAGTACTACTTGGGGCTGTAGTGGTGAGTGTACTGGCAAATGCTACTTTACTGCTCACGACTCGCGAATACGCCGATTGGAGTACCCGTAGTAAATCGACACTTACCATTACTCCTGATGGGACTCCGAAAGAGCAGAACAGCGGTCTATCAAAAGAATATATCACCGAATATAGTTATGGCATCAGTGAATCACTAAACCTTATCGTGCCTCGTCTTTTTGGAGGTTCTAACCACGAAAACTTAGGAGAAAACTCTAAGACGTATCAGTATTTGGTACAATTGGGGGTACCCCCTATGCAGGCATTACAAGAAACACAACGTTTACCCACTTACTGGGGCGACCAACCCATCGTGGCTGCCCCTGCCTATATAGGAGCTGTGGTGTTCTTCCTATTTGTCTTAGCACTTTTTGTAGTAAAAGGTAGAATTAAATGGTGGCTTTTAACGGGCTCAGTAATGGCACTCGTACTTTCGTGGGGCAAGAACTTCGGACTGCTCACTGATTTTATGATAGACTACTTTCCGTTATACAATAAGTTTAGAGCGGTATCGTCTATACAAGTAATTTTAGAACTCTGCGTGCCTATATTGGCGATAGTAGGGTTACAACAGTTCTTAAAAACACCTGAAGAGGAGCGCAAAAAATACTTGCTTTACAGTCTTTATATTTGTTTAGGGGTAATGTTATTGCTTTTCTTAGGAAAAGGATTCTTTGATTTCCAAAGCGCAAACGATGTGTATTACGGCAACAGAGAGATTGTGCAAATGATAGTGGAAGACCGCAAAAGTATTTATACTGCTGATTTGCTGAGAAGCACCGTACTTATACTACTCACGGCTTTGGCTTTGGTGCTTTATCAGTACAACAAAATTCCTCTTAGGGGAATGCAAATAGCACTCTTAGCATTGCTTTTCTTTGATTTGGGAGGAGTAGCCAAACGCTATGTAAACAAAGACAATTTTGTAGATAAATACCTAATAGAAAATCCTTTTGAGGCAACTCCTGCTGATATGGCGATTCTTCAAGACAAGAGCTATTATCGCGTATACGAACCTCAAGTGGGTATCAACGGTGCACGTACTTCGTTTTTTCACCATTCGATTGGAGGCTATCACGCAGCGAAACCCAAGCGCTTGCAAGAGCTCTTCGATTACCAAATAGCCAAAGGAAATATGGAAGTGCTCAATATGCTGAATGTGAAATATATACTTTTGCGCAACCAAGAAGGAGAAATACAACCAATGCACAACGAAGATGCCTTAGGTAATGCGTGGTTTATAAAGCAACTTAGCTTAAAAAACAGCGATAATGAGGTAATGAAAGCTTTAAAAGAGTTTCACCCTTCCGAAGAGGCTTTAGCAACGCTCAAAGATTTGAAAACAAACCTTCCATCACAATACACTGTGGATAGCACGGCTACGATTGCACTAAAACATATGCGTCCTGATGAATTAAGTTACGAAAGTAACAATTCTCACGAGGGCTTTGCGGTTTTCTCGGAGATGTACTACCCTCACGGCTGGAAAGCGACTATTGATGGCAAAGAGGCGCCTATCTATCGCGTAGATTACACTTTACGAGGAATGTCTGTACCCGCAGGAAAACACGAGATACGCTTTGCTTTTGACCCCGAAGTAGTAAAAACAGGTAGTAGATTAAGTCTTGTAGGGTGTATTTTATTGCTTTTATGGCTTGCAGGAGGTATTTTTGTACAATTTAAAAAATGAAAACACTTTTTACTACTATTGGACTACTGCTAATCAGTGTTATTCACGCTCAAGATTTTATAGGCAAAGAATGGCGCATTGATAATTTTTTAGGGGAGTTTCCTGACGTGACCGATGTATATTTCCTAAAAACACCCGAGAGTAAATATACTTTTGGCGACCGTATTCTCTTC
This sequence comes from Capnocytophaga sp. G1920, assembly GCF_051417515.1. Taxonomy (NCBI): domain Bacteria; kingdom Pseudomonadati; phylum Bacteroidota; class Flavobacteriia; order Flavobacteriales; family Flavobacteriaceae; genus Capnocytophaga; species Capnocytophaga sp. G1920. Next base: position 51,062 of record NZ_JBPRKH010000001.1, read on the forward strand.
AATTCAGATGGTACTTTCTCCTCCTGGTTAGTAACCGAATGTGGTAATACCTGCTCTTCTCCTACTATAGGAACTTATCAAGCGGTAGGCAAGTATTTATCTATTCAGGTAGAGAAAATGGAAAAACGAGGGGTGGAATGTGATAGTATTCCTATAAAGCTCAATCTTAATCTCGGTAGTTATTATCTCCACAAAATCTCCAACGATGAATACTACCTCATTAAAAGTACTGGTAATTTTGCTACCGACAAACAGAAACTAAATGACGTAGCCGCTTTAGTGCGCTTTATCAAAATTTATGATACACGAGGTAAATCGCCTAATCCTTCTTTCCAACTGAAAAGTGATATTCCTAAAGATGAGCGCATTGGCAAATTCGTACGCAAACTATTCCATCTCACTACTTATGAAATTCTCAAAGGCTTCCCTGACAACCATAGTACTCATTACCTTGTAAAAGATCTTAAAACTAACACCTATTACTACTTACGAGAGGAATATTTTAGCAATAAAGTTACTGTTTACTACTTTACTGAAAAAGACTTAAAACAACGTGCTAAAGAATTGAAAAAGCAACGATAAATAAGGGAAGGAGAAAAGACAAAAGAGGTACCTAACAGAAGAAGCGAGAACCAAAGTAAAACTTAAAAAATAAATAGTTCTCAAAACTACTTTATATAAAAAAAACAAAAAGGAGCTACAATAATGTAGCTCCTTTTATTGTACCTGAGGAGGGAATCGAACCCTCACTCCGAAGAACACGAGTTTGAGTCGTGCGCGTCTACCAATTCCGCCACTCAGGCCCTTTTTAATTCGGGTGCAAAAGTACATAAGTTTTTTAAATATACAAAAAAAACGAGTAGTTTTTTACAAAATAATTTATAACAACCTATACTTCAATAGTAACTGCTTTGTTTTTTACAAGGCTACCTTCCTCAAAAAAGAAGTCTATTCTTCCCAAATTAATACCATAACAACCTACTTGATTTACCAAAGTAGTTTTTCCTCTCTTATTTGTAACCAAAGTAGGGCGAGGTAAAAAAGTATGTGTATGACCTCCTATAATTAAATCGATATAAGAGGTTTGAGCAGCTACTTTTAAATCGGAGACCTTAGGACTATTTTTGTAATCATATCCTAAGTGAGACAGACAGAGTATTAAGTCACAATGTTCTTCATTATGAAGTTTGCGTTCCATATCTTGTGCTATCTCTATAGGGTTCAGATAAACTGTTTCGCCGTATTGTTTTTTATTTACCAAACCTTCCAATTCAACACCCAGACCAAAGACTCCTATTTTAATACCATCTACCATATAAATTTTATAGGGGTTTGTATACCCATTGAGAAGCGTTTTACTTACATCGTAATTAGAAATGATAAAATCAAACTTGGCGTGAGGAAGCTGTGCAAAAAGCCCCTCTACTCCATTGTCAAAATCGTGATTCCCTAAGGTAGCAGCATCGTATTTAAGCATTGACATTAGCTTAAACTCTAACTCACCTCCATAGAAATTAAAATAAGGAGTGCCTTGAAAAATATCCCCTGCATCGAAAAGCAAAGTATGAGGATTTTCTTTACGTATTTGGTCGATGAGATATGCCCTACGTGCTATTCCTCCTTTATTAGGGTTATGAGGGTCAGTAATAGGAAAAGGGTCGATGTGACTGTGTACGTCGTTTGTATGCAAAATAGTAATTTGTTTTGCATTGCTTGGCTTCATTGATAGCGATAGACCTCCTACCCCCATTAGCAAAGATGAAGCTCCTATGTTTTTAATAAAAGTACGTCTTTTCATAATCGTATTATAATTTATATTCAAATCGGTTATCTTTTTTAGCGTCTAATACGTCTATTTTTTTGAAATAGTCAATCAGTACATTGCGAAGTTTATAATCTGTTTCATCTACTTTTAAAGAATTTTCGAAGAAGTACATCGCATCTCCCCCATTCATTAAATAATCGGAAGTAGCGACTATATAAGTAGCTTTAGAATCGAAAGGTTTCCCGTTGATATTGAAGTGAACCACCTTACCATCTTTGGTGATTTGCAAATCTATTTGCTTTGACAGAGGGTGAGGTTTTCGCTCTTTAATCAGATAGTTAAGAAGCTCTTGTACTTTTTCTCCTGACATTGTAAGTACTACTACTTTATTCTCAAAAGGCATTATATCATAAACTGAACCTACTGTAACATCTCCCTTAGGCAAATCGGAACGAATACCTCCCCAGTTGAGCATTACAAAGTCGATATCCTTACCTGTACGTTTTTTGTAAAGAGGATTTACAATTTCGAAGGTAGCATCAGCCATAAAATTACCAATGGCGGTATTTAACGCTTTTTCGTTTCTATCTTTCACCAAATCGGCTGGGTTTTGAGCTAAGACGGTAGACATCTCAGAGGATATGTGTTCGCGATATGGTGCGATAAATTTTTCTATTTCAGCTTTTTGTGAAATAGTATCGGTAATAGGAATGTTTATAGCTTTTACTCTTGTAAGCTGCGTTTTAGACGAAGAGCAAGAGGCTAAAAATCCTATTGTTACAAGCAATACAAAAAAATAATGCTTCATTACATCAAACTTTTTCATAAATATATTTCTATTTTAAAAATTATTTTTACCTTTGCAATCACACGCAAAATTACAATATATTTTGGACATCGTAAAAAATTATAACATAAAAAATAAAATTCGGAAGAATTTTAAAGCCTTACAAAGTTATAACAAAAGGTTAGACAACAACTTAGCAAAAGTTGGTTGCATTGTGGATATGGATGTAGTGAAGAATGTAGACCCCTTATTGGAGCTTATAAAATACTATTCCATTCGCCCTGAGAACTATATTGTCTTAGGATATAAGCGTGAATCAGAAGAAACTCACGCTAATGGAACTCCTTTTCTGATTGATAAGGAAATTAATTGGCAAGGAAAGATTAGGAATTACCACGCCGATAGATTAGCTGAACAAGAGTATGACTTGCTCATTAATTATTTTAGTGAGCCTAAATTGCCTTTGTTGCTATTGTCTTCATCTATCAAAGCTAAATTAAGAGCTGGTTTTGAAGGAATAGGGCTACAGTACAACGATATTGTGATAGCTTGTTCTCCTGCTGATGAAAAGGTTTTTGCTAATGAATTAAAAAAAATATTAGAAACCATTATTCGCAAATAAAAAAATTATGACAAAACAACTAAGAGGAACTGGTGTGGCTCTTATCACACCTTTCACAGCTGAGAAGCGGGTGGATACTAAGGCTCTTACCCGTATAGTAGAATATGTAACTGATGGTGGAGTAGATTTCATTGTAGTTTTAGGAACTACCAGCGAAGCTCCTACTCTCAGTAAGGAAGAAAAGGCTCTTGTGCGAGAGACTATTATCAAGGCTAATAAAAAGCATTTACCCTTAGTATTAGGTATTGGGGGCAATAATACCCAAAGTGTTATTGAGGAAATCAAGAGTACGGATTTAACCCCTTTTGATGCGATTCTATCTGTAACGCCTTATTACAATAAACCTTCGCAAAATGGTTTATATGCACACTTTGCAGCAATAGCCAAAGAGAGTCCTTTACCTATTATTTTATATAATGTACCTGGGCGGACAGGGGTATGTATGACCACTGAAACCATATTGAGATTGGCTAATGACTTTAAGAATATTATAGCTGTAAAAGAAGCTTCTGGCAATTTAGTGTTAGATATGAATATCTTAAAAGATATGCCTAAACATTTCACTTTTTTATCAGGAGATGATACTACAACTCTTCCGTCAGTATATATGGGTGGTAGTGGAGCGATTTCGGTGATTGGGATTGCTTTCCCTAAGGAATTTTCTGAGATGGTACGATTAGGGTTAAACGGTAATACTTCTAAAGCCAATGCTTTGCAATACGAATTGTTACCTATGATGGCTTTAGCTTTTAAAGAAGGAAACCCCACAGGAATTAAAGCTATTTTAGCTGCTCAAGGCTTATGTGAGCCCTATGTGCGTTTGCCTTTGGTAGAGGCTTCAGATAGTTTAAAAGAAGAAATAAGAAAAGCTTTAAAATAAAGGGCATTAAAATAAGTGACAAATAAAAAAAGCGGTTTGAAAGCTAACTTTCAAACCGCTTTATATCTTTCAACTGTTCGTTATCAAGATCGTAGATATCATTCTTTATAGTTGCTTCGCCTTTCTTATCTACCGATATGGTGTAGTACAGAATATTAATCATATATTTTGTATTGAGTTTTACACGATACTGATTGCGCTTATTATTGTTCATAAAGTCTTTGACTTTCTCTTCTGTCCAAGACTTTCCATCACCTTCATTCTTCAGTAGATAATAGGCTAATTGCGAAGGATTTTGCACGCGTACACAGCCGTGACTAAGTGCACGTTGCTCACGTTCGAACAAATACTTCGATGGTGTATCGTGCAAATATATACTCATATTATTATTGAGCAGGAACTTCACTAAGCCCAATGAGTTGCGCTCGGAGGGAGCTTCTACAAAATAAAAAGCACGTTTATGCACTAATGGATTCGTCCAATCTACCTCTAAGGGGTCTATCACCTTGCCATTTTCATACATAGTATAACCTCTATTTTTGTATCTTTCGGGGTCTTCTTGCAATAGCATTTGAGGAATCATTTCCTTTCTGATAATACTCTGAGGCACCGACCACGTAGGGCGAAATTCTACTGAACGAATAGAATCGGTGAAAATGGGAGTTGAGCTTTGAGCTCGCCCTACCACTACTTTGGTTTGATATATTAATGAGTCCTTATGATATAAAAAAAGTTTATAATCAGGAATATTCACAATTATATAATCATCACCTAAATCATTATTAAAAACACGCATACGCTCCATATTGAGCCTAAGTAAATCGCGCTGGCGTGCTTTATTCATATTCAGACGATTGAGTGTTTGGATACCTAAGGAACCATCGGGAGTAAGCCCATTACTGCGCTGAAATCTTTTCAATGCCCATATAAGGGTACTATCTACTTCCTGAGGGTCGATTTTGGGAACTGACCCAAAGCCTTTTTTAGCTAAGGCATTGCGCAAGCTCTCAACCTCAGGATCGGTATACCCGTAAACAAAGTTTTTAGGGTCTGAAAATTTAATGACACGGATAGTGTCAAGAGGCTGATTTTTGAGTTGTATATACTTATATTTCATTCGTCTATACTGTTCTCCTTTGGGATAAAGACTTGCTAATTTTGCTTCTAAATCATCGTTATCTCCCAAATGTAAGAGCATATCAATATTCCGATACTTATACTTTGGCTTTATCCACGTGTGTTTTCCATAGGCTCTTTTAGAAAAGCGACCAGAAGTAAGGTGCTTGGCAAAAAGCAAAAAAGAGGCGGTAATTTGTTTATCTAAATAAACCTTATAATCATTAGGAAGTTTATATTTATAGGCACTATCTACCACTTTTTTCAAAGCAGAACGCCTATAAGTTTCGGGGTTTAGACCATCTTCTTCAATACATTTTAAAGCTTCTATATATTGCGAAAAGATGCGAGAAGGGATATCTTCGAAGAGCCAACGAGTTTTTCCTCCATTTTCTGTATAATAACTATGGGTTTCGGACTGTATTCCTTTTCTATAAGTAGCATCAAGAACTGTAAGATTTTCAAATGAAGTTACAGAGGTATCTACTGCAATAGTAAGAGCCTCAGTATAAACCTCTTTACCAGCCTCATTTAATGAAGAATTGGGGTGAGAAGTAGTGGGAGTAGTTTTTCTACAGCTTTGTAAGGTGATAAAAATAGCTATTAAAACTGCAATTTTTATCTTTAAATCAATATGAATCATATTAAAAACATATTTTGGGTGCAAAGATAAGGATAATTAGGGAATTAGCAAATTTGGAAATTAGCAAATGATGGGGAGAAAATAGTTATTTGATTAGTCGGATGGGGGACGGAGCTTTCGGAAGGAAACGAAAAATATCAGAAGTACACTGAGAGTAATTTTGAAGAGAAAAGACTCTTGGGAGGGTATGCTTAGCTTATAGGAAGCTTATAGGAAGCTTATACGAATCTTGGACGATTGGTATAGAAAGGGTATATAAATAATTGATTAATAATATAATACAACAACACAAAAAATGCTAAAAACGAGGTTACGAGGCGAAAGAAAAGGTAAGGTGAGATATTGAAGAAATATGGAGAGACTCTAAAAAACTCGGAGGCAAAATATGCTTAGCTTATAGGAACCTTATACGGAATCTTGTACGATTATTATAGAACAGCCTTTTAAACTTCTATAAAATAAGGAGTTATATTATAGAAAAACAGCTTATTAACCGTATCAATACACTTTTTTAGCTGTTTAGTTTTTAGTTTCCACTTTTTTTCAGTACCTTTGCACGACTTTTTAAAATAGACAAAAATGTTTGATAATTTAAGTGATAAATTAGAGAAAGCCCTACATAACTTAAAGGGGCACGGTAAAATTACCGAAATAAACGTAGCTGAAACACTGAAAGAAGTGCGTCGTGCTTTGCTTGATGCCGACGTGAATTATAAGATAGCCAAAGATTTTACCAATAACGTAAAAGAAAAAGCCTTAGGACAACAAGTGCTCACTACCCTACAACCAGGGCAGTTAATGGTGAAGATTGTAAAAGATGAGCTCACCCAGCTGATGGGAGGTGATGCTGCTGGAGTGAACCTATCGGGGAATCCTACTGTTATATTGATGTCGGGGTTACAAGGTTCTGGTAAGACTACTTTCTCAGGGAAATTGGCTAACTACCTCAAAAATAAAAGAAATAAAAAACCATTGCTCGTAGCGTGCGACGTGTATCGTCCTGCTGCGATAGACCAATTACATATTGTAGGAGAGCAGGTGGGGGTACCTGTTTTTTCGGATAAAGGGAACAATAACCCTGTGGATATTGCCAAAAAAGGGGTGCAATACGCCAAAGAAAACCACTTGAACGTGGTGATTGTGGATACCGCAGGTCGGTTGGCAGTAGACGAGCAAATGATGACCGAAATATCGAATATCCACAAAGCACTGAACCCACAAGAAACCCTTTTTGTAGTAGATGCGATGACGGGGCAAGATGCTGTAAACACGGCTAAAGCCTTTAACGATGTGCTCAACTTCGATGGGGTTATCCTTACCAAACTCGATGGAGACACCCGTGGTGGGGCGGCTATCACTATTAAATCGGTAGTGAATAAACCTATCAAATTCGTAGGTACCGGCGAGAAAATGGACGCTATTGATGTGTTCTATCCTGACCGTATGGCTGACCGTATCCTCGGTATGGGCGACGTGGTATCATTAGTAGAACGCGCTCAAGAGCAGTTTGACGAAGAGCAAGCGCGTAAACTGCAAAAGAAAATTGCAAAAAACCAATTTGGGTTTGACGACTTTCTTGAACAAATACAGCAAATTAAGCGTATGGGTAGTATGAAAGACCTCCTTGGTATGCTCCCCGGTGTAGGCAAAGCAGTGAAAGACCTCGATATCAAAGACGACGCTTTCAAGCACATCGAAGCAATTATCCATTCGATGACTCCAAAAGAGCGCAATACGCCTGCTATCATAGATTTAAACCGCAAAAAACGAATTGCCAAAGGTAGCGGTCGCGATATTCAAGAGGTAAACCAACTAATGAAACAGTTCGAGCAAATGAGCAAGATGATGAAAATGATGCAAGGTGGCGGTGGCAGAAAGATGATGCAGATGATGCAGGGAATGAGAGGTTAGATAAAAGGTAAAAGGTAAAAAATACAAATATGTTACAAGAATTCATTGAAACTGTAGTAAAGAACAAAGAAGTGTTTTACCTAGAAGTAGACGAATCGTTTGCTATGTGTGGTTCGCAAGCCTTCTACATTGAGGAAACCAAAGAAGCTATTCCTGTAGCCCTCTTTTGGGAAGACGAAGATAAAGCAGTAGCTTGTAAAGCCGATGAATGGGCTAAAGGAATTGTAAAATCGGCTACCTTAGAAGAGTTTATTGAGATTTGCTTTGGAATGCAAGTAGAAACAATGGCAGTGGGTATTGGGTTCAACGCTGACCTATCAGGAGGAGAAGAACTCGTACCTGTTGATTTGATAAAAGCATTGATAAAAGAAATTGACAGAACGAAAACTGCGGTTACTTTTAGTGACTCGTTTGAATCATTAGCCCAAGTAAAACAACTTTTGAACCAAATAGAGCTTGACATCACCGATGAAGAAGCCCTTTAACCACTAAAAACACAATCAGTAATGACTATCTTAGACGGAAAAAAGACATCAGAAGCCCTCAAACAAGAAATTGCTAAGGAAGTAAAGCAACTAAAAGCTGAGGGAAAGAAAGTACCACATTTGGCTGCCGTATTGGTAGGCGACGATGGGGCAAGTCTTACCTACGTGGGGAGTAAGGTGAAAGCTTGCGAACAAGTAGGCTTTGAGTCTACTTTAGTAAAACTCCCTGCTAACATCAGTGAAGAGGCGTTACTGCGAGAAATTGAAAAGTTAAACGCTAATCCTGAAATTGACGGCTATATAGTACAATTACCACTACCTAAACACATCGACGAGCAGAAAATACTTTTAGCCATAGACCCTACAAAAGATGTAGACGGCTTTCACCCTGCTAACTTCGGTAGAATGGCACTGGATATGGAGGCTTTTATTCCTGCTACACCTTTCGGTATTATGGAGTTGCTGAAACGCTATGAAGTGCCTACCAAAGGCAAACACGTGGTAGTAGTAGGACGTTCACACATCGTAGGTCGCCCCATCAGCATATTGCTCAGCCAAAAGGGAGCACAAGGCAACGCTACCGTTACACTTACTCACAGTCATACCCCTAACCTCGCTGAGCTTACACGTCAGGCAGATATTGTGGTAATGGCATTAGGTATTCCAGAATTTCTAAAAGGCAATATGGTAAAAGAAGGCGTAACCGTGATAGACGTAGGAATTACACGCCTAAAAGACGATAGTACCCATAAAGGTTATCGCATTGTAGGCGATGTAGCTTTCGATGAAGTAAAAGAAAAAGCGAGTTACATTACACCTGTACCAGGAGGTGTAGGTCCTATGACCATAGCAATGCTCTTGAAAAATACGTTATTAGCTTATAAATGGTATCGATGAAAATAAAAGAATCTAAATATTATCACCCTGTAAACCTCTTGCAGATAGACTCCGATGACCACGTAGAGGTGTATGATAAATACAAACTTCTGACTTTCAGCAACCCGTACCGTTGTTTGTTAGACGACTTGATGGCAAGAATTTATATAGGAGGAGAGGATTTGGTTATCCAACGAGACAAACTGAAACACTTTGTGAAATGTACTGACTATTACACCATAGAATACGCCTCCAAACAAAATGAGCTATACGAATCGGAAGAATGCTATTTTCACCCAGAGCTCGAAATCTTTTTGGTAATAGACAAAAATCTCTCGAATGAGTACGATAACCAGATTTTTGAAGACGGATTATACAAAGTAAACTCAGTATACTACCAAAACGACAATCCAAAGGCTAAGGAACACCTCAACACCTTGTTTTCAGAATATATAGAAAAGTATATCTCTAAAGAATCTAAGGTTTCTATACTACTAAAAACGCAAATAGGATTAGAAATCAAAACCCATAGCATCAAGCCTTACCGCATAGATTTTGAAACGATGTACAACAATGATTTCTTCGAAGTACATACTCGAGTGAAAAATGCGCTAACGAATGACAACAAGGGCGTGGTACTATTTCACGGGATTGCTGGTTCGGGGAAGACAAACTACATCAAATGGCTTACGAGTCAAATCCCAAATAAAAAATTTATTTTTGTACCTACTACAATGATAGGGTCGCTCACCGATCCTGCTTTTATTAGTCTGCTCATAGGCAATAAGAACTCTGTATTGGTACTCGAAGATTGTGAGAACTACATAGCTGAACGCACTGCCTTCAACAGTAATACCGATGTAGTATCGTCTATTCTCAATATAGCTGACGGTATGCTTTCTGATGTATTAGAATGCCAGCTGATATGCACGTTTAACTCCGATATTTCTAAGATAGACTCGGCATTATTGCGCAAAGGCAGATTGATAGCCGAGTATAAGTTTAAAGAGCTAACTGTTGAGAAGTGCAATAAGTATTTGCAATCTACCGATAGAGATTTTAGAGTAGATAAGCCTTACTCATTAGCAGAACTGACCAATATAGACATAAAGGAACTCAAAGAACAAGACAAGCAAACTAAAATAGGTTTCAAATAAATGATACGTGTATTTCTGACTTTTCTCTTCTTCTCGATAACTTTTGCCCAAGAAACAGGTAACCGAATGTCATTGCTTTTTATGGGGGATATAATGGGGCACGTGCCACAAATAGAAGGAGCTTACGATATTGAAACGAAGCAATACAATTATATGCCTGTATTTGACAAAATCAAGCATAAGTTTGCGCAAGTAGATTTTGCTATTGCTAATTTGGAAGTAACTTTGGCAGGAGAACCTTATACAGGTTACCCTCAGTTTTCGTCGCCCGATGCTTTAGCAGTTGCTTGTAGAGATAGCGGAATAGATGTATTGGTAACTGCCAATAATCACACTTGCGATAGAGGCAAAAAGGGAATTATTCGTACTTTAGACGTACTCGACTCTCTGAAAATAGCTCATACAGGAACCTTTCGCAACAAAGCAGACTTTGAGAAACATAATTTATTGGTGCTTTCCAAAAATGGGATTTCAGTGGGAATACTCAACTATACTTATGGTACTAATGGTTTACCCGTTCCTGAACCTACCATCGTAAATAAAATAAATCTCAACCTAATGAAGCAGGATATTGAGAAAGCTAAAAAAGTAAATCTTGATAAACTGATAGTAGTGATACACTGGGGGATAGAATACCAGCAAAAGCAAAACAAAAAACAGGAAGAAGTAGCACAATTTCTTTTTGACAACGGAGTAGACATTATTATAGGAGGTCACCCACACGTCTTACAACCTATGTATTACTATCCGCAAACGGGACTTCATAAGGAACAGATGGTAGTTTATTCACTGGGTAATTTTGTATCTAACCAACGCAAAAGCTCAACAGATGGAGGTGCGATGGTAGAGCTGACCCTCTTCAAGGATGCTTATGGCACTCGTATCCTTGATAAAGGATATTATTTAGTTTGGGTAAATCGGACTCCAAAAACTAATAAGAAATATCTTTTTGAAATACTACCTTGCAAAGAATACGAAACTACTCACTACAAAGACCTTACTGAGAGCGTTAAGGATAGTATGAATATCTTCATAAACAACTCCCGAAAGTTATTCAAATCTAATATTTTAGTTAAAGAGAAACTATAGCTTATTACAACATTTCTTTTATATATCAGCTTTATAAAATAAAAAATACTTTTACAGTTGCTTAGCTTTTATCATACGGTCTTTTCCAAAAAGATCTTGACGTAAAGTTATCTCAGTAAAATGCTTTTGTTCTAATAATGTCTGCATTTCTTGCCCTAAATACTGATTAATTTCAAAGAAAAGACTCCCATTAGTGTTTAAACTCTGCTGGGCAAGAGTAGCTATTTTATCATAAAATAATAACGGTTTATTATCAGGGACGAAGAGTGCTAAATGAGGCTCATATTCTAAAACATTATGGCGTATCTCTTTCTTTTCTAACTCACGTACGTAGGGCGGATTAGAGATAATAATATCATATTTATCAGGAAGAGTTTCTATTCGCAAGATATCTTGTTGTAAAAAATAAGTAACTACACTATTTAATTCAGCATTACGCTTAGCTACTTTCAAAGCTCCTTCCGAGACATCTATAGCTGTTACTACGGCATTAGGAAGAGCTTTAGCAAGTGAAATAGCAATACAGCCACTGCCTGTCCCTACATCTAATATTTTGATTTTCTCGCTTTTGTCAGGATATTCTTGAAGTACCCAATCCACTAGCTCTTCTGTTTCTGGTCGAGGTATCAATACATTTTCATTTACGAAAAAACGATTAGAGAAGAACTCAGTTTCACCCAAAATATACTGTATGGGTTTAGCTGTCTGTAATTCTCTAATCGCTTGCAAAATAGGTTGTGCTATATCTTCAGTAAGTAAAGTATCAGAATTTGCTAATATTGTAGCTTTACTGTACTTCCCATAATGCTCCAAAAGAATAAAGTAAAACGCTTTTATTTCACTCTTAGGATAAAGTATTTCTAATTTATGATGTATATACTCTCTTAGCTCACTAAAAGTCATTAGTTCACACGAATTTGTTGTCCTACTTTTAGATTACTACTAGTCACATCATCAAAATTATTAAGCTTCATCAATTGTTGTACAGGTACTTGTTGCTCCCGTGCTATTTTATAAAGAGTATCACCTGTTTGTACTTGATAATAGACTTCAGCAATAGCCTCTTTTTCAATGGTCGTGGTATCAATAGTATTAGTAGGTTTAACGATTGTTTTTGTTACAGTGGGTTTAGACACCGATTTAATAGCTGTAGCTGGTTTAGATACTTCTTTTTTAGGGGTTGAAACAGTTGCTACTTGGGTATTAGAAGAAGTTATATCTCCTCCTTTAGCTGCTATTACTTGATTGTCATACTGATGTAATTCAAACTTTTTGATAAGAGCTATCAATTTCTTTGCATAAGTAGGGTCAGTAGCATAGCCTGCTTTTCTGAGCCCGTGTGCCCAACCTTCATAATCTGTAGGACTAAGGTCAAACAGTACTTTATAACGATTGCGATTTACAAGAAATTGTGAATGGTCTTCAAACGATTCGTATGCATATCTATATTTGCGAAAACATTCGCTCTTCTCATCGTCGTCGTGGGTAATAGTCTTGCCGTCCCAAGTAGCGTGACATTTAATTCCAAAGTGGTTATTGCCATAACGTGCCAAGCGTCCTTGCCCCGAGCCACTTTCTAAAATGCCTTGTGCCAAAGTAATACTCGCAGGAATATTGTAACGTTGCATCTCTACCATTGCAATATCCTTATAATCCTGAATATACTTTTGAGTAACGGCTGTCGTAACTTGTACCGCAGGAGTTATCTCGTGAAAGCTGTCTTCTGAGATATCTCTACGATTGTGTTTTGAATCAGCTAAAGCCTTACTTCTTTGGTCTATCTCCGAATGTGTAGGCTTTTTCATCTCCACTCTCGGTGTCGGCTTTTGTCCTCGATAGATTACCGAATGAGAATTTCTCCCTTTCCTGTAAGGCTGATCAGAGCACGATGATATTATAAAGAGAATTAGCAATAGCAAACTAAATCTTTTCATCATAATTCAATATACTTTTATGTTTTTTAATTCGTTCGTTGTTAAAACCTTTAATCCCTTGCAAACCACCAGTATGAATGGCTAATATACGGGTATTGGGTGCAAAATATCCTTGCTTTGTGAGGGCAAAGATAGCAAAAATCATCTTACCTACATATATCGGGTCTAATAAAATTTTCGTCTGACTGTTAAAATCATTTAAAAAATCTACTAATTCATCGGTTACTTTAGCATAACCACCAAAGTGATAATCGTGCACTAATTCCCAATTGTTTTTGGTTGTATATTGTTTGATTACCTCACTTAAAAACGCTCCTCTCAAAGCTGGAAAACCAATGACTTTCTGATGATTAGCACTTGTATTGATGAGTCCTGAAATCGTTCCTCCTGTTCCTACGGCACTGCATATCACATCAAAAGCGTTGTCCTCAGGAGTAAGGATTTCTTCACAACCCTTCACTGCCAGCTCATTAGTACCTCCTTCAGGGGCTATATAGATGTTTTGTCCATAGCGTTTCCTAAGATTTTCCAAGAACTCTGGCGTGTGTTTTTGTCGGTAAGCCTCTCTTGTAACAAAATAAAAATCCATACCACAAGATTTAGCAAACTTTAACGTAGGATTAACATCTATTTTAGAACCTAACTCATCGCCACGAATCACGCCTATGGTTTTCAAACCTACTATTTGTCCCGCAGCTGCTGTCGCAGCAATATGATTGGAATAAGCCCCTCCAAAAGTGAGAATCGTATCCTTGCCTTCCTGTTGGGCTTGGGCTATGTTGTACTTGAGCTTTCTGAGCTTATTCCCTGATACAAAAGGGTGATTTTTGTCCTCTCGCTTTATTGTAAGAGTAATCCCATCAGGCAACGGGATATTTACGGGTTCGTTTTCTATATGTAAGTTATTGAATAATAAAGGTTGCATAGTTATTCATATCTCAACGCTTCTACAGGATCTAACTTCGAGGCTTTTACTGCTGGATACAATCCTGATATTACCGCTACTACAAGAGCTATACATATAGCAATAATAATAACACCCCACGGAATGGTAAAATCAAACTTAACGGCTTTAGATATCAAATATCCTAAACTGATACCTAATACAATACCCGTAAGTGCTCCCAATTGAGCTATTATTAGGGTCTCGGTAAAGAACTGTAAGGTAATCGATTTGCGTTTAGCTCCCAACGCTTTGCGAATGCCTATCTCCTTAGTGCGCTCGGTTACCGAAACGAGCATAATGTTCAATAGGGCGATTGAAGACCCCAAGATGGTAATAAGCCCAATCACAAAACCAGCAACAGAAAGGGTACCCGTAATACTGCCTATGCGTTGTAATAGGTCGTCACTGCGTTCTATCCCAAAATTATTTTCTTGTAAAGGTGCTAAGCCTCTAAGGTTACGCATCACTACGGTAGCATCATCTATAAGTCCGTCCAACTGGTCTTTGCTTTGAGCGCTTATTTTGAGTTGAAAATTAGGATTATCTATGGGGAAAATACTGCGTGCAATACCTAAGGGAATCAACACTTGAAAGTTTTCGTAATTGCCAAAGGAGGAACTTTGTTCTTTAAGTATACCTATGACTTTGAACTTATAACCACGTACCGAAATACTCTTTCCTAGTGGATTTACATCTTTGAGTAGTGTTTTCTTAAAATCCGGACCTATCACGCACACATAGCTATTGTTCTGTATATCGAAATCGCTAAAATTGTGCCCCTCTTCCACTTCTAACCCCGAATTGCCAACGTAGTACTCATCTACGCCTATCACTACGGCTAATGGGTCAGTTTTTTTGTTCTCGTACTTCACCTCAGCTGAGGTGGCAACATTCATAGAAATACTCGTTTTTGCAAACGGATTATCTAACTGTTGTTTAAACGCTACTGCTTCTTGATAAGTAATTAAAGGGTGTGGCTTTTGGGTGGTACCACTCCCCTCAGCTCGCTGACTGTATTGATACCTTGTAATCGAAAAAGTATTAGCTCCCATACTCGAGAAATTACCTTCAAGCGTATTGCGCAAAGCAGTAATTACGCTCAGGATTCCTACCAATGCCGTAATGCCAATAGCGATGATGAGCACGGTGAGAATTGTGCGCAATAGTTGCCCTCTGATACTGTCAAGAGCTATTTTTATATTTTCACGAATTACAATCCACACGGTTTATAACAAATGCTTATGAGCGCGGTAAGATGAACGTACTAACGCTCCACTTTCCACGTGACGAAAACCTAATGATAAGCCTATTTCTTTGTACTTGGCAAACTGCTCAGGAGTGACAAAATTCTTTACAGGAAGGTGCTGTTTCGAAGGTTGCAAATACTGACCGATAGTTACAATATCTACTTTTGCCTCTTTAAGGTCGTGCAAGGTTTCTATCACCTCTTCCTCAGTTTCTCCAAGTCCTAACATAATCCCCGATTTAGTACGGTTCGCACCGTTTTCCTTTAAGTAACGCAACACACCCAAACTTCGGTCGTATTTAGCTTGTATACGCACTTCACGAGTCAATCGGCGTACCGTCTCCATATTGTGCGAAATGATTTCAGGTGCAGCTTTCAGTATACGGTTTAAGTTGCGTTCCACTCCCTGAAAATCAGGAATCAAGGTCTCCATTGTGGTATTAGGGTTCATTCGGCGCACGGCTCTCACCGTCTCAGCCCATATAATGCTTCCCATATCCTTTAAATCATCTCGGTCTACCGAGGTTAGTACTGCGTGCCTAATGTTCATCAGCTTAATAGAACGAGCCACTTTTTCAGGTTCTTCCCAATCCAAACTTTCAGGTCGTCCTGTTTTTACGCCACAAAAGCCACACGAACGCGTACAGATATTCCCCAATATCATAAAAGTAGCAGTGCCTTCTCCCCAACATTCTCCCATATTGGGGCAACTGCCCGAAGTACAAATTGTGTGAAGGTTATATCTGTCCACCACACTCCTCAGTTCAGTATACTTTTTACCAGTGGGCAATTTTACCCGTATCCACTCTGGTTTATTGCTCTTTAAGGTAGTAGTGGTAGTGGTTTCTATTTCATCTACAGCAAGTGTTTCTGCATTCATTATTTTTTAATGTTCTATATAATTTTTTACAAAGATACTACAAAATTGATGATTACAAAAGTTTTTAGACCGAAAAAATATCTATCCCCTATCGGAAGTACTGATTATAAGTGAAGCACAAAAAGCTATTTCTTATATCTAACCCAAGTTTTACTAAGGTAAAAGCCTATTTTTTTCTTATATGAGAAAAGGCTAAAACAGAAACAAACGTTCTATTTTAGCCTTAAAAATAATTTTATCAACATTCTGACTTTGGCGGAGAGAGAGGGATTCGAACCCCCGGAGGTGTTACCCTCAACGGTTTTCAAGACCGCCGCATTCAACCGCTCTGCCATCTCTCCAAGTGCACAATCACAATTGTTTTCTCAATTATGCGGGTGCAAAGGTACAACTATTTTTATTATCTGCAAATTTTAAAGGCAAAAAATTAGATATTTTTTCTATCCTTTCTATAATTTATTGTTTTACAGATATGAACTATATTGCCTTTGTAAAAAACTAATTGTTCATCGTTGCCAAAAACTCTTCGTTATTGCGCGTTAGCTTAATTTGCTTTTCCATAAATTCCATCGCCTCTATCGGGTTCATTTCTGCCAAATACTTGCGCAATACCCAAGTGCGATTAAGCGTGTTTTCATCAAGCAACAAGTCATCTCTACGAGTAGACGAAGCTATTAGGTCAATAGCTGGGAAAATACGACGGTTTGAAATACGTCTATCCAATTGTAACTCCATATTACCCGTTCCTTTAAATTCCTCAAAAATTACCTCGTCCATCTTTGAACCTGTCTCGGTAAGAGCCGTAGCGATGATAGAAAGAGAGCCTCCATTTTCAATATTACGAGCTGCTCCGAAAAAGCGTTTAGGCTTATGTAAAGCGTTAGCATCTACCCCACCAGTAAGCACTTTCCCCGAAGCTGGTTGCACTGTGTTATAAGCGCGAGCCAAACGGGTGATAGAATCCAACAATATAACCACATCGTGACCACATTCTACCAATCGTTTTGCTTTTTCAAGTACGATATTAGCTATTTTCACGTGTTCGGAAGCTTCCTTATCAAAAGTCGAAGAGATAATCTCTCCTCGCACACTGCGTTGCATATCAGTTACCTCCTCAGGTCGCTCATCAATCAAGAGTACCATTAGGTACACTTCGGGGTGATTTTTGCTAATGGCATTCGCAATATCTTTTAAAAGCATTGTTTTACCCGTCTTAGGTTGTGCCACTATCATACCGCGTTGTCCTTTCCCAATAGGAGCAAAAAGGTCTATCAAGCGAGTAGAAACAGTAGAGCCTTTGCCTGCCAACTCAAATTTTACATCAGGGAAAAGAGGTGTAAGGTGTTCAAATAGTACTCGGTCGCGCACCACTTGGGGGTCAAGTCCGTTTATCTTTATAACTTTTAGTAGCGGATAATACTTTTCGCCATCTTTAGGCGGACGCACTTCTCCATATACAGTATCTCCTGTTTGCAAGCCAAAAAGTCGGATTTGTGAAGAAGATACGTAAATATCATCAGGTGAAGCCAAATAGTTATAGTCCGAAGAACGCAAGAAACCATAACCGTCAGAAGTGATTTCTAAAACCCCTTCGCAGTCTACCACGCTGTCAAATTCAAAATCGGGGGCGCGATAACGGTTTTTCTTTTCTTTATCAAAATTCTCATTATTAACAATAGTATTACCATTGTTCACATTTTGATTGTAATTACCATTATTACCATTGCCATTTTGTACAGGGGAACTGTAGTTTTTTGTTGGGGTAGCATTATTCTGATGATTGTTAGAAACGACAGAAGTAGTGTTTTTCTTCTGATACGTTTTAGATTCATCTGCCGAAGAAGCCTTTTTAACAGCAGGTGTTTTTGAAGTCTTTTCTTGTTTAGAACTGCCTACTTTTTGAGGTATTTCTATTTTCTTTTTACGACTGTTTTTTTTGGGTTCAGTTGTGTTCTCAGTTGTAATAATAGGAGAATTGTCTTTTTGAACTTCTTCTTTTTTGTTGGGGAGTTCTTTTTTTTGATTTTTTAGAATTAGGTCTATGAGTTCAGGCTTATTTACATACCGAAATTTAGGTATATCCAAATGTTTTGCTATTTCCTGTAACTCAGTTAGCTTTTTAGATTTTAACTCTACAATGTTAAGCATTTTAAATAGTTATTATTAAAGTAAGTGATTTTTTTCAGTAGTCAAGATAAGTGAAATTCCTCTTTTTATATAATTAAGATGGGATATTATTGAAAGTATTTTTTAATCAGAGGTACTGAAATCGGGTGCAAAGATATAAAACATTTAGCAATTAGCAAATTATTTTCTTTTTTTTATTGTCCCGCCAATTCCACCATCAAGTGCAATTTTTTTTATTAGCTTCTGATAGAATAAACCTTTTAGTTTTTCAAAATCTAATACTTTTCTTGCTCTATACAAGTTCCCATCGCTACATTACCTTTGTCATTCGTCTCCCATCATTCGTCATTCCTTCCTTTTTCTTTCGTTTTAACATTTTCTACCACACACTCTTAATCATTCATTCCCAACTACTTAAATACCCTTTCTATACCAATCTTCCAAGATTCCTATAAGCTTCCTATAAGCTTTCTATAAGCTAATCCCATCTTAAAAGCATTTTCACACCTGCTACGATACCCTTCGTTTCCTTCCGAAAAGCCCTAATATGCCACTTTTGCAGTACACACTTTGTTAAAGTTTTTTATTGCCTCAGGTATTTCTAGCTTTATTGGCATTATTGGCATTTCTGGTATGAATCAATTATTTTGTAGTATCAAAAAAAGAATGTATTTTTGCCTCATAAAGAAGTAACTATGAAAGAACGCAACCCTCTTATCGATGTGCTGAAAGGTTTTGCTATCATCTTGGTAGTGATAGGGCACGCTTCGCAATGGTTTTCGGGTGATGACCGCACCAACCCGCTGTATGTAACCATTTACGCTTTCCATATGCCCCTTTTTATGTTTCTTTCAGGCTATGTAAACTTCAATATTCGTGGCGAACTGAATCTCAGCAAACGCTTTCAGGTATTGGTGATTCCTTTCTTCGTTTGGTTTTTAGTTTCCGCCACCTATCACGGTTATATCCTCGATATAGAAAAAGTATGGGAACATCTTTGCGTGCTCATTTATAAACCCACACAAGGAATGTGGTTCTTGTGGTTGCTGTTTTGGGAGTGTGCCTTGCTCTACCTAGCTTTGAAGATTAATAAACATCGTGAAATATGGGTGATGATAGGTCTCTGGAGCATTCTCATCTTCTTGCACCGAGTTACAGGAGCACAACCTATCTTTTATGGATTGCCCGAATTGTGTTGGTATTTCATCTATTTTTCATTGGGTTATGCCACACACAAGTACAAACCTCAAGCGCTGAAAATTCTGCGCCCTATGGGTTGGGTGAGCCTTATTGTTTTTCCACTCCTATTGCTCTTCCCTGTCGATAAAGCTCATTACATACTCCATTCTCTCCGTTTGTACGCTTTGGCACTTACGGGTATCGCTGCTTCTTATGTTTTATGGGAATGGTTCTGCCGTTCAGAAAATAAGGCAACACAATGTTTGAAGTATTTAGGAAGCATTTCTTTAGAAATATACGTCACCCACTATTATATGCGCTTCTTAGTAGTTTATATCAAAGAATATATAAGCGATAATTTCTATTTGAACGTAGCTATATTTACCGTTTTAGCCATCATCGCTTGCGATATAATACAACGATTGGTACAGCGCGTAAAATGGCTAAGAAGAATACTATACGGTAGATTTTAAATAGGTGAAAAACTCTTAATTTTTTACTTCTCCATTTCTTTTTCTGCCTTACGAGCTTCTTCTATATAGTTTTTGAACTCTTTGCCGTATTTAGAATTGGCAACCTCTTTATTGAGTTTTCCATAAATAGAATCTAAGTATTTTACGCGAGTATTGGGGGCATCAACCAATACCACATAAGGGGTGATATACGAATCGGGGTGCGTGAGGGCATAGTTCAGCACAAAGAGGTGACGACGGAAGTTATTCTTCTCCGATGCTGCATTCAGCGAGTCAGCTAAGGTTGTATTACCTGCCTTAAAAGCGTTCACTTGCTGTTCGAGGAGTTCAGCATTGCGCATTCCGAACTGTCGCATAGTGTGGGCATACTCTCCATAATCCTTTTGCGATTGTGAACCACTGATATTGGCTTTCACTTCAAACATATCATAAGAACTGTTGATAGTAATCTGCTTAGGTTCACCAAAGAACATTAGGCGGTCACCGAGGTCAGTACCTGCTTGTTTTTTTAAATCGAGGTAAATAAAAAACACTTCAGGACTCTCTAAATGTCGTTTGAAGGTAAACTTACCATTGCCATTTGCCACTACCGAATCGATATTGGTGAGCTTATCGTTTACGAATTGTTGTAGGTAGATAGTACCTACTTTCAATCCGTCGATATTTCCTTCCACAATCATTGTGTTTTTGTCGTCCTTCTTGCAAGCTACTATCATTAATAGTGCTGAGACTACCATTACTATTCTTTTCATTATTGTTTAGTTTTTAGTTATTAAAAAGAGAGACAATTTTGCCAAAGTTTATATGATTGTCATCATTGTCATTGCTTTATTTTGTGTTTCTTCGTATTCTTTTTCAGGAATGGAGTCTTTGGTAATACCTCCACCTACATACAAATAGGCTTCGTTATCAGTGATTTGCATACAACGCAAATTCACATAGAATGCTTGGTTATTGTTGGACACCCAGCCACAATAGCCTGTATAATATTGCCTTTTATAAAGTTCGTTTTCTATAATAAAAGTACGTGCTTCCTCAGTAGGATAACCACAGACGGCTGGTGTAGGGTGCAGACGTTTTATTAACTCATATACTTTATCAGGAGCTATCTTCCCTTTTATTTTAGTACATAAATGCATCAGACTACCTGCTCGCACAGTTTTAACTGCTGAAACTTCAAGTTCATTAACATACTCTTGTAACTGCTGCACGATGGTATCAGTAACTATTTGCTGTTCTTCTTTTTCCTTAGTATGCCAATGTATCTCACCTTCTTTAAAAGGTTGTGTACCTGCCAATGCCATTGTGCAAAAATCTTCGCCATTACTGCGGAAGAGCGTTTCGGGCGTAGCAGCCAGCCAAGTTCCTACTTTAGGGTGATAAAACAAATAGCAAAATGCCGAAGGGTATCGTGTTACCATATTGGCAAAGCTCTTAAACGGATTTACCACTTCTTTGATAGTTATCTTGCGCGAAAGAACCACTTTCTCAAAATGACCTCTGTGTATCTCATCAATAGCTTTGGTTACTAAACCTATGTGCTTTTGTTTTTCGGCTTCGGTATCTTCTAAAATATCAATATTAGTATTTTCTACAATCGATTGTGTAGGCAAATGGCTTACGGTAACTTTGTTAGGAGTGATGATAACAGCAGGTTCGTTAGCATCGAAAGGAGCGAAAACAAATCCCTCTTGTTCTTCTTTACCAGTGTTAAAAAAATGAAGTGTATCATCTTCTTGTTCCAACAATATTACTGAAGTGTGATGAGGGGGTTTGTAGCACACAAAAGGTAAGTATTCAGCATATTTGTGCTGTGCTTGTTTTAAAAGTTCTTCAAATGAAATATAATCTTCGGTTTTAATCTTCATATAAGTAAAATGCTTGCCGTACTACGGCTTATATCGTTTGCGAATCATAAAAAGCTTTAAAAGCACCATTTTGTACCAATAGCTCATCTTTGGTACCTTGCTCTACTAATTTTCCTTTGTCGAGCATCAGTATTTTATCGGCGTATTTAGTGATAGACACACGATGACTCACTATAATTACGGTTTTGCCTTTTAAGGTATCGCGCAAATTAGTTAAAATTTTCTCTTCGGTATCGGTATCTACGGCTGATAAACAATCGTCTAACAAATAAATTTCGGCTTCTTTGAGCAAGGCTCTTGCGATAGCTACTCGTTGGCGTTGCCCGCCACTGAGTGATACCCCGCGCTCTCCAAGCACCGAGTCGTATTGATGGGTGAACTCTGTAATATTGTTGTGTACCACTGCTTTTTGGCAGGCTTCTATTATCTGTTCTTCGGTAGCATTTTTATTGCCAAAGCGCAGATTGTTGCGAATAGTGTCCGAAAACAAAAAGTTCTCTTGTGGCACTACCGAAATAGCTCTGCGCAAGCTGTGTAGATTCAATTCTCTTATGGGTTTGCCTCCTATCAGTACTTCACCCTGATTTGCATCGTACATACGTGCAATGAGGTCTAACAATGTAGTCTTACCACTACCGGTTTTGCCTATAACGGCTACTGTTTGTCCTGCTTCTATGTGGAAAGATACGTCTTTAAGAGCTTCTATTCCCGTATCTTCATAACGGAAAGATACTTTATCAAATGTAATATCTCCTTTAATAGGCGTAAGCTCCCCTACCTGATTGCGTATCTGAGGTACTTCGGAAAGAAACTCGTTGATGCGCTTTTGTGAGGCTTCTGCTTGTTGTACAATAGAACTTACCCAACCTACGGTAGCCACAGGCCAAGTGAGCATCATCACGTAAATACTGAACTCTACAATTACTCCAATAGATTGTATTTCACCGGTATAATAGAGCTTTCCCCCAATAAAGATTACAAAGATAAGGCTCAATCCTATCATCAGTATCATTGTAGGGATAAAAAAAGCCTGTATCTTAGCGAGCTTGATATTTTTCTGACGACCATCTTCGGCAAGTACTGCTAATTGTGCATCGGTAGCCACCTCGTTATTATACGATTTTATCACCCCGATACCCGAGAAAGTTTCTTGCGAGAAAGTAGAAAGATCAGATAGGTAGGCTTGTACCTTCATCGTTTCGATATTAATCTTTTTGCTCATTTTGTAGATAAGCAAAGAGAGAATAGGCAATGGGATAAGGGTGTAGATAGTAAGTTTGGGAGAGATGATAAACATTAGCGGAATTACGCAAGCAAAAAGTGTAATAGTTTGCACACTGTACATAATAGCAGGACCTGCGTACATACGTACTTTCGATACGTCCTCGCTGATACGGTTCATCAGGTCACCTACTCGGTTGCGTTTGTAGAAGCTAAGCGATAACTGTTCGTATTTTTTAAATATCTCGTTTTTCATATCGTATTCGATGTAACGAGATACATTGATGATAAGCTGACGCATAAAGAACATCAGCACTGCCGATATGATAGTTGTACCGATGATAATAAGCGCGTATTCTATAAGTAAGGAAGTCATTTGTGAGGCATCTTTGTTAGCCGATTTAGCAAAGTCCTCAATGGCTGCGATAGAGTTTTTTACATATCGCGGCATAAAGAGTGAAAACACTCGCGACACTATGGTAATAAGTATCCCAAGTAGTAAGTGGTATTTATATTTATAAAAATATTTACGTATATGTCTCAGATGTGCCATTGGCTTAAATTCTCAATCAGAGTGCAAAAGTAATAAATAATGAGCAAATAACAATAGAAACTCAACTATTAAAACTTCGGTAACTCCCAATGGTATTTTACCGATAGCAATCGCACAGCTATAACTACCATTATGGTAATGAATACTACTAAGTTGTGATTTACAAAGTTATCAATAAGGAAATAAACAGTACCTCCTGCTATGCAAGCCGTTGCGTAAATCTCTTTGTGGAAGACAGCAGGTAGTTTGTTGGCTAATATATCCCGAATAACTCCTCCGAAGCTACCTGTCATCGTACCTAAGATAATAGCAATAGTAGGCGACAAGCCAAAACGCAATGCTTTTTCTATCCCGATGATAGTGAACACCCCCAGCCCAATAGTATCAAACACCATCAGCGATTTGCTCCAATGCTCAGAGAATTGCTTTTTGAAAACAACGGTAATCACTACACTAATGACTATCATCAATATATACGTAAGATTGTTCATCCAGAATACCGGTACACTGCCTATCATAATATCGCGGAGCGTCCCCCCTCCTACTCCTGTTACAAAGGCTAAAATAAGCATTCCAAATATGTCCATACGTCGTTCTAACCCCACTAACACGCCCGAAATACCAAATACAGCCGTTCCTATTAAGTCCCAGAGATAAATCTGGTCTATCTGCGATAGTACATTGATAAAATCTTCCATTCTAAGTTTTATTTTAATTTCTGTGACTTGCCACACTTCTCTTAGCATTAATGCCAAATCTCCAAAAGTCGCCAAGTGTCCCCTACTGGTACAAACACAAACGCAATAGCTTTTTCCGTATTTTTACAACATACACCATCGGGATAATAACTAAAAGTATAGGTTTGCAGAGCGTTGATATCATCGGTGAGTAACTCTTCTTCGGTAAGAAGTACACTGCCGTCTTTCTGTACCAACAAGCGCATTAAAGGTTCTGCCAAATGCTGTTGCCTAAACGCCATATCAGTAGTGAATTGCTTGAAGAAAGCGGGGAACTGCTTCTGCTGGTCTAGCAGCTGTTTAGTTTGCTTTTCCATTTCGGCATAAGGTAATAAGCTACCGTCCTTTTGCTGTAAGAATACCTGTTTGCAATCATCTTTAGCTACACAAAAGGTGTACAAATGTATATCGGTATAAGGCAATTGGCTCAGCAACTGATAACGGTAATACGTTTTACTATCTTGTTGCAAGCTATCTTGCACCCAATAAGTGGGATTATTCCCTGCAAGGGTTTCTAATTGCTTTATTTTAGCTTTTACTTCTGCTAATTCGGCAACTGTTTGCTTTGCAGTATCGGCATTGCAAGATTTTTTGAAGCCTATAACGGAGTTATCGCAGGAAAAAAGCAGTAGAGATAGGGTAATTGTTAAAAGGATTTTCATCTTTCAGATATTACTTTTACTTTATAATCCAACTTATCTACATTTATGTTTTCAGGAATTATAGGCAAAGTATCCATCTTTTCAAAAAACAATTCATAGCCACTCTTACTCTCAAAAATATCAGGCTCATTTACATCTAAAAAGCCTAATACTTTTACCCCGTAATTACCTGCTGGAATATCAAATCTATCTCCTGTATCTCCATTTAGTTCTCCTCCTTCTACATTAGGTTGAGGATTTAGACTTTTTTCTGTAGCAAAATCGGAATAATTACTTTCATAATCCCAATTCATTATCATAAAGATATCTTCCACAGCTAATCTTCCGCTTTTTACTTGTAGAGGTAATGAGACTTCATTTTTAAAAACTACCCAATCGGTAGGGATTTCACTTTTAGTAGTTGTATTTATGAGTATTTCATAATCAAAAGGTTCTATATTATAGATAGGTAGTAATATTCCTCGTTGGATACTTTCCTCACCTATTGCAGGGTTTTTGATGAAATACTTCAATAAATCATCATCTTCTATTCCTTTTTCAAGCACAAATTCTTGTAGTACTACAGGGTCAAAGAGTACAAACCCAGGGAATTCTAACATCAATTCTGTTTTATAGTGTACCATTGTTGTTTTATTATTTTTAAATTTCTTTGTTCTACTTATACAAACTCAAAGCGCACCATTCCGTCTACATCTATTTTGGTAAGTTTTACTTTGTGGAGGGTATTCACTAAAGCAGGATCCCAAGGAGCTTTTACCTTTACATAATTCTCAGTAAATCCGTGAATGTAACCCTGTTTGTTGTCGCTCTCAAAAAGCACAGTCTTCTCTTTTCCCAGCTGACTCGTATAAAAGGCATTGCGTTTCTTTGCCGAGAGTCCACGTAACATCTTACTGCGTTTAGCGCGTACGGCATCGGGCACTACCCCGTCCATTAGCACCGCCTCAGTATTGTCGCGCTCGGAATAAGTAAATACGTGCAGATACGAGATGTCCAAATCATTCAGGAAGTAATACGTTTCCAAGAAGTGCTCATCAGTCTCCCCCGGAAAGCCTACAATCACATCTACCCCTATGCAAGCATCGGGCATCACTTCGCGTATTTTGGCTACTCTACTCACATAAAGTTCACGCAGGTAGCGGCGTTTCATCTTTTTGAGAATTTCATTACTTCCACTTTGTAACGGAATGTGAAAGTGAGGCACAAAGCTCTTAGATTGCGCTATAAAGTCGATTGTTTCGTCCTTAATGAGATTCGGCTCAATCGATGAGATGCGCAGGCGTTCTATGCCTTCAACCTTATCAAGGGCTTGCACAAGTTCCAAAAAGGTATGCTCGTGCTTTTTGTTGCCAAATTCTCCCTTGCCGTAATCGCCTATGTTCACGCCCGTAAGCACAATTTCTTTGATACCTTTATCCGAGATTTTCTTAGCATTAGCAATGATATTTTCAATAGTATCACTGCGCGAAATACCACGTGCCATCGGTATGGTACAGTAAGTGCACTTGTAGTCGCAACCGTCCTGCACTTTTAGGAAAGCCCTCGTACGGTCTCCAATAGAGTAGCTCCCCACATAGAAATCAGTTTCCGAAATCTCACAGGAGTGTACCACACCCTCATTGTTTTTGGTAAGGTCGTCGATATATTGGGTAATGTTGAACTTTTCTTTTGCTCCCAACACCAAATCTACCCCATCTACCGAGGCGAGTTCTTCGGGTTTCAGCTGGGCATAACAACCCACTGCCGCCAAGAATGCCTTAGGGTTTGTTTTCAGTGCTTTACGTACGATTTGTTTGAATTGCTTGTCAGCATTTTCAGTTACCGAACAAGTATTGATTACATATATATCAGCGGGTTCGTCAAAATCTACGCGCTGGTAGCCTTCTTCTTCAAAGCTTCGCGCAATAGTTGAAGTCTCCGAGAAGTTGAGTTTGCAACCCAAAGTATAAAATGCTACTTTCTTCATTATTAATTGTCAATTATCAATTGTCAATTGTTAATTGTTAAAAAATTCTCTCTCTAAAAAATACTGTACAATTGCTTTTTTCATCAGTATGGTTTGTTCCCCAGGCTTTAAGTCAGGGAGGTTTTGTACCAAACGGTAATGAGGCCAGCCGTCAGGGTCTGTAAATTCGTATTGGTAATAGCCAAAGGGTTCTAAGAGCTTACAAATGCCAATGTGCATCAAGTCTACTTTCTCATCTTTGACATAAGTGCGTCCCAATTGTCCCAATTCTTGTACCCCGATGAGGTAGATAATTCCATCTATCCCCAATGTTTCTCCTTCGGTAAAAGTATCGGAAAGACGTTGTACCACCTCTTCCCAACGGGCTTTTAGTAGCTCGTGTTCGGTCATAATAAATTCATTTTGGGTGCAAAAGTACAAAAAAAAATCATATTGCAAATTTGCCCTACATTTGCTTTACCTTCATCTTATCCCTTCTTTAGTTCCGCCTTATCGTCGTTATTTGTTCGTTGTTTGTTCGTCTTTTCTTCGTCCATTGTTCGTTCTTTATTCGTCTTTTGTTCGTTATTTGTTCGTTGTTTGTTCGTCTTTTGTTCGTCTTTTCTTCGTCCATTGTTCGTCTTTTCTTTGTTCTTTGTTCGTCTCACTTTTCCGTTACTACACTCCCTCTCCTTGTGAGAGGGATGGGGAGAGGATATTTTGTTCGTCTTTTCTCTATCTGCTTGTGTGGCTCGCACCTGCCTGTGTGGCTCACACCTCACACATTTGCTAATTTGCCAATTATCTCGTATCTTTGCACCCTAATAAATCATTATATCATTTTTTATGAAGAAAATCAGTCTTATACTGTTGGCTTTTTTATTGCTCACTCCCATAGCAAAAGCCGACGAAGGAATGTGGTTTTTGATGTTCATCGAACGTCTCAACCAAAGAGATATGCAGAAGTTAGGCTTACAACTCACTGCTCAAGAAATTTATAGCATCAATAATAACAGTCTCAAAGATGCTATCGTACAATTTAATGGAGGTTGTACTGCGAGTATCATCTCCAAAGATGGCTTAGTGCTCACTAACCACCATTGTGGCTATGGCAATATCGCTCAGCTCTCCACACCTGAAAACAACCATCTAAAAAACGGATTCTGGGCACGCTCTCACGCCGAAGAACTTTCACCTAAGCAATCATTCGTGCGTTTCTTTGTGCGTATGGACAATGTAACCGACCGTATGCTATCAGTGGTAAAACCTTCAATGAACGAAAAAGAACGCGAAGCTGCTCTCAACCAAGAAATGGCTAAAATACAAAAAGAGAACAGTGAAGGGGGTAAATATGTAGTTTCAGTACGTCCGTTCTTCCAAGGTAATGAATATTATTACTTCGTATACCAAGATTTTAAAGATGTACGACTTGTAGGTACGCCTCCTGAAAGCATTGGAAAATTCGGTGGCGATACCGATAATTGGGAATGGCCTCGCCAAACAGGCGACTTCTCGCTTTTCCGCGTTTATACTGATAAAGACGGTAATGCCGCCGACTATTCACCTAATAACGTACCTCTTAAAGCAAAACGCTATCTTAAAGTGAGCCTTAAAGGCGTGCAAGATAAAGATTTTGCAATGATTATGGGATACCCAGGACGTACCAACCGCTGGGAAAGCTCTTATTGGGTAGACCAAAACGTAAAATATGCCTATCCTGCGTGGGTAGAAGCCTCTAAAACAGCTATGGACGCAATGAAGCGCTTTATGGATAAAGACGATGCCGTACGCTTGCAATACGCTTCACAATATTCAAGCATTGCCAATTATTGGAAAAACCGCCAAGGTATGATTGATGCACTTACGGCTCATAAAACAGCAGCTACTAAGCGCAAAACCGAAGCTATTTTCGCCAAATGGGCTAATAAAGCTGAAAATAAGGCTGAATATGGCGACGTACTGAACACTTTATCTAATTTCTTTGAAAAAACCAATGCTAAATCAGCCGATGAGAATTATTTGG
Source organism: Capnocytophaga sp. G1920 (assembly GCF_051417515.1). Classification (NCBI taxonomy): domain Bacteria; kingdom Pseudomonadati; phylum Bacteroidota; class Flavobacteriia; order Flavobacteriales; family Flavobacteriaceae; genus Capnocytophaga; species Capnocytophaga sp. G1920. The sequence continues at coordinate 80,187 of NZ_JBPRKH010000001.1, forward strand.
GTATGCTATGGCGTGCTTCTTTCTTCGTAAAGATTCCTACACGTTACATTAGCTTGGTAAGTAATGCTAAAAAAGGCGGTATGCCTACCGACGAATTGGAGAAAAGAGTGGACGACCTACTCACTGAGTACGATAAAGTAAACTTAGACGTAGAAAAGGCTATCCTTGCCGATATGCTGAAATTATACACTAACAAAGGTACTGATGTCCCCTCTGAACTCAAAACTATTAAAACACAGTACAAAGGTGATTTTAACAAATACGTAGAAGAGCTTTTGGCTAAGAGTATCTACCGTAGCAAAGAAACTGCTAAAGAAGGTGTTTTTCCTAAAAACAAAGTCTTTCAAAATGAAGAGCAGATAAATATGGCTTTAGCAAGCGACCCTATTTTAGCACTTTCTATAGCACTTTTTGCTAACTATCGCAACCCTTCAGAAGAACAACTTAGCTTAGAAGACAGCTATGCCAAAGCCTTCCGCAAGTTCGTAAAAGGTATGCGCGATTCTAAAATCAGTACTATCTTGTATCCCGATGCCAATTCTACTCTACGCCTTACCTATGGTACGGTCATTCCATTGGCTGCCGATAAACGCAACCCCGATGTAAAAAAGAACTACTATACTACCTTCAATACCCTAATGGCAAAGTACAAAAAAGGCGATGCCGAATTTGATATGCCACAGCGTATGCTCGACCTTTATAAGAAGAAAGAGTTTGGAAGGTATATAGACAAAGACGGTTCTATGCACGTAAACTTCCTTACTAATAACGATATCACAGGCGGTAACTCAGGTTCGCCTGTAATGAATGGTAAAGGAGAACTCATAGGGCTTGCTTTCGACGGCAATATCGAAGCAATGGCAGGCGATGTAATCTTCGACAAACAACTACAACGCACTATCAACGTAGATATCCGCTACGTCCTCTGGGTAATCGATATTTATGCCGGAGCCAAGAACATTATAAATGAAATAGAAACAGTACAGTAGATAAAAGAGTTAGGAGTTAGCATATAAGCTAATTCCTAACTTCTAAAATAGAATGAGCCTATCAAGTTATACAAAAGAATTCAAATACAACTTTAAAATTGCTTACCCCGTCATATTAGGAATGCTCGGGCACACCCTTGTTGGGTTCGTAGATAATGTAATGGTAGGTAAAGTAGGTATTACCGAACTCGGAGCAGCTGCTCTGGGTAATACCGCTATATTCATTGCAATGTCGTTTGCCATTGGTTTTTCTATTGCTAGTACTTCCTTAGTAGCAATGGCTGATGAAGCAGGTGATAAACCAACTGCTCAGTCTATTCTCAATCACGGAATGGTACTCAATGTAATATTAGGAGTAGTACTCTTCCTTTTATTGTTTTTTGTAGAACCTGTGATGCGCTATACAGGACAAAGCGAGAAAGTAATAGAGTTGGCAGTACCCTACACCCATTTGGTAGCTTTTTCGCTTATTCCGTTGGGTGTTTTCACTACCTTCAAGCAGTTTGCTGATGGCTTATCAATGACCAAATATGCTATGTATGTTACTATCTTAGCAAACTTGCTAAACGTCTTTCTAAACTATCTTTTTATTTATGGTAATTGGGGTTGCCCGAAATTAGGAGTGTTAGGTGCTGGTATTGGCACCTTAGTATCACGAATTGTAATGCCTATAATGCTTTTCTTTATGCTGAAAAACTTAGAGAAGTCGCGTGAATACGTTATGAGTATCAGTTTTAAGAATATGCAACAAGCAATGTACAAAAAAATAACCGCTCTCGGACTCCCTACCGCTATGCAAATGATTTTTGAAACAGGTATATTTACCGCAGCTATTTGGATAAGCGGTATGTTGGGAGAAAATCATTTATCAGCAAACCAAATTGCGCTCAACTTATCGAGTATGACTTTTATGGTTGCTAATGGCTTAGGAATTACCGCTATGATACGTGTAGGGAATCAATTAGGAGCGAGAAACTATGCTAATTTGCGCAGAGTAGCTATTTCGGTATTTCTGTTAGTACTCTGCACACAAGTATTTTTTGCCCTTCTTTTAGCGGTATTTCGCACTTGGTTACCGTCATTGTACTTAGAGATGGATAACATAGAAAAATTAGCTAATAATACTCTAGTAATAGGCGAAGCTGCCAATCTCTTGCTCATTGCAGCTATTTTCCAAATATCCGATGGAATGCAAGTAACAGCTCTTGGTGCCTTGCGTGGAGTACAAGATGCTAAAGTGCCTATGTACATCACTTTTGTAGCCTATTGGCTGATTGCTTTCCCTATTCTTTATGTGTTAGGCGTTCATACCAATTTAGGTACTATGGGTATTTGGATTGGCTTGCTCACCGGTCTCACCGTCGCTGCTGTCTGCCTCTTGTATAGGTTTAACCGCATCAGCTTACAACTGATAGCCAACAGACACCAATATACTTCTTAAAGTTTTTTGTAATTCATAAACAACAAAGGGCTGTTCAATGTACATTGAACAGCCCTTATATTTTTATTATAATAATATATAAGCTAATCTTAATCTTCCTCTTCTCCATCCCAGTATTCCAAAAACTCCTTTATGAGCTTGGCAGGATTGGCTTTCTTTGTCCAAGAAATAGGTGTATCTTCAAAATCTCGCTGGTGAATAATGATAGGAATATTACGCCCAAATACCTTTTCTACCTCTCCGTCGTCCAACAATCGTTTGGCGAGGGCTATCACCTCTTTGATAAAGTCTTTACCAAACTTATCACCTTTTTTGAGGAGCTTATCGTAAAGGTCTTCGTCTTCTTCTATGGCGCGATCGTTTTCCTCATCAGAATAGAAATAAGGAGTTTTAGCAAACCACTGTTTCAACAATTTGTCTTTTTTACCTCCTACGGTTTCCACTTCTGTTTGTAACCAATAATCAAAATTCCACTTGGCATCTTCTTTCGAAGTGGCGTTGTAACTCTCTTCTTTTACATTTGAAAGGGTATTATAGCCCAGTGTAATTTTAGGAAATCGCAAGTCATCATCGTCACACGTACAACAAAAAGACAGTACGTAGACTTCTTTTTTATCCTCTTCATTTGCAATTTCTTGAATTGCATTTTTCAACTTCTCGTAACTCTTCTCTGTAAAGTTTTTTAGTTCCTTTTCCACTATAAAATATTGATGTTTTAGTTCTATTTGCTTTTAATGATTTTTTCAAAATGTTTGCAAAAGTAACTATTTTATTTTACATAGCGTAATTTTTGAGCTATTTTTTTTCATTTCAGATAATGAATAAAGAAACGAACTTTTTAAGATACTATTTTATACAAATTCGTAAGTTTTAGTGCTACCGTTTCATCAAAGGAAGTGGTATTTTTCACTTGTATATCGGCATCTTTATGCTGAATGGCGAGTGTAAGTTGCAAAATAGGGTGAGTAACAGGGTTAATAAGCGCCATAAACTTCACATTGGTAGTTTTGGCTAAAAAGAGTTTGTACCCTGTAATTTGCTCAGTAAGGTTCTTGATTATTTGCATCATACACACCCCTGGTGTAATAGGATTACCAGGAAAGTGCCCTTTGAAGATAGCGTGTTGAGGGTTGAGGGTAAGGGTGCAAAGATAGTTTTCTGCGTCTTGCTTTTCTAAGCTATTGAGGGTATAAAATTCTTTTAACATCTTTGAAAATAAGCAATTAATGATTTATAATTAAGGGGTCTAAAACTATTTTAATAGTAAAAGTGTGATGTTCTATGGTTATGTTGTTGGTATTATAGGTAAAAGTAGTGTATAACTTCTTACCTTGCATATTGAGCTGTTTGAAGAGGTCGGTTCCTGAGATAAACAAATAAACAGTATCATTTCCATCTTTGCTCTGTTGCACTTCGATAGTGCCATTGGTGTATTTTTGAGTAACCTGCCAATGGGTTTTAAGAAGGTGCTTAAAGTCGGTGGTGAGGGTGCGGATGATTATTTTCTTATTGAGGTCGGGGGTTATATAGTTAGTCTTTATCTTTCCGCTTTGGTTTTCAAAATCGAAAAGCGTATTGCCAAAATCGGTAGTAAGGGCTACTCGCCACATATTATCTGCAGTAATTTTAGTTGCTAAGAGTCCGCTAAAAGTATGTCCATAAGCGGTAATGGTAGCACGATAGAGGTACTCCTCCCCTACCCTTATGTGAGAATTGACCATCGTTGTTGGCGTTGTAGCCACTGATTGGTATTCAGTAGGGAGCTTATAAGAAGGTGAGCAACTGCTAAGGCTAAGCAATATAGCAAACAAACTACATTTTAAAATTTGCTTCATCAATTTTTGTATTTAGTTTTTTATTGCTGAATAAGATTTCGGTGTAGTCTTTAGAAGGCTCAATGAGTTTTACACGTTCCACGACACTATCGACATCAAAATACAGATGAATTTCACTCACATATTTTAAGAGAGTCTTATCCTTGGCCAATAGTTTTACCAATGTACTTTTGCCCGATTTGGCAAAGGTCATAGCAAATTCTTTCTCGTTGAACATATCACCACTGATAGAATTCACAATGAGGTTATTTATTTTTTTGAAGACTTTATTATCAGCTTTCATCTGTGAGACATTACCTGCATCATTCACCGTGATTTTATCTCTCTGAAAAATAATGCGATACTGATAAGGCTTCGTGTATTGCCAATTCAGTTTATCGGGTTTAGCGAATGCCATTTTTCCAAAAGTCTCAATATCTTTACTCATAAAATCCAAGTGTTTTTTCTGAGTAAAATCGGCTTGCATTGTTTGAATTGCCTTGTTTTTAGCAATAGTTTGCGTTTTGAAGTTGCGTATTTGCACTTCGGTAAGGGCTTGGGCACTAATTGTTAAAGGTGCAACACAAATAAGAAATATTAAGAGTTTTTTCATTCTAAATTGTTTGTAATTGTATAGTTATTTTCTTTTAGGTACTGCAATAAGCGTTCCAAAACGGTGAGAGTATGAGGCAGGCGGTCATGCATTAAAATGATATTGCCATTCGAAAGTTTGCGAACAATACGTTGAAAAAGTTTGTCCTCATTATGTATTACGGTGTCTAATGAACGTACATCCCAACCTATGGCTTTCTTAGCTGTTGCCCGAATCGCTCTAGCAACGGGTGGTGAGGTGATTCCGTATGGAGGTCGGAAATATGGGGTAAAGATATCCAAGTGGGCCAATGCTTCATCGGTATGACGAATTTCGTTGGCAAGGGCTTTTGCGTGCAGAATATTTTTAGGCTGATGTGTAAAAGTATGGTTTGCCACTAAATGACCTTCAGCTTGCATACGCTTAATGACCTCTGGATACTTTTGTATTTGTTCGCCTACACAAAAAAAGACTGCTTTGGCGTTGTATTTCTGTAAAAGGTCTAAAAATTGTGGTGTAAGTTCTGAGGGACCATCATCAAAAGTTAGTGCTACTGTTTTTGCTGGACGCCCCTTTAAGAAGTATTGTGTTTTAACAAAATAAGAGAGGCGAATATCGAATACGCCCCAAGAGGTAATGCCTAAAAACAAAACTATTAATAACACATATACCCACCAAGGGGCATTTTGTATAAACGCTGTTACAAGAGTAGCTACAAATATTGCAATTATAAAAAGATGTTTGTTCAATGTTTAAATAATAAAATGTTGATACTTTGTCAAGGAAAATCTCGCACAGATTTCACAGTTTTTTTCTTTTTAATTATTGATTGATAAATATAATGTGCACAGATTAACAACTTCGTTGCTGGATTTACACAGACTGTAATACGAATACAATTGTAAAATAAAAGTATATTTCATTTGCTTTGAATTACTTTTAGCGTGGCAAAAATAACATACATTTTACTTTCTTACAAATAATTTGAATTACTTTTTTCTTGAAACGTAAGAATACTGTTTTTATTAAGGAAATCTACTTTACCCAAGGTTGTAGCACTAATAGCATTTTTCAACTTTAGCAAAATATAGCGACCCTAAAAGTCGCTTTTTTTTTATTTCTTCAGCAGTACAAAACTAAAATCTTTGCCTCTATACGAATTTACTAATAAAATATATTGTATGGGAGAGGAGAGAGTAAGTTCACAAATGGCGGGAAGGGTTTGCTTTTGTAGTACTTGGCAAGCAAACCAAAGTCCGAAAGCTGAGGCTGTGTAATACTCACTGCTCAGGGTTTTGTAGTGCAAGGTAGGGCATTGCCAAGAACGGTTTTCTGCTTCACCAGTAAGTATCAAATCTATATTAGAGAGAGTAAGATGGTGGCGAGAAAGAAAGTTGTTAAGAGCTGTTTGTTGTTGCTCAGGAGTGAGTTCATTGTACAAAGCCACATCCACAAGTTCTCCATAGGTATTGGGAGTAGCCTCTGCTGATAATGCAAAGAAACTTGCTCCTTCTCCCTTTTGGTCAAGCCCTACCAAATCATATAAATACAAAGTGTGCGGACTGTGTTCATCTACACCTCCTACCAAAGCCGTATTGATAGTATCTTGTTCCATTTGCATTTTAGCATCTAACAAAGCTGATTCAAATGATATTGCCCCATTTACATAGGTAAAGTTTTCTCCTTTGCACTGCAACAAAAGAGCTATCTGCCCTGCAACAGTATTATGAGTAGATTGTATAAAAGCCGTGGGAGTGAGGTGCTCCTCGTTATCATTAATAAGCGCTGTGAGGAATTTTTCAGAATCTTGCAGGCATCCCATACCCGTACCCACCAAAATAGCATCAGGGGTAGTGATATGCGCTTCTTTTAAGGCTTCGGTAGCAGTGACTATACCCATTTTTACTCCTTTAGCCATACGACGACTGGCATTAGGGGCAATATATTCTTTATAAGAAGGTTCTTGAGCGTAACACACTTCCTCTGAAGTAACCTTTATGGCTTCATCGAGGAAATGAGGAGTTAAGAAAGTAGGTTGAGCCGAGATACAGGCTATTCCATTGATATAAGACTTCATTCAATTAACAATTAATAATTAACAATTTAGGAGTTAGAAATTAGGGATTAGGAATTAGTATTAGAGTTCGGCAAAACTTGTGATGCTTTTCTCACTCTCAAATACGATACCAGTCCTAACAACAGCACTATACCCACAGCATAATACACAAAAGCAGGGGTAATAATTTTATCGCCTGTGGCATAGCTGTGCATACCTGTAAGGTAGAAATTCACACCAAAATAAGTCATTAGGATACTGCCAAAGGCAACAATGCTCATAAAGTTGAACGCCCATCGTCCGCGCCAATGGGGTATCAAGCGCAGGTGTATCACCAAGGCGTAAACCATAATGCTAATCAATGCCCAAGTTTCTTTTGGATCCCATCCCCAATAACGTCCCCAGCTTTCGTTTGCCCACATACCACCCAAAAAGTTGCCTATGGTGAGCATTACGAGCCCCACTGTAAGAGCTAATTCGTTTACGATAGTGAGTTCTTGTTGTATAAGATTGATTTTATGAGTATTCTTTGGAGTAGTAACTATCATCAATAGGAGGTTGATAACTCCTAAGAGCATTCCTAAGGCAAAAGGTCCATAACTACCTACAATCACGGCAACGTGTAACATCAGCCAATAGCTATTGAGTACGGGTTGGAGGGTACCAATAGCAGGATCCATCCAATTCCAGTGGGCGATCATCAGTATCATAGCGGTTACAAAAGCGGTAGCAGCAACCGTGAGGGGGGAACGTCGAGAAAAGAAAAGTCCTACCCCAATAGCCGACCATCCTACATATATCATACTCTCATAAGCATCGCTAAAAGGTGCGTGACCTGAAAGATACCAACGTACAACAAGTCCTACAGTATGCAGGATAAAACAGAGCCACAGCAAGGCTATACCTATTTGGGTAAGTTTTCTAAAAATTTGTTTTGGTATAAAAATATGCCATAATAGCACTATAAATAGCACTGTACCAAGATACAAATATGCTTGAAAGAGTTGTTCAAAAATATTGATGCGATTGTACCACAATTCAGTTTGTACTTTGGCAGGTGAGGGCAATACCTCATCCGAGTAAAACTCTTGTTGTAGCTTGATATTGTTGAGCACCTTATTGGCTTTGCTATAATCGTCTGTTTCAGTGGCTTGTTGTAGCAAAATAAGGTAAGCAGGCAGTGCGTTTTTTACAAATTGTTTATACAGTGGGTCGGTGATTTGGAGGGTGTCGTTTACGTAATCTAAGTGCGAAATCCACTTATGATTAGGGTCATTAGGCACAGGGAAGACCTTAAAAATATCACCTTGTAGCGCTCTGTTGAGCAAGCCAATACGTTGGTCTACTTCCTTAAAATCTTTTTGAAATTGGTTAGGAGTATTTGTGTTGTAAATATCTTTCAATAAAGGGGCGAGCTTATACTGTCCATTTGCATCAAAAAAAACTTTGGGTTTTACCCATTTGGTTCCTTCGGGGACTCCCAAAAAACGATGTAAACTGTCATTAGCTTTTTTCACATAGATAATATCCGACTCATACCACGCTTGCGGACTGAGGAGCATAGAAAGCAAAACTTGATCGGAAGTTAAACCTTTATAAGTATCGTGTTTGCTAAGTTTTCGTAAGAGTTCTGAAGAGAAGGTATTCACGGGCTTAAAGCGCCCATCATCTTGAATGAGCATTGCACCAAACTTTTCAGCGTGCGCTTTGTTGGGTACTACCATAGGAGTTTGGGCAGTAGCCAAAGAGCCAAAACATAATGCCAAAACGATTGCAATTCTTTTAGCTTGTAGGTCTTTGAGTTGCTGATTGAGTTTCCTAAATCGGGATTTGCCTACAAACATAAATGCTAGCAGACTGCCGAAGAGCAGTATATAACCTACGTAAGTGATGAGGGTACCCCAAAAGTCGTGGTTTACCGAGAGTATAGTACCTTGTTCATCGGGGTGAAAAGAAGATTGAAACAAGCGATAACCTTGATAATTGAGAATGTGATTCATCTCAATATCATAAGGAAAGCTCTCCCCTCCCCCATTCACGGTTACTTTGCTTTTAAAGGAAGCATAACTATTCTCGGTACCAGGGTATTTTTCGGCTATAAAATCGTTGAGGGTAAGACTAAAAGGCAACTTCTCTTCACGTGCTCCATAGCTTAGATGAAACTGCAAGCCGTTCAAAGTGATTGTGGTAGGAGGGTGTTGCACACCGCGTTTGCCCATTACTGTTACTTCTTTGCGCTGATTACCTGAAACAACTTCCAATACCAAGGCATTCATCTCCTTGCCTATGCGTTTAAACGATTTATAGGTAATGCTAAAAGGTTTGCCTTTAAAGTCAGACGACCACTTGTAATGATTAGAGGTATAAGGGGAGAAAAGCACCTCCTTTTGTTTCTTTTTGCGCAAGGGAGCTCCTTGATAATTGCCGTCTACCATTGCAGTGATATAAGTGCGATCGGAGAGGTAAGTATTTGTAGTTTCTCCTTCGCGTAGAGAAATCATACCTTCATCACCAAAGTAGCGCGTAACCCCAGACCCTACGATGATAAACACCCACGAGAGGTGCAACACCAGCACTGCCCAGTTTTCTTTTTTTAGCAATCGATAGCGGGAGATATTCCCTATAAAATTCAGGACAAAAAGCCCCATTATCGCCTCAAACCACCAAGTGTTATACACCCAAATGCGGGCGGTATCGGTATCGTAGTCGTTTTCTACAAAAGTTCCTACTGCCATAGCTATAGCAAAAGCAATGAAGAGAATTGCCATCAGCTTGGTGGAATAGAGGAAAGAGATGAATCTGCGTAATTTCATAATTGGGGGCAAAGGTAGTGAGTAATTAACAAATTAGCAAATTCTTGAATTAACTAATGAAGAGAGCTGAGAATCCGGAAGAAAACAAAAAATTTCGGAAGATGTTTTTTAGTCCAAAATTAAAAAATAGCTTCTGGAGGAATATAGTTAGCTTATACAAAGCTTATAGGAAGCTTGAACGAATCTTGGACGATTGGTATACAATAGCTATATAAAGAGTTGAGAATTAATAGTTAAGAATTAAGAGAAAAAAGAGTTTTGAGCGAAGGTAAAGTGATAAAAAACGAAAGGAACTACCTAAAAAGGCAGTTCCTTAATTGTATAACTATAAAATTACTTATTTACAATTGATAAGCTGTTTGAGTGCACTCATTTCTTTATATTTCTCACGGGCTTCTCCAGCAGGATAACCAAAGTAAGTTTGTCCGCCCTCCAACGATTTAGAAATACCGCTTTGAGCTAAAATCACCGCTTTTTCACCTATGGTGATACCGCTGGTCATTCCTACTTGTCCCCAAATAGTAACTTCGTTTTCTATCACTACACAACCAGCAATTCCTGTTTGTGAAGCAATGAGACACTTCTCTCCTACTACCGTATCGTGACCTATATGCACTTGATTATCTATCTTTGTTCCTTTTTTGATAGTGGTATCACCTGTTACTCCTCTATCAATGGTACAAAGAGCACCTAAATCAACATTATCTTCAATTACTACACGACCTCCAGACTTGAGTTTATCAAAACCTTCGGGGCGTTTTTTGTAATAAAAAGCATCTGCTCCGAGCACTGTACCGGCGTGAATAGTTACATTATCACCTATCACACAATCGTCGTAGATACTCACATTAGAATGAATACGACAGTTGTTGCCTATTACTACATTGTTACCCAAAAAAGTACCTGGTTGCACTACTGTGTTTTCACCTATACGAGCTGAAGGGGCTATAAGTGCAGTTGCTTTTTGAAAAGGTTTAAAAAAGTCGGTGAGTTTATTAAAATCGCGAAAAGGGTCACCGGATATTAAAAGGGCTTTCCCTTCAGGGCATTCTACTTCTTTGTTGATAAGTACAATAGTAGCCTTAGAATGCAAAGCCTTCTCGTAATACTTAGGATGGTCTACAAAGACTATATCACCTGCTTGTACCACGTGAATTTCGTTCATTCCAAGTACGGGAAAATCTTCTGCACCTACGTATTTCGCATTGATGATAGTAGCTATTTGCTTAAGGGTATAAGGCTGTGAGAAACGCATAATTAGTCTTTCATTCTTTCGACGTAAGTACCTTTTTCAGTTTCTACCTTAATGCGGTCACCTTCGTTGATGAAAAGAGGTACATTCACAATAGCTCCTGTTTCAACAGTAGCAGGTTTGGTAGCATTAGTAGCTGTATTACCTTTTACTCCTGGTTCTACGTGCGTAACAGTAAGAATAACGTTAGCAGGCATTTCAACTGAAAGCGGTGTTTCGTCTTCGGCATTGAAGATTACCATCACGGTTTCACCTTCTTTAAGTAAATCGGGGTAATCGAGCATATCTTTGCGAATATGCACTTGGTTGAAGTCGTCGTTGTTCATAAATACAAACTCATCACCTTCGGCATACAAATATTGGAAAGAACGAGTTTCGACACGTACATCTTCAATTTTGTGACCAGCAGAGAAAGTGTTGTCAAGAATTTTACCTGTGGTAACACTTTTGAGTTTGGTACGCACAAAAGCAGGACCTTTACCTGGTTTTACGTGTAGGAATTCAATGATTTTGTAGATATCGTGATTGAAGCGAATGCACAATCCTTTTTTAATGTCTGCGGTTGTTGCCATTTATTCTATTTTAAGTTATTTGTTTTTTGTTTTAAATTCTTACTCTTTTATTAATTCACCGTGATAACCTTTCATAATACCGTGCTGTGAGCGACGCACGAATTGCAATATCTCATCGCGTTCTACAGTGGCTTCCATTTCAGCTTCTATATAGTCCAAAGCGTGAGAAGTACTAAGCTTCTTTTGGAAAAGTACACGATAAATATCTTGTATCTCACGTATTTTCTCAGTAGTAAATCCACGACGATGTAACCCTATAGAATTCACTCCTACATAAGAAAGTGGATTGCGTGCGGCCTTTACATAAGGAGGAACATCTTTACCTACGAGCGAACCTCCTGTTACAAAAGCATAACTCCCTATAGAACAAAACTGATAGACCGCAGTCATTCCTGCCATCACAGCACAATCACCTACAGTTACGTGTCCTGCAAGAGTAGTACCATTAGAGAAAATACAGTTGTCCCCCACAATACAATCGTGAGCGATATGAGAGTAAGCCATTATCAAGCAATTGTTGCCTACTACAGTTCTCATACGGTCGACGGTACCTTTATTGATGGTTACACACTCTCTGATAGTAGTATTATCACCTATGTGAGTAGTGGTTTCTTCACCTTTATACTTGAGGTCTTGTGGAATGGCTGAAATTACAGCTCCAGGAAAAATTTTGCAGTTTTTCCCAATACGCGCTCCCTCCATAATGGTTACGTTAGGTCCTATCCAAGTGCCCTCACCTATTTCTACATTTTTACTGATAGTAGTAAAAGGCTCTATCACTACATTTTTAGCGATTTTGGCATCGGGGTGGACATAAGCCAAAGGTTGAATCATATACTTTTATTTTACTTTAACAATTTGAGCCATTAGCTCAGCTTCGGTAGCTAACTTGCCATTCACATAAGCGTAGGCTTGCATGTGGCAAATGCCACGGCGAATAGGCGTTAGCAATTCTAACTTGAATATAAGGGTATCTCCTGGCACTACTTGTACCTTGAACTTCACATTGTCTATTTTCATAAAGTAAGTGAGATAATTTTCGGGGTCAGGTACGGTACTAAGTATCAATACACCTCCTGTTTGTGCCATTGCCTCTATTTGGAGCACTCCAGGCATTACAGGAGCTCCAGGGAAGTGTCCTACGAAGAAAGGTTCATCCATTGTTACATTCTTCAAACCTACAACGTGTTTATCGGAAAGTTCAAAGATTTTATCTACCAACAAGAATGGCGGACGGTGAGGTAACAACTTCATTATATCAACAGTATTGAGTAACGGCGGTTGATTGATATCTATAGAAGGAACGTTGTTACGACGTTCATTTTTTATAATCTTAGAAAGTTTTTTAGCAAATTGAGTATTGGTGAAATGCCCAGGTTTGGTAGCAATTACTTTACCACGAATGCGTGTACCTACCAATGCCAAATCGCCTATTACATCCAATAGTTTATGACGAGCAGCTTCGTTAGGGTAATGCAAAGTAAGATTATCAAGCACTCCATTAGGTTTCACTGAAATATTATCTTTGTTGAAAATCTTTTTAAGTTTCTGCATCGTACTATCAGAAATTTCTTTATCTACATATACGATAGCATTATTCAAATCTCCTCCTTTAATCAAACCGTGATCGAGTAAAGCTTCGAGCTCGTGCAAGAAACTAAAAGTACGAGCATCAGCTATTTCGGTTTTAAATTCGGAAAGTTTATTGAGATAAGCATTTTGAGTGCCCAAAATCTTAGTACCAAAATCTACCATTGTAGTCACTTGGTATTCCTCGGCAGGAATGAGAGTAATCTCACTGCCTGTTTCTTCATTTACGTAAGTAATTACTTGTTTTACTATATACTCATCACGCTCTGCATCTTGAGGAGTGATACCCGCTTTTTCTATAGCTTCTACAAAATATTTAGAAGAACCATCCATAATGGGAGGTTCGGAGGAGTTGAGCTCAATAATCACATTATCCAAATCCATACCGACGAGCGCTGCTAAGATGTGCTCACAGGTTTGGATTTTCACCCCCTTTTTCTCTAAAACAGTGCCACGTTCTGTACTTGCTACATAGGTAGCATCAGCTTCGACAACGGGGTTTCCTTCTAAATCGGTACGTACAAAGGTAAAACCATTGCCTACTGGTGCAGGTTTGAGCACCATTTTTACTTGTTTACCAGTATGTAACCCAATACCTTCTAAGGTAATTTCTTTGGATAAAGTATTTTGCTTTACCATAGTGTATTTATTTTAATTTTTTTTCTAATTCTTCTAAGCGTTTAAGCAAGTTAGGTAATTTTCTAAAAATGACATAAGCTTTGTTGTATTCGGCGTGCCCCAAAGCGGGAGAGCCTTGTATCGCTTCGTCGTCTTTAAGGTTGCGACCTACCCCTGTTTGGGCTTGTATTTTCACGCGATTGCCTATTACTAAGTGACCTACGATTCCCACTTGACCACCTATCATACAATTTTCGCCTACTTTAGTTGAGCCAGCGATACCTGTTTGGGCAGCAATCACTGTATTTTTACCTATTTCTACATTGTGGGCAATATGTATTTGATTGTCTAACTTTACTCCCTTACGAATGATAGTAGAACCTAAAGTTGCACGATCTATAGCTGTTTCTGCACCTATATCTACAGAATCTTCAATAACGACATTACCTATCTGTGGCACTCTGCTGAACTCTCCTTTTTCATTGGGCTGGAAGCCAAATCCGTCAGCACCTAATACTACTCCACTGTGGAGCATACAATCTTTGCCTATGACAGTTTCGGAATATATTTTACAGCCTGCAAAAATAGTAGTCCCCTCACCTACTGATGAGTTATCACCTATGTAAGTGTTAGGATAGATTTTCACATTATCGCTTATCACTACATTTTCGCCAATATACACAAAAGCTCCTATATATACATTTTGTCCTATTTTAGCAGACGAAGCGACAAACGAAGGTTGTTCTATGCCTACTTTATTCATCTTCACTTGATTGTAGAACTCTAAGAGTTTAGTAAAAGCTGCATAAGCATCGTCTACTCTCACTAAAGTTGCTGATATTTTATCTTCAGCCTCAAAGTCCTTATTTACAATCACTATAGATGCTTGAGTAGTATAGATAAAATGTTTGTATTTAGGGTTTGCCAAAAAAGATATACTCCCTTCACTTCCCTCTTCAATTTTTGAAAGTTTATAGACTTCAATTTGGGGATTTCCTTCTACTTCACCGCCGAGTACATTGGCTATTTGTAATGCTGTAAATTTCATTTAATTAGTTTATAATCAAAACGATATAAAGCAATATTTATATGTTTTTGTCTTAAAAAAAGGTTGTTTTTCGCAACAAAAATATAAAAATTATTTCATATAGCACTCTTTTTACTATTTTTTTTCTCTATCGGGTAATTTTACTCCCTCCTTTTCTACCTTACTTTGGATAGCAAATATAGTATCGTTCGGTTACTTGTGAAAGAGGTTCTAAATTGATGGCTTCAGAGGTTTTAGTAAGATCTACTACTCTTCCATTTTTGGTAAGAATCTTAATTATTTCCTTTCCTGGATTATACGCTCTGTTAGTCATCACTCCTGTAAAGACAAAGTACTTCATATCTTTTTCGCCTACTCCTTTGGCAATTGATAGTTTCTGCAGTCTCTTTATCTTCTGTTCTTCAAAATCGTTCAATCTGACTTTTATTTTTAGCAAATCGCGGTTGAGCAACATTTTGCTGAGTTTAGAAAGGACTACATCAGGGTGGAACTGCCATTCTTTCATTGCTGAAATAATATCTGTATCGTCTAAACGAGCAAACATCTCAAGCACTTCTTGTGAGAAATTATCTTTGGATATCTTGTTTTTTACAAAAAAAGCTAAGGCGGTAGACATAGTCAGCTCTTGCCCTTGTTGCACCAACTCTTTAGCGCGTTTAAGCAACCTGATGAGTATCTGCTCGGCTACTACGCTAGTTTTGTGCAAGTACACTTGCCAATACATCAATCGGCGGGCTATTAGGAATTTCTCTACCGAGTATAAGCCTTTTTCTTCGACTACTAATTCGTCGTTGCGTACGTTAAGCATTGAAATAAGGCGTTCAGAATTTATATTCCCCTCAGCGACTCCTGTATAAAAACTATCGCGTTTGAGGTAATCGGCTCTGTCCATATCCAACTGCCCCGAGATAAGTTGATGCATAAACTTACGTGGGTAAGTACCTTGAAATATTGCTATAGCGGTATCTAATTTGCCATTAAATACCTTGTTAAGCTCTTGCATAAAGCGCAGCGAGATTTCCTCGTGAGAAATACCTTCGACAATGCTGTGTTCCATTGCGTGAGAAAAAGGCCCGTGACCTATGTCGTGCAACAATATGGCAATATAGAGCCCTTCAGCCTCTTTTTCAGAGATTTGTACTCCCTTGAAACGGAGCATCTCTACTGTTTTCTGCATTAAGAACACACACCCCAATACGTGCTCAAAACGAGTGTGTTTAGCCCCTGGAAATACCAAATACGAAAGTCCCATTTGATTGATACGCCTGAGCCGCTGAAAATAGGGGTGCTCAATAATGTCGAACACCAAAGTGCTGGGGATATGGATAAACCCATAAATAGGGTCGTTGATAATTTTTAGCTTATTTCTTGACCGCATTGAACTGTTTGTTTTTTAACCACTCGGCAGTAGCTTGATAAGTACCAATACAAGCATCGGCTTGTTCCTTATTCACATTATTTTCTTTTATTTGCTCATAAAACAAGGGATACTCTTGTGAGGGTTGTTCTGTTTCTTTGTGCAAACTGTATTGAGTGGTTTTTCTCAAAGGTGATATAATAGTGAGTTTATCAGGGGTTAAGTAACCTAAATCCTGATAAGTAGCAATATAAGCGCGTGGCTGATAACCTTCTTTTAGTACATCTTGCCCTATGAACTTAGAGATATAATTGAAATTTAGCAAACCAAAAACGGTAGGCATCACATCTATTTGTGATACCATTATATCTATTTTCTTAGGAGTGATAAAATCGGCAACAATAAAACAAGGAATGCGATAACCATCTAAGGGCAATTCGGTACTACCTGCACTCGATGCACAGTGATCGGCCACAATCACAAAAAGAGTATTTTTATACCACTCTTGTTGTTTTGCCATCTCAAAGAATCGCTTGAGCGCATAATCGGTATATTTTACTCCACCTGCACGTCGTTTTTCGGTAGGAGGAATATCAATTTTACCTTCAGGATAAGTAAACGGACGGTGATTGCTCACGGTCATCCAGTGATTGAAGAACGGTTTGCCAGCTTTAGCTTGTTCGTTCATCACTTTTATAGCTTTGTTTGCCATATCTTCATCGCAAACACCCCATATATTGGAAAAAGTTACTTCTTCTGGAGTAAAGCTCTTGCTATCTACAATATCGTAGCCATTACCCACAAAGAAGTCTTTCATATTATCAAAATAACTATCACCTCCATAGAGATATTTCACATCATACCCTTTGCTTTTGAACACACTACCTGTGGTAAACTTATTTTTATTGTCTTTGCGCTTCACCACGCTTTCCCCTGGAGTAGGTGGTATGCAAAGGGTTAGGGCTTCCAATCCTCTCACAGTACGGTTACCTGTAGCATACAAATTAGTAAAAAACAAGCTGTTATTAGCTAAGCTATCTAAGAAAGGTGTACGGTTATCGGCATTGCCATACATTGTGAGGTATTCTGCCGAAAGACTCTCTACTGAAATGAGGAGCACATTGCGGTGTACTTCGGTAGTATCGCTTACAATTTTTCGTTCGAGGGCAGGCGCATTGAGTTGTTTGAGCACAATGCTTTCAGCTTCTTTTTCTGGCAAGGTAGGATAAAACTGAAAAAAGTCTAACTCACTATGGGTAAAAGCATAATAAAACTTGTAAACACCATTACTTTGTATTTCTTGAGCAAAAGTATTTTCGGCAGTCATAGCATCAAGCTGGGGTAATCTCCACATTCCTATAAGTACTAACAGTAAATAGGGCACTACTATAATCGTTTTTTCAAAGAGGGTGGGTATTGTTTTTAGCACACTCTTAGTCTTGTGAAATAAATATATCGTAATTGCCAATACTACTACAAACACTCCTGAAAACAAAGGCACAACGGGGTAGCTTTCCATTATATTGCCTATTACCTCATTGGTATAGATAAGGTAATCTACCGCAATAAAGTTATAACGAATCCCGAACTCATTCCAAAAGAAATATTCGCTTACTGCATTCATCACTATGGCAAATACATAGATAGCCAACGTAATAAAATACAATGCATTGCGCAGTTGGGCTCTGTACTTAGGTAAAAAGAGTAATAAGGCAAAACACAACGTTTTAAAGCCGAAGAAAGCTAATGCGATTTCGGGAATTACGCCCCCATATTGTGCAAATATATTGTTAGGATAAAACTGTATATAGAGTAGTATGAGAATAAACACTCCTAAAATAATGCCTCCGTAAGGTTTTTTGTACTTTACATTGGCGATAAAGAGGAAATAAAGCATTAAAATACTACTTGCCAATACTATCACAAAAGCGTCGGATAGTATGCCTATGAAAAGCATCTTAAACACACTCCACACCGAAAATGTGGTAGCAGTGATAGGGTGCACCATAAAAACGATGCGCATCACAAACGATACGATAAGGTATAAGGCAGCTATATAAGTAAAAGGCTTTATTCTTTCTAAAATAGACTTCATAGATAGTTATTTTTAAATGATAAACATTGTGATTTCTCTCTTAAAAAAAGAAACGCCTTAAAAAGACTCATAAGGCGTTTCATTTTAAAAATGAAAAATTCTTTATTTATTGATTTGTGTTAAGCATAATTGGCATTGCCAACATTAGCACTTTCTCACCCTCATCAAGTCCATCAACAGGCGTGATAAGTCCGGCGCGATTTGGCAACGACATTTCTATCAAGATTTCATCAGAGTCTAAGTTATTAATCATCTCTTTCAAGAACTTAGAGTTGAAGCCTATTTCTAAATCGTCTCCCTGATAGTTACAAGTAAAACGTTCCTCACCTTTATTGCTATAATCTACGTCCTCAGCTGAAATTACCAAGTTAGAACCAGCTATTTTCAAGCGCACTTGGTGAGTGGTTTTATTTGAAAACAACGACAAACGGTTAATAGAACTATAGAATTGCGAACGATTTAAGATAAGTTTGTTAGGATTTTCTTTAGGAATTACCGCATCGTAGTTAGGATATTTACCATCTATAAGGCGGCAGATAAATTCCATATCGTCAAAAGAGAATTTTGCATTGCTCTCGTTGTATTCCACAGTTACTTCAGTTTCACTTCCTGCTAAAATACCTTTGAGAATGTTCAACGGTTTTTTAGGCATAATGAAATCAGCAGCTTCATTAGCTTTGATGTCTAAGCGTTCGTATTTCACTAATTTATGAGCATCAGTACCTACAAAGGTAAGTCCGTTTTCACTGAATTGGAATAAAATACCGCTCATTGTAGGACGTAAATCGTCATTTCCTGCTGCGAAGATAGTCTTTTGCACGGCAGTTGCTAATACATCGCCTATCATCGTTACTTTGCTTGCTTCAGGCAAAGCTACAGGACGAGGAAACTCCTCTCCATCTAAATAAGCTAAGGTATAATTACCGGTAGTAGAGCTAATTTCTATTACATTATTCTCTTTTACCAAAAAGGTAAGGGGTTGTTCTGAAAAGGTTTTAAGAATATCTGTCAATAATTTAGCCGATACTGCTATGCTCCCTTCTGAATCTGATTCTACTTCCAAAGTACCTCTTACAGTAGTTTCCAAATCGGAAGCAGAGATAGTTAAAGAATTGGTAGACAGTTCAAACAAAAAGTTATCGAGTATAGGCATTGTATTGTTGTTATTGATTACACCGCCAAATACTTGTAACTTCTTTAATAAGTAAGAACTTGATACTATAAACTTCATATTTTTATATATTTTAAATGACAAAACTTACCCCTTTGCGGAGTAATAATGGCAAAAGTAGAAAGAATATTTGTTACTACCAAATTTTTTTAGATATTTTTTAATTTTAATATGAGTTCGACATAAGAGATAGTATGACTTACACTACAGAAATTCTTAGTACGACAAGCAATTACAAATAGGTAGTCTCGCTGTTTTTTTAATCTCCCACAAATTCCAAAAAATAGAAACTTTACCGACGATAGAAAAACAAATTTATAAACAACAAAGAAAGACAGTTTTTGTTTGAAGCAATCTTATACTTAGCTTATACGAATCTTATAGGAAGAACGAACAATGAGTGGGGCTACAGTGGCTCTACAGTGGCTCTACAGTGGCTCTACAGTGGCTCTACAACGAACAAAAGACGAACAATGAACAAAGAAATGCTAAAGGAAAGAGGAAAATAAGATAGCGTTAATAGCTTTTTAAAAATAAAAAATAATATATTTTGCTTATTTCTATTTGTAATTAAAAAAAACTTTGTATTTTTGTGCCATTATTTTAAACATAAAATTATGGAGAAATTTGGTGATATCATCAATGTAAATACACCTGTGCTCATTTGTTTTTATTCTGAAGGTATTGAAGTTTCACTACATATGAATGCTGTATTACGCGAAGTAGTTACTATTTTGAAGGATAGAGTAAAGGTTGTGAAAGTAGACATTAACAAGAATAAAGAATTAAGTAAGGCATTGAAGATAAGTGCCTTGCCTACTGTTATCATCTTTAATAATATGAATCTTATTTGGCGCGGAGAAGGCTTTCAAGACAGTGAAGTTTTACTAATGGAACTTAACAAATTTCTGTAATTAATGATTAAAGGTCAATAATTAATGGTTAGTTCTAATTCCTAATTTCTAACATAATGAGGAATTAGTAATCCTACCACTAAATCGTAACTATTGATACCTTGTGATTGTTTGTTTGCTTTCAAGAATGCATCGTAGCTTGCTTTAAAAACAGGCTCAGCTTTGTTCTCATATTGTTGCCAAAACAAACGCACTTCTTTATAGTTTTCAAAGATACCTTTGTGAATTTGAGAGTGAAGGCTTTCATATTCAGTAGGGGCTACCTGAGCTACTTCATTGAGAAAATAGCGCAAGGCAAAGAGTTCTGCACTGTATTTAAAATAAGGATTATCAGTTTTTAGAGCTGCCAAATACCCTAAATAATTTGCTTCTTCTTCGGCAGCATACCCCATTTGATGTGCTATCTCGTGGCAAACAGTAATAGGCACACTATAACCTATCATCTTTCTGTTTACTTGGGCTTCATTAGTAAACGGATTCAAATACCCACTATATCCCATATAGGTAAGCAATTTACTGTAAAGAGAAGGTTTGACGCTTTTCATTGCTTTAAAGTCTGTAACACCTTGTTTCTCGAAAGGATAGCCGTTATAAGCAATGCGATATATTTCTTTTTGTGAAAGCCAAAAGTCTACTTTAGTAGTATCATTGGTTGCTAATCGGGAATGGATTGTGTTGGCTCTGTCAATACACGTTTGTGTAGCTTTCAGCAGTTGGGCTTGGGTATATTCTTTAGAAATGTGCAAAGATTCCGATAAAGGTACCCTGAAATAGTTGAACCCCCAGAGGAAGAAAAAGGCAAAAGTAATACGTATTATTTTTGAAAATATCTTATCTAAGATTTTTAAGGGGGCTTGCCATAACTCTTTGAAGTGTTTTACTACGGCTAAAAATATACCTATAATGAGCAACGTGTATAGAATATCGCCCATAGAAAAAGGTATCCACCCGAATAAAAAGTGCAACACTTTAGCTATATACGGGTAGATACCTTTACTATAAATATGTTCTGTAACGGTAGGAAAAGTACGAAAAACAAGCCAAATAACTATGTAAATAGCAAAAACACTATATTTCCATACTTGTTTCCTTTCCATTATTTCTTATCGTCTTTACCTTCCAAGTCTCTCTCAAATTGTTTTACTTCTTTGAGTTGCTCTATAATCTTATCAATAGTTTCTTTTTTGTCTATTTCAATAGGAATTTCCACTTTAGTGTACTCCCAACGAATTACTAAATTTACTTTTTCATTAGAAATATTCTCGAATGAGAACTCTAAAGCTTCTTGTAAATCTTTGGTTTGAGTAACAGGCACTGTAAATTCAATAGCATTCTCATTAGGGTCATAGCTATAAGCTCCCCACGCATCGGCATCGTAATTGAGAACTACCGTCCACTGGTGAGCTTCAGGAGTTACAAAAATAGCATAATCGCCCTTCTTTACCGATTTACCTCCAAATTTTACAGGCTGAAGAAAACTAATACTCGTAGCTTGATTAGCTCCTAAACGCCAAATCTTCCCATAGGGAACTAATTCGCCAAATATTTTACGCCCGCGCACACTTGGGCGACCGTAATCTACTGTAATTTGACTCACAGAAAACTGTTGTGTGATTACCTGACGTGGACTTGCCATAGGGTAGCTAAAGTTCTGCGCATAAGACGCAAGACTTATCAAAAAAACTACTATAAGGATTAGTTTCTTCATATTATTCGAAGTTTAGATTTAATAAGAACCCACGACTCTTTAAACCATTAAGGTTACTTGTCCAAGGGCTATTGGGATTATTATCGGGTATCAACTCATTATTAACTGAAAATAAGGCTCTCAGAGAAGGAGAGACTCTAAAGTAAGGAGTGTAGAAGTCAATACCTAAACCTAATTCATAGAAGAAAACATTTCTTGTAGCACGGAAAGTCTTTTCGGAGTTATCGACATTTAGATTCGCATTACTACTCAAGTTAAACACCATCGAAGCTCCTGCCGTTACGTAAGGTTTTACGTTATACCAGCGCTTAGCACTATATTTTAGCAATAACGGAATATAAATATAAGTAGAAGGAACATCGCGCATCGAATCTCTCGAATCAGAGAATCCAGGGAAGATAAGAATACGCTTATTGTACACCAAACCTGGCTCAATTCTCAAATCGAGATGTTTCACTAAGCGCACAGAGCCTGTAAGACCTACGTTAAAACCTAATTTACGGTCAGTTTGTATTTCTCGCAGATTAGCTGTGCGATAATTTAAGTCACGGTAATCTATTTTGAAGTCAAACACATTGGTACCAAAATAGTATCCCCATTGAAAGCGTTTGTCATCAAAATGTTCTAAGTTCATAATAGGCTCTTTGATTTGCCCATACAAATTCAATGCTCCTAAAAATAAGAACAACCCTATAAGACTCTTTTTAAATGTTTTCTTATTCATTTTTTATTGTTAAAGTTCTATTTATTAGCTATGTAAATGGTAACTACTCCACCTAAGGTTTTAGGATAATATTCAGTTTTCTGATAACCTACCTTATCTAATATCTCTTGAAACTTCTTCCCGTAAGGAAAATGGATAGCCGAATCAGATAAGTACCTATAAGCCGACCTGTCTTTGGAAAAGAGTTTGCCAATGAGAGGCATCATATAATTTGTATATAGATGATACCCTTGTTTGAAAGGGAACTTTTTAGGTACAGAAGTCTCTAATACCACCAAGCGCCCCTTTGGTTTCAGCACTCTGAGAATTTCACTTAGTCCCTTTTCTAAATCTTCAAAGTTACGTACTCCAAAGCCTACCGTTACAGCGTCGAAAGTAGCATCAGCAAAAGGTAGTTGCTCACTCTCTCCGTGTACTAAATTAATGCAGTCGGTAAGTTTTTTTTTAGCTATCTTTTCGCGTCCTACTTCCAACATTCCTTCTGAGATATCTAATCCTGTAATCCTCACATTTGGAATAGTAGTAAGAGCAATTGCTAAATCGGCTGTGCCTGTAGCTACATCAAGCACCGTAGTAGGGTGTATCTCTGCCACTTTTTGTACTACAAATTTACGCCATTTTACATCTGAGCCCCACGAAATCAAACGGTTCAAACCATCATAAGTATCTGAGATAGTGTTAAACATTTGGGTAACTTGTTCTTTTTTACCCTGTGCTGAATCTTGATAGGGCGTAACAGTGTTCTTAGGCATATAGTGCTTAATTTTTTGCAAAGATAGAAATTAATTTTCAATTGACAATATTTTTGTCTCTTATTCACATACACGCCAATTCCACAACCCTAGCTTTACCTCTTACCTATTTAAATGCCTTTGTATTATTCTTAATAATCGCTTCCTTCTCGGCTTCTGGAATAGAGTATTTATGACCATAAGCAGCTCCTTCCCAATCGCCATAAGAATAGTTAGGGAGCACAATAAAACGCTTACCAAACTCTGTTTTGTTCTTATGTACTGCCTCTGAACGTTCTTTTGGAGTACCACCATCGAAATCTTTAGAAAAGTCGGAAAGGTTGTCGCCCATCAAGAGTACGATGTCGTAATCTTTAGCAATTTGTAACCGACGGTTTTCTTTGCTCTTCTCAGCAGAACGTAAGATAAGTCGATTGTCCGAAGGCAAAGGAAAATTGTACTTGCGCAAGTTCTTAGTCGTACCTTCACGTTCGTTGTCACGACGATTAGTCACATAAAAAATAGCTACACCCTTGCTATCGGCATATTTAAAGAACTCTAACGCGCCTGTTAGCGGTTTGGCATCGCCTAAAACTGTCCATTCTTCCCACGCTTTTTGTGAATAACTAATACCCTGTTTCGCACAATAGGCTTCAAAGGGCGAATTGTCCAAAAAGGTTTCATCTATATCGGTAACAATTGCCAGTGGTTTATCGCCTTTTTTAGCAAGGGCTTCGTCCAATCGCAATTGTGCCACGTTGAAGGCTTGCAAACACAAAGCTTCGTATTCAGCAGCGTTTTGCTGAAAGTAAGACGACCACAATTTGCCGTTAGCAATGAGGGCACTTTCTTGCGTAGTAGTTTGCGTTGTGGTAATGTTTTTAGTAGGACAGCAACTGCCGAGCAATAAAGCTGCTACTCCAATGAGTAAATAATTCTTTTTCATTTCTATTTAATTTATTAATAATCTTATTGTCTATACAAGTCGTCCTAATCTGCTAATAAATCAATTTTCCAAGCAAACTGGTCGATTATCTTGTCTACTATTATCTGCGCAAGCTTTTCTTTACTTTCTAAAGTCCAGCCTGCAATATGAGGAGTGAGAATCACATTATCCGCTTCCAATAGGTATTTAAACGATTGGGGCATTTGTTCGTCGCTAAAGAAGTCTTCAAACGATGCCTTTTCATATTCTAACACGTCTAAGCCTGCCCCTAATACTTTCCCGCTTTGCAAGGCGCGTACCAAATCATCGGTAACTACGCTCTTCCCACGTGCAGTATTTAAAAACCAAAAACTCTTAGCAAAACTATTGATAAACACTTCATTCACCATACCTATAGTTTGTGGAGTTTGAGGTGTGTGCAAGCTCACTACATCTGCCTGACGAAAAAAGTCTACTAAGGTTACTTGTTTGGCATTCTCGTCACCTTTGTTGGGGAGTATATCGTAGCAAATCACACTACAGTCAAAACCGCGCAACTTCTTAGCAAAACTCTTTCCCATATTGCCGTAGCCTATGATACCTACTGTCTTGCCGTCGAGCTCCCAACCTCTGTTCTCCTCGCGCAACCATTTGCCGTTTTTAATTTCGTTATTGGCTTTTTTAAACTTGTTCAGCAATGCCAGAAGCATACCGAGTGCGTGTTCGCCTACTGCATTTCTATTGCCTTCAGGGGCTGCGATGAGCGTTATACCTTTACTTTCGGCATAAGCTACGTCTATATTTTCAAGCCCTGCACCTACTCTGCCTATGAATTTCAATCGAGTAGCCTTGTCTAAAAATGTCCTGTCTATAGTAAAACGACTGCGGATAATAATTCCGTCGTAATCAGCTATTTTAGCTTCAATAGACTCTTTAGAGCTTGTATAGTCTTCGTAATTTTCAAAACCCTGTGCTGCGAGTTGTGAAAGCATCAAGGGGTGGTTTCTGTCTATATGTAATATCTTCATTATTAATTAATTAATTTATTTATTTATTTTTTCTTATTGGTCTAACTGAGCGCCTTGTTCAATCATTTGTATTCCTAAAGAAATTAGAAGGAATACCGTCAATTATATTATCCCAAAGAAACCTCCGCTTGCTTCTCCACTAATTGCTTTTCAGCCTGAGAAGGATTGTCTAATTGAGCTACTTCTGTTTGCCATTTTTGATAATAACTAATAAGTTTAGCTCTTAAGCTTCCATTCTTCTGCAAAAGCTCTTTTGTAGCTTGTGGTAGGTTCTTTACAAACTTATAGCCTACTTGTCCAAGATTCTTTATCCCTATAACTCCCATTGCCAAGTTGTAACTGTTTACAACCTGCCCTAGAAGACTATTAGGGTCTATATCTTGTGTGTTTACAGCAATATTTCCCACAGTTCCTACTACTTCCACCAATGCCCAAGCACGACGTACCCAATGCACTTTGGTTGCCAAAGCGGTTCCTCCACTAAGCGCTATTGTTGCTACATCTAAGGTCGTAATAACACCTTTTTCTATATAGTCATTCCTTATTTTATCAATTGCCATACTTTAAGAAAATAGCAGGCACTATATATACTTCATTCCCTAAATCATTCCCTTCTAATGCTGTTTTCATCAAAGGTAATTTATCCTTATCAGGAACGATAATAAGTGGCGTTAATGGAGAAACTTCAGTAATAGGTTCTCTTTGTTCGACTACATCTATTGGAACATCTCCTTTTACAAGAACTGTTTTAGGAGATTTAATCGTATAAACATCGTAAAGTTTTATATTCCCTGTAGCACTAACGTACTCTCCTTCATTTTTCTTTGATGTAGAGGAGGAATACATAAAAGAGGAATATTCACTATAACTAATAGGATTTAAGTTAAGTGTTCTTTTGGCAAAATCTTCTTCATTTTTACCCCACCTATCTTCAATAGAAGCTGGATTATGGTTAAACATCCACACCAAAGCTCCTATAAAGTTAGTATAATTCTTCTTATCGGTCAAGAAATTAACAGATGCATCATCTATTTCCTCTATAAGATGTTTCAATAGTTTATTGCCTTTGGCTTCTAAATGGGCATAAAAACGCTTGTAATCTGTCGTCTTAATTCCAGACATCAAACGGAGTAACGCTACTTCCGAATGTTCTGTAATTCTTTCCTGACTGGCTATAATATCAAATAATTTTTCTATTTCATCATAGGTTAACCCTGATATAGCAGCCATACAATAACTGTTTACTATTGAGGTTACCCTTTCAGGATTAGCTTCCACTAAAAGTCCTTGCAATATTTTTCTTCCTTCATTTATTTCAGTAGTACTACATTCTTGCAAATCTCTCTCTCGTAAATGAGTGAAAAATTCCTTTCCACAAAAAGCATCTCGAACTGTATACGGTGCGATTCTCCAATAGCTTTCATTGTATTGAGCTATGTATTTCTCTATGGTTTGAACAATATTTGTTGATTGCTCATCTTTCGTTTCCCAAGGAATCGTCAAATAATCATAAGTACACCCATCTTTACGACTGCGATAAATATTTACTTTATTATTGATATTTTTAGCTTCTCTCTTTACTTTTATTGCTCCTTCTATGCCTCCTATGCCCACAAAAGCTTTAGATTGTCTATCCCAATAATATTGATACCCCTGATAACTAATCTTTTGTATAGTATATTTATCTGGTGCAACTTCAATAGTAGTGTTTATTTTTTTGCCATTTAAAAAGAATGTATCAAAAATAACACCATCAGGAGTCAATCCTAAATGTGCATTTGCATTATACTCTCCTTCCCCTTGTCCTTGGAAAGCGTATAACTTCACTTTAGGGTCGTTGATTTGCTTCCAGTCGCGGTAGAAGAAGTCTTGCCCCTCATTGTAATCCATTAGGGCAGAGGTTTTACCTTTGTCGGCATTTTTACCTTTGAAAGGGTGTTCGAGTTTGAAGATGCCGTGCCCGAGTTCGTGGGCTATGGTGCGGGCTACTCCCTCTCCTTGGGAGAGGGTTGGGGAGAGGAAAACAAAGCCGTATTGCCCACCTAATCGCATATAGCCGTGATCGCCTGTGCCGTCGTTTACCAAAAAGATGTAATAAGTGTTGTCTTTTGGCTTTCTGTTGGTTGCAAATTTAGCGATGACTGCATTTTGTTCAGGGCTATAGGTAGAAAGGTCGCCAAACTCGTTTTCTGTGGGCAAAGTACCGTTTTTGAGTTGGTCGCTAATATCAAAAGGGGGTTCAGTGGTGATATGTAGTGTTACCCCTACTTTTTCATAAATCTGCTGTACTTGAGCGATTGCCTCTTGAAGGTTTTGTCCGCTTCGGGTAGGCACTAAAGCTACATTTACTTCTTTAGGTGAGAGGTGTACTAAAATACATTTGCCAATGAGTTCTTCTTTTTTGCCTTTTTTGTCTTTCTTTTCTTTGGCAACAACCCATACTTCTTCCTGCGCAAAGTCGAAAGCTCCCTTACGAGTGATTTTGTATAGTCCTTCACCTTTGCTTTCAGCATCTACTTTTACACCATTTTCTGTATGGAAGAAGAAATCGTATTGGGTAGTGTCGGCGGGATGTATGCGCAGTTCAAAGCTGATTTATTTTTTATATCTAATATGTCAAAGAACGTAATATAAATATAATGAGTTTATTACTCATATTTAGGAATTTCCAATTTATCTATTTCTAAATATTCAACTATTGCTTTTTGTTTTTCTTGATTATAAGGAAGATGACATTTGTTTATATCATCCATTAATTGCATTTCTATAACTCCACAGGGAAGCTCTTTTATATAAATAGCTTCTTTAAATTGCAATATCTTTTCTTTACCAAAAAGCTCTTGTGCTTCTTCACCAAACCAAATCTTATAAGCAGGATAAAAATCAAAGACTCCTAAGTCTCTCTTCCTCCCTATATTTCCCGAAATATCTAATAATTCCATTTGAATACTTTCATTAAAATAAAGTTTTGATTTATCATATTTAATTTTATATAAATTATAAGTCTGTGGATTATCTGTAGATTGCATAAAATTATATTTAGAAAGATTTAAAAAAGATGATTTTAGAGAACTATTAATGATTATACTTGAATTTGGGAAAGCTTCTAATTTTGAAAATTCAAAATTAAGTAGGTCAAATTTTCGTAAATATCTACTCATAGAAAAAGATTGGTAATTATCATCTCTTAGAATAAAAGATTCATTATTAAAATCTATTCTTGTGGTATAATCATACCATTCATTTGATAAATGATTATTTTCGTAAATCTTAAGCTCTTCGAACTCCCAATTTATAGGATAAGTAATATTATGTTTTAACAATTCTAAAAGTATAATATTAACACTTTCATTATTAAAACTAAATTCTTGGTAAAAACCATCATAATAAAAACCTTTGTAATTCATTTGAAATTATTTAATAATTATATTTACTATGACATTTAATCGATCTTGAGTAATCTTGCTATTTAAATAACTTTCTAATTTTGAAATATCAACACCTTCTTGCACAACAATATCTAATCTAGCTCTCTTCACTTGTAAAACTCTTTTACCTCCTTGCAATACGTAGCTTTTCGCTCTTACAACATTATCTAATTCTTTTACATTTAATATTTCAAGAAACTTATGTGATTTTGTATCCTTTCTTTCCAAGAAATCATCTAGTTTTTTCTGCAATTCTTTGTTTAGTTTTATTTCCATTAACTTAAGAGTATATCATTTTTCCTAGAGAAGTTCTTAATCTATCAGTGCCTATCCTTTTTAACCAAATATCAGGACAAATTCGAGGGTTATAATCATTTCCTCCCCAAGCAAGAATAATAGGATAACCATAAGCCTCGTCTTTTTTAAACTTCCCTATAGACCAAAATCCTCCTAAGATTTTTATTACAGCTTCTCCTATGTATACATATGCATAATCATATAGATCTTGGTTTTTCTTATAGACTTCTTCTACTTGATTTATTTCTTCTTCAGAAAAAGTAAATTCTTTTAGATTTAATATTTCATGAAAATCCTGCATTTTAGCATCTTTTGTTTCCAAGAAATTATCCATCTTTTTCTGCAAATCTTTGTTGAGTTTTATTTCCATTCTCTTAATATTTTATAATTATAAAATCACTTTTCTTTAATCCTGCTTTTTGCACTTCTACTTTTACCTTGGTTTTATTTCTTTTAGAAGTAGTTCATCAAAAAAATATTGGTTTATTTTATTCAACTGAATATTTTTCTCCTCTATAACATCAGTTGGTAAATTTATTCTTATAAAGCTATTTTCAAAACAACAAATATCTCCCTTTCGTTTTATGGTTCCAATAAAACATTGTCCATAAGGTCCTTTTTTACTTATAAAATAAGAATATAAAGTTATGTTTATTTTCTTATAGATATATTTTGTCAAATCTATAGGAATCTCATCTATAAAAGTTATTTCTAATCCATTATTTAAAATTCCTACAACTTTATATGAATATACTTTATCTTCATATTCTGCGAAGACTGAAACAGATTTTATAAATATTTCTATCATAGTCATAATTTACCAATTAGGAAAAAATGTAACTATATATCCATTTGATCCTACAGCTATCTTAAATTCTCTTAATCCTTTTGTAGTTTGAATTTTATATATATAAGAAATTCTGCCACTACTATCTATGATTTTCTTGATATATTTTTCATTCTTTATGGCTTTATACATATTTTCTACCATCTCCTCTATTTTCCCATTAAATAAATCTTGAAAGTCTATTTTTCCATTCCATTTCCCTTTTATAATATGTTCTAATCCTGATTTTGTACTACCTTCCTCTAAAAATATGATTATACCATCTACGTTTTTTGTAATAAATTTTAAATTTTCTTCTGTGAATTTTACTCCTTTTTCTTTTAGCTCTTGTATAAGTGCTTTATTTATAAGATTTTCAATTTCTCCAGCGTTCTTAACAACAACTTCAGTAGCTACTTCTAATTCTTTTGCCGATCCTTTTAAAACCTTTTTGCTTTTCACTATGGCAGAAGCTGTATTTTTCCCCGCTTTTAAAACTCCTTTCCCTGCCTTATAAAAGCCCTTACCTACTACTGTAAACGTTAGCCTAGCTTCAATTACAAGTGATGTACCCGCTACAAGACGACTTCTTTCTTCTCCTTCAAAATTCTTCCCTGTAATTAAAATATAACCACTTTCTATAGGAATGATATAATAGGAATGATATAATTATATTCTGTTACTGTAAATAGAAAATTACGTAATTCATCAGGCTTATGCCTAAAATAGCATTATATATAGATAACATTAGTCTGTTTCCAGAAACAAATATCTCTCCTACATAGGTTTCAAATAAACCTATTTCATTATAATATCCTTTAATTTCTTGCATTAAAATATAAAGTTATCAGTATTTAACCATTCTTCTAAAAAAGGATTGTAGTCATTCATACTTATATGCTCTAATGAGATAGGAGAATTTTTATTAATCACATAACTACATTTAAAAGCATATATAAAAAGTAATCCGTCATACTTTAATCTATTATAAATTCCCATACCTCCAAATTCAAAAGGAAGATTATGTTGAAAAATATTCTCTAATTTCAATGTTTGGGAGAGAGAGGCTACAAATCTTTGATTTTTTTGAAGATGTATTTTTTTTTCTAACTTACTTACCTCTTCAAAAAGAAAGTAAGATTCTTTTATATAAACCCCCTCTTTATCTTCTATATTTAGATATTTCAAAACATCTTTATTTTCTACATACAAATTCAATACTGGTATTCTTAGTTTATGATTTTGAAAATCACAAACTTCAGTTCCTATCCAGCTAGTTTCAAAGGTATAGAAATCAGACATTTCTTTATCTATATTTTCAAATATCATACTACTTCTTTTTTAAAATAATTGTTTGTAAACTATTTTTATCAATACTCTCCTTCATTCCTGTTGTCCCAAAAGACATATTTCTATACTTTTCAGGGAGAGGCTCCCTAAATTTAATTACATCAAAACCTAATTTTTGACATTGCTCCTTTGTTATTTTTTTAAATAAAGGATTTTTCATTTGTCCGTTTATTGTCAAAACACCATCCTTTTTTAGCACTTTATAAGCATTATTTAAATAGAGTTTAAAAGGATCTTTTATAGTCGGATTGTATGGATTAGAGCATACGATTTCATCTATAGAGTTAGGTCTTATAAATTTACTTAAATCTGTAGCAGAACCTCTTATTCCTTTTTCAGCAATAATATCAACATTCACAAAATCATCACCTAATTGACTTACTTTTCCTCCCATTAAGTCAATTTTCCTTACCCCTTCAACAAACTTATTCCCCTTTATATAATTTTCAGCATAGATAAGTTTGCTTTCAGTAGCAAGCATATTTTTATTAATATTATTAGACCTACGAATATTTTTATACCTTGCAGTTGTTGCTAAGTTATTGTAATTAAATTGATAAATAGCTACTGGAGCTTCTAATGGGAAAGTCATTATATCCCAATTATCCATATATACCCCCGCTAAATTCGCTCCGTTTTTTGCTCTTAAAACTTTAGTCTCAATCGTTGAAAAATTATCAGACTTTTTCCAAGTAGCAACTAAAAAGTATCTACTATTATTCTTTCCATATATAAAAGCCGAGTAACTGCCATCTTTATTATCAATTACTTTTGACCATATTTCTCCATTCCATACATAATTATCCTTGTCTTCTCCAGAGCCTAACTTTATTTGTCCTATATATTCACCATTCCCAATAGGAGGTGGTGGAGAATCTGAAGTAAAATTAGTTTCAGTCACATCAACTTTCTCTAAAGAAACATCAAGAAATATAGAAGATTCATTATTAGCTTCCTCTTCTTTTTTAGTTGTATATTCCTCAAATTTATTTTTGTACTTATCATACAGTTTTTCAGCCTTTTCTGTATTTGTTATAAGAGTTTCTTTTTGTTCTTTAGACAATTTTCCAGTAGAGGTAGAAAACATCTTAGCTCCTATTTCTTTAAAAGCCGTTTTGTCTTCTTCTGAAATACCTATTTCATCAGCATTGCTTAAATAGAAATCCCATTGTTTCTTTAATTCTTGAAGAGATTTTACATCTTCTTCTGTAAGCTTTTTCTTTTTAAAGATATTCTTAACATCATTAATTACACCACTCAGACTTTTGATTTCCACCACATTTCTCTCCGTCTCATCATAAGTCGTTACTAACTTCCCCTCTATGAGTTGCCGTTCGGTGTTGAGCTTGATGCCATTGAACACTACCTTTATCTTGGTATCTTGCAGATAAGGTACTTTCACATAGCCTTCACCTGAGTATATGCCATTGCTACCCGTAGCATTGAGCACCGTTACCGGGAAATCACCTGCTGTAAAGGTGGTGTTAGGATACAGGTTGTCCTGTAGTGGGTTAGTATTCTTGATGCGTATCTCAGGTTTTACCCCACATTGCACTTGACTCTTTTCGTCTATCTCCTCGGTGGTAGTAAACTCCTGTTCGGTGCTATACATATAGCTTTCTTCACCAAAAACCGAGCTACTATAAGCTGTTTCTAAGCCACAGGCTACGCCCACTTTGTAAATGTAGGTGCGTCCCCGTTTGAGTCCTGTAACTCTGGCATAGGGCATACTCACCTTTTGCGATTTCCACGTCTTGCCTTTCTCGCGGTACATCACCTTGTACGGGTATTCCTGATTAGGCATCATCGCCTGAGCACTCCAGCGCAGTTGTGCCGAGGTGCTTTCAGTTATCGCAGTAAGAAATTTCGGCGCTTCACAATGAGAGACTAAATCAAAGTAAAAAGTCTCGGAGTTGCCGTTGTTTTTAAAGTACGACTGTTCGTTAGGGTTATTGGGATTATTTGTAAAAGCTCGTACCTGCCATACGTAGCGCTTGTTTTCCAATAGGATTGGCATCATATTAGTGTATGCCAAAGCTGGTGAAAAGGTTTTAGTTTGGTACACCAATCGTCCCGTCATAAACGCCTCTTCTGGCACCAATGCCAAGTCCCATACTTCTTTGAGGGTGAACTCATACTGCATAAAGGGGGCTACATCGCGAGGCATCCATTGGAAAATAATATGCTGAAAAGCGTTCTTTTTGGTAAGCACTTCTCCTTTTTGGGGCATTGTAAGCACAGGGGGTGAGTAGCGACGCACTTGTATCATCGCGCGTCCTTTGTTGGACACAGGGCGTCCAGTAGCTACGTCGTAAAGCGACAAGCCAATAAAATAAGTACCCTCAGGAAGCAGTCCGTTGTAAGTCGCCTCATTAATACCGTAGAGATTCTCGTAGCGCAGTAGGGTTTTGAAATCTATATTGGTAAGTGTGCGTCGTACACCTGGGGAGAGGTTTACCAAATAGGGAGTAATATAATCGGGTGTTTGGGCAATGACTTGTCCTTGGAAGTCCTCTAACGAGAAGCGAAGCACAAAGGGGCGTCCTCCAGTAGAGAGGTCTTTAAGCAGAAAGTGTGCTTGTATCTTCTGTTCAAAGGTGTCAGCATACCCTCTCAGACTCTGTGGATAGGGCGGAGTAACAAACACTTGCACGTCCACAGGGTACTGCTGAGCTTGCAGAGTGAAACTCAGCAAGGTGAGAAGGAGGAGTATGTAACGACGTAAGAACATAGTAATTTTTTGCAAAAATAATAAATAATTACGAACTACGAATGAAGAACCACAAATAATTTGCTAATCCCCAAATTTGCTAATTTGCTAATTATCCCCTACCTTTGCCGTCTATTAATAAGAAAAATTATGTCACTATCCTATTTACAACCCGTTGATGAAGCTTTCACCTTAGACGATTACAAGCCACAACAAGTGGGTTTCCAACTCCATAAACACCTCCCCTCCCTTGGTTTACCTGATCTTACCGATGTGAAAATTGCCTTTTTCTGTATCGAAACAGAAGGACAGTCATTCTATCGCTTCCGTCAGCATCTGTATTCTCTCTTTATGGGAAATTGGAATTTTGCCATTGCCGATTTGGGTAACTTGCCCTTAGGCGAAACCGACGACGATACTCATTTTGCTATCAAAGAAATTGTAGCCGAACTCATTAAGCAAGACGTTATCCCTGTGGTGCTCGGCGGTTCGCAAGACTTTACTTATTCCCTCTACCGCGCTTTTGATAGTCTCGAACAAATGGTCAATGTAGTGTGTGTAGATGCTAAGTTCGATTTCGGCGATACCGAAGAACTCTTTGTAGAGAGCTCCTATATGAGTAAACTCATTTCAGAACCTCCCGTGAATTTACTCGATTTTACCAATCTCGGCTATCAGTCTTATTATGTAGCTCAAGAAGAGCTCGATTTGCTCGAAAAAATGTGTTTTGAGGTACACCGCTTGGGCAATATAGTGAATGATTTGAAGATTATCGAGCCCGCAATGCGTGATGCCGATATCGTGAGCGTCGATATGACCTGTGTGCAGGCAAAAGATATGTTAACTGAAGGTAATGTAAACGGCTTCAATAGTAGGGAAATATGTGCTATCACGCGTTATGCAGGTATCAGTAGTAATGTGCAAGTGGCAGGTATTTTCGATATCCCCAATACCGATTTGGCAAGTCAGCTACTCGCCGAAATGCTTTGGTATTTCTACGAAGGATTTAACTTCCGTATCAAAGAACTACCTGTGATAAACGACGAGAATTACACTAAATACATCGTACCCATTGAAGATATCCAAATAGAGTTCTTCAAAAGTACACAAACCGAACGCTGGTGGATGAAACCTGGAGGCGATAAATACTCCGGACCTCAAAACCACATACCCTCTGGACTTATTCCTTGTCTACCTCAAGACTACGAAGAAGCCATTAGTGGCACTATCCCCGAACGTTGGTGGCGCTCCTATCGCAAATCAGTATAAGCAAATTTCTTTTCTATAAAGCTATACAAAATCGCAATTTCATTTACTTTAAATTCGCTTTTTGTTCCTTTATTCTTTACCCACCCGTGCGACTCGCACCGTTATTTGTATAAACTTTGCCAAAGTTTGAAACTTTGGCAAAGTTAAGATCCACTAATAACCTCCTTTTTATCTCTATCTTAGCTTTAACTTACCTTCACTTTTCCTTCGTTCATTGTTCGTCTTTTGTTCGTCTTTTGTTCATCTTTTGTTCGTCTTTTGTTCGTTGTAGAGCCACTGTAGAGCCACTGTAGACCCACTGTAGACCCACTGTAGAGCCACTGTAGAGCCACTCATTATTCGTTTATCCTATAAGCTCTATATAAGTTACTCCTAATTTCACCATTAATCATTAATCATTAATCATTAATCATTAACCATTAATCATTAACCACTAACCATTAATCTTTATGATTTCAAATTTTTATATATCATTTTTTTATCCTATTTTTGTCGCGAAAAAACACTCTCTCTTCTATGTTATCATTATCTTTTGAAGAGAGTATAATCACTAAAATTATGTCATTAATCAAATCAATCTCAGGTATTCGTGGTACTATTGGAGGTGTACCCGATGAAAATCTAACCCCTATCGATGCCGTAAAATTCGCTGCCGCTTACGGTACGTGGCTCAAAGAAAACCTCAACAAAGCAAATATAAAGGTAGTTGTAGGAAGAGACGCACGTATTTCGGGTGAAATGATACAGAACTTAGTACAATACACCCTTGTAGGATTAGGCATTAATGTAGTGGATATCGGGCTAAGTACAACTCCTACCGTCGAAGTGGCTGTTACAATGGAAAAAGCCGATGGGGGCATTATTCTTACTGCAAGTCATAATCCTAAACAGTGGAACGCCCTAAAACTCCTCAATAATAAGGGAGAGTTCCTCAGTGCTAAAGAAGGTGAAAGAATTCTGACCATCGCTCAAGAGAACAAAGTGGTTTTTGCTGACGTAGAAGATTTAGGAAGTATTTCTCACGATAATACCTATATTCAAAAACATATTGAGGCAGTGTTAGGGTTGCTAACATCTTCCACTATCGAAGCCATACGCAATTGTAAATTCAAAGTGGTTGTTGATGCGGTGAACTCCACAGGAGGTATTGCAATTCCAAAGTTATTAGAACGTTTTGGCGTAGAAGTAGTTCGTTTGTATTGTGAACCAAACGGACATTTTCCTCATAACCCCGAACCTTTAAAAGAACATTTGGGAGACATCTGTAAAAAAGTACTTGAAGAAAAAGCCGATTTTGGTATCGTAGTAGACCCCGATGTAGATAGATTAGCTTTTATTACGGAAGAAGGTGAAATGTTCGGCGAAGAATATACTTTGGTTGCTTGCGCCGATTATATTTTAGGAAAAACCAAAGGAAATGTAGTCTCTAACCTCTCTTCTTCTCGTGCATTGAGAGATATAGCCGAAAAGCACGGAGTACAGTATGCAGCAGGAGCTGTAGGTGAGGTAAACGTAGTCGCTAAAATGAAGGAAGTGCACGCAATCATAGGTGGTGAGGGCAATGGAGGTATTATCTATCCTGAACTACACTATGGTCGTGACGCTTTGGTAGGTGTAGCGTTATTCCTTTCCTTACTTGCTGAAAGAAAATGCAGTGTAAAGACCTTGCGCAATAGTTATCCTACTTATTATATGAGCAAGAACAAAATACAACTTACCAAAGACATTAACCCCGATAATATCCTACGTGAAATGCAAAAGAAGTACGCACACGAGCAAATCAATACTATCGATGGCTTAAAGATTGATTTTCCTCAAAGCTGGGTACACTTGCGAAAATCTAATACTGAACCTATTATTCGCATTTACACTGAAGCTAAAAGTCAAGCAGAAGCCGATGAACTCGCTCTGCGTTTTATTGAAGAAATGAAAGCCGTTGCTTTTGTGAAGTAACTGATTCATAATTTACTAATTATTAAAACTCCCTGTAAAGCTAATAGTTTTACAGGGAGTTTTCTATATCTTTTTCTCTAATTCCTTAGAGCTCAAGAGCTTGTTTAGGATTGCCATTCATTAGAATTTCTACAGGATTTTCGAGAGCTTCTTTTACAGCTACTAAAAATCCTACTGATTCACGCCCATCGATGATACGGTGGTCGTATGAAAGAGCGACATACATTACAGGAGCAATCACTATCTGTCCGTTGCGCACGATAGGGCGGTCGACGATGTTGTGCATACCCAAAATCCCTGATTGTGGCGGATTGATGATAGGAGTAGAAAGCATAGAGCCAAACACGCC
Source organism: Capnocytophaga sp. G1920 (assembly GCF_051417515.1). NCBI lineage: Bacteria > Pseudomonadati > Bacteroidota > Flavobacteriia > Flavobacteriales > Flavobacteriaceae > Capnocytophaga > Capnocytophaga sp. G1920. The sequence goes on from NZ_JBPRKH010000001.1 coordinate 117,807, forward strand.
CCCATTAGTAATCGTAAAAGTACCACCAGTCATTTCATCTACCGTAATTTGTCCATCACGAGCGCGGGTAGCTAAGCGTTTTACTTCGGCTTCCACACCTCTAAACGAAAGGTTCTCGGCATTGCGAATCACGGGAACCATCAAGCCTTTAGGACCTGAAACGGCTATAGAGATGTCGCAGAAATCGTAAGTTACCTTGTCTTGTCCGTCAATCATCGAATTGACATCGGGGAAGAGTTTAAGGGCACGCACGACGGCTAAAGTAAAGAACGACATAAAGCCGAGACTCACATTATGGCGCTCTTTGAAGGTATCTTTATACTGTGTACGCAACTCGTAAATAGCCGTCATATCCACCTCATTGAAGGTAGTGAGCATAGCAGTTTCATTCTTAGCACTCACCAAGCGTTCGGCTACTTTTCGGCGCAACATACTCATCTTAGTACGCACTTCTTTGCGCACACCACCCGTAGGAGTCCCCATCGAAGGTTTAGAGGCTTTAAGTGCATCATCTTTGGTAATACGACCGCCTTTACCTGTACCCACTACTGCTGATATAGGAATCTCACGTTCTGCTAATATTTTACGAGCGGCAGGACTTGGAACTTGCTTTGCAGAAGATGCAGGTGTTATAGGAACTGTGGAAGGTGCAGGAGCTGTAGGTTTGGGTGTCTCAGGAGCTTCCTGTTTAACTGGTTGTGATGGTGAAGTACCTGCTGATGAAGCTCCTGCTGGTGCTTTTGCTTTAGTATCAATCAAGCATACCACTTGCCCTACTTTTACAGCTTCGCCTTCTTCGGCTTTCAGTGTAATGACTCCACTGGCTTCAGCGGGAAGTTCGAGAGTAGCCTTATCGGAATCCACTTCGGCTACAGCTTGGTCTTTGGTTACATAATCACCCGTTTTTACAAGCCAACGGGCTATTTCTACTTCGGTGATAGATTCCCCAGGTGAAGGGACTTTCATTTCCAACATATCGTTTAGTTTTAGGTGTTAGGTATTAGTTATTTCGTCGTTAAAAAGTTTTTCAATTTTGCTAAGAATCCTTTGCGTTCTTGTTTATCATTTTGCAAGAGAGTTTCGAGTTCTTGTCGGTTGAGTGTTATAAGCATATAGTGACCATCGAGTTTTTGTATTTTCTCTTGAGGCAATCGCTCTAAAAAGGTCTGGTAATCGAGTCCGTCGAGTACCTCATAAGCATCAGGGTCGTTTTCATCGTCGTTGATGACTACCAAACTAATGCGCCACAACTTTACATCGTCTTGACTGAGGTTTACTTGGGTGAAATCTACAAAAGGCGGATATTCATATGGCAAGATAGTAGGGACGCCCTCTGTAAGAGCATAAGCTCCCATCACCTCTCCTCTGTCATTTCTAAAAAACTGCTGACGTGCGATATACGCATCAGGGTGCTCATATAGTTGTTTTTCTATGAGCTGACTAAAGGCTTTTACCTTATCTTCCGCAGCTAATAACTCGTTTATCATTTCGTCTGACAAACATATAGGACGGTAGACACCGAACAGATAAGATCCTCCTTTTTCACCTTCATAACATTTGATGCCAAATTTAATATCGTTTCTATAATCGTACGTAATGGCATTGGGCTCATAAACTTCTCCTTCTTCATCAACCACTTTGCTACCCAATGCGGTGGCTACTTTGCCAATAAACTCGTACGCACCTAACCAATCGGCTTCGGTACTGGGAGTAAAGACGCGCACACCGTAGTCTTGGGTTTCGGTGTCGTAAGAGACCTCAAAACCGCGACCACTGATGCCTTCTTGTCCCATCAGCATATAGCCCCAATCACTGAGCGGTGCATTCATCACTTGAGAGTAATGCTCGTCGTTATCATCAATAGAGTATTGTACAAATCCCTCACGCTGGAGGTCGAGTAATTGCTGAGGAGTCATTTCTTCAGGTGCTTGTGTGTTTTTAATGTAAAAAGTTCGACTCATTTTTTTAGGTGTTATGTGTTAGAAAGCTCCGTTCCCCATAGGGGTTGAACTTTACCAAAGTTTGCGACGAATTGCTCGTCGTACTACGACTTAGGTTCATAAGGTGGTATATCTAACTTTTCAGGATTTCCTTTTAGAGTAACTAAAATCACTCCGTTTTTAGCTTTCTCACCGTATTTTTCAGTAGCTTTTTTGTCTTTTAGCACTACGATACTCTCTACTCTTTTAGGGTTGATATTGTTCATAAAAAGCTTTCCTACTTCAGCATCTGAAAACTCTACATCATTGACAACAACCAGAGGAAAATCTTTGTTAGGATTTTCTATTCCTGATAGGTTATCTTTCTTAGAAGTGTCTTTGCTTTTCTTCAAAGTAATGATAACCACTCCTTTTTCGGCTTTACTGCTACATAAAACAGTAGCAGAAGGATCTTTAAGTGCGCTTTTAAGTACGTTGATATTCTCAATATCATTAGGATCAATTGCGTTTAAAAAGATACTACATATCTTGTTATCGTCTATCAGAACGCCATTCACCACGAGCAAGGGTGAATATTGCTCTTGTGATGCACACCTGATAACTGTTTTTTGGGCTGATAGTGCATAAGTGGTTATCAACAATAGTAATGTAATAATTCGTTTCATATCAATTGGTATTTTTAGTTTTTTATTATTCAAATACAGCTGCGATAGCTTCGTTGTGGCGTTTGCGGTCACGGGTATGGCTACCAGAGGCAGGGGCTGCATAGGCGGGAGTACCTACATAACGCCATTTTACCAAATCGAAATTCATTAACATATAACCATAAGCTCCCATATTTTTAGGTTCTTCTTGCGCCCAAATAAAGTCGGTGGCGTGTTTGTACTTCGCTATAATGGTTTTGAGTTGTGTTAGCGGTAGCGGGAACAACTGTTCGATGCGCACTAAGGCTATATCGTCTCTGCCAAGCTTTTCGCGTTCGGCATAGAGGTCGTAGTAATAGCGACCAGAGCAAAATACTACGCGTTTTACTTTTTGAGCTTTAGCGATAGGGTCGTCTAACACCTCTTGGAACTGTCCGCCAGCTAAGTCTTCCACAGTTGAAATCACTTGGGGGTGACGCAATAAGCTTTTAGGAGTGAATATTACCAACGGCTTACGGAAGGTAGTCTTCATTTGGCGGCGTAGTAGGTGGAAAAAGTTAGCGGGGGTAGTACAATTGGCTACATACATATTGTTCTCAGCACAGAGTTGCAAATAGCGTTCTATACGTGCCGAAGAGTGCTCAGCTCCTTGTCCTTCATAACCGTGAGGGAGTAACATTACCAATCCGTCTTGCACTTTCCATTTGTCTTCACCACAACAGATATACTGGTCAATCATTATTTGCGCGCCATTGGAGAAGTCGCCGAACTGTGCTTCCCATATGGTGAGCGTGCGCGGACTTGCCATTGCATAGCCGTACTCATAGCCCAAGACTCCATATTCGGATAACAGCGAATTGTAGATATGGAAAGTACCTGTTGCCAATTGTTTGGCTTTGAGGTCTTGCAAGAAGCATATTTCTTCTTCGGTATCTTCCGTTTTGAGCACGGCGTGACGATGCGAGAATGTACCGCGTTGCACATCTTCCCCAGTGATACGTACATCGTAGCCCTCAGTAAGGAGTGAACCATACGCCAAGAGCTCTGCCATTCCCCAATCGATATGGTTGTGTGCATACGCCTCTTTACGGTCGGTTACAATCTTTTTCACCTTACTGATAAAAGGTTTATCGGCAGGCAATTCAGTAAGTGCCTTGGCTATTGTGTCGAGTTTCCCTTTGCTAATAGTCGTATCGACCTTTTGTAACATTTGTTTTGGCGATGCTATTTCAAAGCCTTGCCATTCGGTTTGCATAAAAGGCTTTAATATCGTAAGTGGTTCACGACGAGATGCTTCGAGGTCAGCATCAAGAGTAGCTTTATAAGCATTCTCTATCTCGGCAACATAACTTTGCTGTATGAGACCTTCTTCGATTAGCTTCTGTGCGTAAATATTGCGGGGATTGTCGTGCTTACTTATAATTTTGTACAAAAGAGGTTGTGTAAAACGCGGTTCATCGCCTTCATTATGACCGTATTTACGATAGCCAAAGAGATTGATATACACGTCTTTGCCAAAGGCTTGGCGGTAATCGATTGCCAAGAGAAAAGTGCGCACTACGGCTTCGGCATCGTCGGCATTTACGTGAAGCACAGGCGAATCGTTCATCTTTGCAATATCGGTACAGTACAACGACGAACGCGAGTCGGCAAAATTAGCAGTGAATCCTACTTGGTTGTTAATCACTATATGCACGGTACCCGCATTGGTGAAGCCTCTCAAGCCACACATCTGCACCGTTTCGTAGACGATACCCTGCCCTGACACAGCAGCATCACCGTGAATGATGATAGGCAAGGCTTGCCGGAAATTTTCTTGACAATAACGGTCTTGTTTCGCACGAGTAATACCTCCTACAACGGCATCTACAGCTTCGAGATGCGAAGGATTAGGTACCAAATTCATATCTACGGTTTCTCCGGCACGAGTAGTGCGTTGGGTGGTGATACCCAAGTGGTATTTCACATCACCGTCGAACCAATCGTCCATTTCGTAATCCTTACCGTCGAACTCGGAAAAGATATCCTTTGGATTCTTTCCGAACACATTGGCTAATACATTTAATCGCCCACGGTGCGCCATACCGAGTACTACGTGTTTTACGCCTTGCTCGGCAGCAGCTTCCACCATAAAGTCGAGACCTGCGATGAGCGCATCGTTGCCTTCAAGCGAAAAGCGTTTTTGACCTACATACTTAGTATGAAGGAAGTTCTCAAAAGAAGTGGCTTCATTAAGTTTGTTAAGGATTTGCAGTTTTTCTTCCTTAGAAAACTGAGGTTTATTGTGATTTTGCTGTAATCGTTTGGTGAACCAATCGCGTTCTTGGGGATTGTGAATATACTGATATTCTACCCCTATCGACTTACAATAAGTAGTATTCAACGCCTCAATAATTGCACTTAAAGGCGAGGGAGCTAAGCCTATTTCACGAGCAGCATCGAAGGTAGTATTGAGGTCAGCCGTCGTAAGCCCGTAGTTTTCGATAGCCAAAGTAGGTGTATATGGCTCACGAGGACGTAGCGGATTAATTTGTGCGAATAAGTGACCGTAAGTGCGATAACCATTGATGAGGTTAAGCACGGCAAACTCTTTCTTGACAGTTTCAGAAAGCGCAGGGTTTTCGTTACCCACCACTTGTTGTACCATTACGGGTACTGCTTCTTCTACCGGAGTGCTGTATTGCTCTTGAGCAAAATCGAAACCTTGAAAGAAAGCGCGCCAACTGGGTTCTACCGCATCGGGGTTTTCGAGATATTTATCGTATAAATCGCCAAAATAAGCCGTACTTGCGGCATTCAAAAAAGAATACTTATCCATAAAAAGCAATTGTTTCCTTTATTTTTCATTAATGATAGGCAAAGGTAATGTTTTGTTTTGGAATAACCATACTTTTTATGAAATATTTTTAAGATAATGTATTAGTAATTTGGGAATTAGCCAATTAGAAAATTAGCAAATGAGAATTCAGAATTAAAAAGGAATATCTAACCTTATGGAAATCTTAAAAATCAATAAAAAATGAAACTATAAAATAGTTATGATATTTAAAAAATATCAACTCATTAGAGGGATAGTTTTCTTTATATAGATATTATCTATGAGAAATGAGGAAAAAAGAGCCATTTTGGAGGGAGTTTGACCGAAGGTAGACCGAAGCTAAAGCGAAGCTAAGACGAACAAAAGACGAACAAAAGACGAAGGAACGCTATTAATAACCTATATATTAGATGCTTATAAGAGCCATTTATGATAGATAAAACCTATTGAAAAGAGGAAATTTAGTAATGTTTATTCTGAAAATGTAGGGATATGGAGCTTATCCAAAAAGTTTTGTTTTGTGAAGGCAATTTGCCTATCGCCTCTACAATGTAACTAAAAGAAATTGATTATCAATGTAATCAACTTTGGCAAAGGTGCAAGTCGCACAGGCAACTTTGGCAAAGTGTAGCGACGCAAATGCAATTTAAGACTTTTGGAACAGCCCCGATGTAGCTCTTGAAGTATCTTGGCACTTTTTTTGTAATTGTATATTTCTAAAAGATTTGGTTTTTATGAAGAAATACTTTTTTATAGCACTCCTCTGCTGGGGAGGTACTGCTCTTTGGTCTCAAAACAGCGAGGAAATAAGTAAAGAACGCGCTGGTTATGAACAACCTTATCACCCTGAGGAAGACGGTGATGCACGTATTACACAACTGCTAAAACAAGCTAAAAAAGAACACAAAAAAGTGTTGGTGCAAATAGGTGGGAATTGGTGTGTGTGGTGCTTGCGCTTTAACCATTTGGTGACTACTACGCCTGAACTGAAAAGTATTTTGGATAAGAAATATATTTTCTATCACCTAAACTTCTCACCTGAAAACAAGAATGAAAAGGCTTTTAAAAAGTACGGAAACCCTGGCGCAAAATATGGTTATCCCTCTTTTTTGATTCTCAATGAAAAAGGAGATGTGCTTTTCACTCAAAAAAGTGAAGATTTAGAATCGAGGAAGGGGTATGACGTGAAGAAAGTAAAGAAATTCTTGCAAGGAAGGTTATAATTTGCAAATTAAAAAATTAGAGAATTAGCAGATTGTGTTATTGGCTAAATTGACTAATAATTTTGATAATTTCAACGGCTTGAGTGGCAGGGACGGGATTGGCACCTTTGCCTGTTAAAGCTTGGTAAAGGTCGTTATAAAAAAGCCAATAGTTACCGTGTTGGGCAGTGGTAAACAAACGCTTTTCAAGTGTGTGGAGAATGCCATTAGGTTCGGTAACAGAAGGCAACCACTGAGAGGCTGAAGGGATAGTGCCCGCTACTAAGGCATTTTCTTGTCCGTCGAACCGCTGTTGAAGGAAGGAACCCTTAGTGCCGTGCAAGGTGTACTCCCATTGGCGTTCCAAAGCATAGGTAGTAGATTTAAGGCGGACGCGTAGTTCGTTTTCGTAAAAGAGAATCAGTTCAAAATAGTCGTCGGTTTGAGTATCTTTGCGAAGGTAACCCAAATCGGCATATACGTTTTTAGGAGTACCGAATAGCTGGAGTGCTTGGTCTATGAGATGTGCTCCTAAATCGTAGAGAGCCCCTCCCCCACGTTCGTGAGTTTCCTTATGAACCTTGGCACTAATTTCACTTCGGAAACGGTCGAAGCGCATTTCTACTTCTTTAAGTTCGCCCAGTACACCACTGTTTACTATTTCTTTTACCTTTAAATAATCGCCATCATAACGCCTATTTTGGTAAACGGAAAGCAGCTTGCCTTGTTTTGTAGCTAATGTATTGAGTTCTTCAGCCTGCTCGACAGTAACCGTAAAAGGCTTTTCAACCAATACATTCTTATTTGCTAATAACGCTTCTTTGGCGTACTCATAATGGGTTTGCACAGGGGTATTGACCACTACCAAATCTACCGCAGGGTCTTGTAGCATTTCGTTTACTGAGCGATAAAGTTTAGCACCAGGATATAGAGCGTGCGAATCGGAACGATGGCGTTCTACTATCGCATAGAGGTGATACTGTGGGTGTTGTGCTATGAAAGGGGCGTGAAATACTCGTCCGCTCATACCAAAGCTGGCAAGGGCTACATTAATAGTCATTAGATAAGTATTTATAATTCTTTTAGGGAATTGATAATGTCCTTCATCTGCTGGTAATTCTTTTCTTTTTTGCTAGCTAACGTCCAGGTAAAAACTTGGTAGTAGGTCTTTTTAGTTTCGACAATAGCCACCACGTAAAAGACTCCGATACCATTGACGGTTTCGGTAGTTTCAACTACTACAGCAGGATATTTATTAATGGTAGTTTCGGTAATTTGTTTATCAGTAGGGCGCATCATCTTGGCTTCTGCCCAACCTTTTTTGCAGATGCTAAAATAGTCCTTCAATCCGAAGGATTTAACAAAGGCTTTTTTGTTTTTAATATGCAAAGAGTCCTTTAACACTTGGTAAAGTACCTCATTAAGCTCCTTGCGGTCTTCATCGATTACTGCAACAAAAAGCTCAGACTTACCGTTGCCATATTGCAGAGAGGCTTCTTCATAAAGATTATTTTGGCTGGTAAGAGAGTTAGGTAGTGTCATTTCATATCTATCTTCAACTTTCACTACTTGAGTGGCTTCAGAGGAGGTATCGCTCACTCTGCAAGCCGTAGCTAAAAGGAAGACAAAGATGAAATGCAAGTTACGTTTTAAACGCTTCATCTCTTTCCTAATTTAGTTTTTTCCGCCACAAAAGTATAAATAATTTTTAAACTAATCAACTTTTTAGCAAAAAAATAACACAAATACTTTTTTAGTTGAAAAAAAAGGTTGAATTTTGTACCCGAAAATACAGGAAGATGCTACCGCTGAAAGACACATTAAAACACAAAGGATTACGCAATCAATTAGCTGATTTATTGAGAGAAAAAGGCATAAAGGACAAGCGTGTATTGGAGGCTATTCGCACGATACCACGCCATTTGTTTATGGACAGCAGTTTTGAAGACCACGCTTACCAAGATAAGGCTTTCCCGATAGAGGAAGGGCAAACTATCTCTCAACCCTATACCGTAGCTTTCCAAACGGAATTGCTACAAGTATCACCTCGACAAAAAGTATTGGAGATAGGTACAGGCAGTGGCTATCAAGCTAGTGTACTGCTATATTTAGGGGTACAGCTTTACACTATTGAGCGACAACAGAAACTCTTTAAGCAAACACAAAAACTACTCCCCAAACTAATGAATCGTACTGTGCATATGTACTTTGGCGACGGTTATAAAGGAATTCCTAACGAAGCGCCTTTTGACCGTATTTTGGTAACGGCAGGCGCTCCTTATGTGCCGAAAGCGTTGCTTGCACAATTGGCGGTAGGAGGACGTTTAGTAATTCCGATAGGAGAAGAAACTCAAACAATGACGCTTTACGAGCGCATTTCGGAAAAAGAATTTCACAAGACTACGCACGGGACTTTTCAGTTTGTACCGATGCTAAAAGAGAGAAACTGATGATTAATGGTGAATGATTAATAATAATTTAATATGAGAACCATTACTTTTGTTTTACTATCGTTATTGCTGTTTTCGTGTAAAACAGTGCAACGCCCTAAAATGACAGCTTCTATGGATGAAGCTGCTATTAAGACCCTTAATGAAGGAACGTATTATGTGTATTCTGATCCTATGGAAAAGCAAGCTCCCTTGTTCTTTCCACTACTGCCCAAAGAATACCAAGAAACAGCGCTACCTTTAAGTAGGTTTAAACTGCAAGTAAAAGCAGATTCGCTGTACGTGAGTTACCAAAAAGTAAAGGATAGCACCACTACTGTGAGAATGGTAGCTGGTTTTAAAGGCAAACAGAAGAAGAACTTTTGGCAACGCTATAATAGGTTTAGAATCTATCCGTTTATTCCTATTTATTTAGGAGTGGATATCGATAGAATACGTATAGCTCCTAATAAAGATGGGGATTTGTTAGTAGAAGTCTACAAAGACCGACAAGGTGCGGTTATGTTTGTACAGTTTTTCAATACTTATTATGATACTTTTTTATTTAAAAGAGAAGAACATAATGAATTACCTGAAAAAACTACAACAGAGTGATGAATTTGAATACTGTGAAGGCGCTACCGCCGAAGAAATTCAAATTGTAGAAACATCTTTAGGGGTATTACTCCCTGAAGTGTATGTAGAGTTCTTGAGCGAATGTGGCTCTTGTAACTTTGGGGATACTTATATCAATGGAGTTTACAAAGAAGATGGAACATTATCATACCCAATAATAGAACTCACAAAACAGTTGAGAGAAGAACTCAACCTTCCCGATGATTTTATCGTACTCAATTACGAAATTGACGAGTATCTTATTCTGTACAAAGTCTCAAAAACAGATCGCCTCAACGATTCAAAAGTATATGGTGCTGAAATACATTGTAATAAAGACGGTAATTTTGAAATGAACAAACCTACACTTCTATTCAATTCTTTTGATGAATATTTTGAGGATTTCTTAGAATTAGCAGACTAATTACTATGTAAAAATAAGCCTTTAAAATGTTGTAAAATCACTTATTTCTACAAAAATGTAAAAATAAGCTGTTGTTACTATGTTTATTTTTACTATTTTTGCCCAAAAATAAATACAATGAAACATTCAGGACTTATTCCAACAGAAAAGATAATAGAACGTTTACAATACGAGAACCCTTGGTGGACAAATAATAAAATACCTGCTACTTACGAGAGTATGCCTCGCAGGCTATATTTTGAATTGTTTTATCCTTTTGTTGCCGAACGAGAAATTCGCAGGGCAGTAGTACTAATGGGGCCTCGTAGGGTAGGTAAAACTGTGATGATGTATCACACGATTGCACAGCTCATAGACGAAGGGGTTAATACTCAAAGAATATTCTTTATAGGAATAGATAATCCTATTTATATTAATTTGGGGTTACAAGATATTTTAGATATGTGCCAGAAAGCCATTGGTAATTCAGATCTAAAAGGTACTTATGTATTCTTTGATGAAATACAATATTTAAAAGATTGGGAACGGCACTTAAAAGTGTTAGTAGATAGTTATCCTGACACTAAGTTTGTAGTATCAGGTTCAGCGGCAGCTGCCCTTAAATGGCATAGTACAGAAAGTGGTGCGGGTAGGTTCACTGATTTTATGTTACCCCCACTTACTTTTCAGGAGTTTATACATTTGAAGGGAAAAGAAAATTTGATGCAGAGACAAAATATTACTTATGATGGTAAAGAAGTTCCTTATTGGATAAGTCCTCATATAAACGAATTAAATAATGAATTTATACAATATCTGAACTTTGGAGGTTATCCTGAAGTAGTATTCTCTGAGAAAATACAACAAGATATGGGGAGATATATCAAAAATGATATTGTGGATAAAGTACTTTTGAGAGATTTGCCAAGTTTATATGGTATTAAAGATGTACAAGAATTAAATCGTTTTTTTAGCTATATTGCTTATAATACAGGAAATGAGTTTTCTTATGAAAAAATGGCTAAGGAAAGTGGCATTAATAAAGAAATGCTTAAAAAATATTTAGAATATTTAGAAGCAGCCTTTCTGATAAAAGTACTTAATAAAGTAGATATCAATGCTAAAAAACTTAAAAGAATTACTAGTTTTAAAGTATATCTTACCAATCCTTCCCTACGTACTGCTCTTTTCTCACCCATCAAAGAAGGTGATGAAGAAATAGGAAATATAGTAGAAACAGCTATTTTAGCTCAGTGGATGCACCGAGAAAAATTGAACCTTACGTATGCCCGCTGGAAAGAAGGACGAAGAGAAGGAGAGGTTGATTTAGTACAGATAGATGACAAACATTTTAAGCCACAGTGGGCGGTAGAAATTAAATGGAGCAATAGGTATTACCAAATGCCACAAGATTTGATAAGTCTCAGCAATTTCTGTAAGGTTAATAAACTTTCTGTCGCTGTTATCACTACTAAAGATATAATAGGTATTAAAACTATTGATGAAATAAACCTTACTTTTATTCCTTCTGCTATATATGCTTACAATGTAGGGGTTAATACGTTAAATATTAAACTTTTACAATAAATTAGAAAGAGCAAAGCGCTTTAACGCGCTTTGCTCTTTTTGTTCCTTAAATAAGTTTCTAGGAGTAATGATATGGGAAGTTTATTGCTTTATATAGGTTTCTACTAAAGTATGCTTTTTACCTTTATCATCTTCTCCTGAGACACTAAGAATAAGTTTATTCCCTACTATAGATATTGTAGCAGAACCTCCACTTTTATCTTCCCAAATAATAGAGATGGTACTCCCTGAAACCGAATAACTTCCTTTTTTCGTCTCAATATCACAATATTTAAGTACATCATCGAAAATATTTTCCACTACAAAAGTTCTACTTACCTCTTTTTCAGTAAAAACAAAAAAAGGTTTAGTATTACAACGTTTATCTATTAAACCTTTTTTAGGGTCATCATAAGATTCAGGAACGCCATCAACTGTACCACTTTCCCATACCCAAGTTCCAATTAAGTTCTTGTTGTCTACACTTCCTCCACTGTCGCTTTTACCACAAGCGATAAGAGTTACTAAAATTACTGCCATAATGGCTACTACCTGTGTAGCAGTGCGAAAGGTCGCCCACGCTACGTTTTTGTTTTTGCTTTTCATTGCTATTGTTACATAAAATTAAGTTTATACCTACTCTGTTCAGGCTTTTCGGTTACCGCCTTTTAGGTAGGTTTCGCTATAATAAAGCAATAAAAAACGTGGGAACATTCCTTATTGCTCAATTTCTGAAGCCCGACCAAAGGCCATAAGTACAAAGCAAAAGGAATGCCCACGTAACCGCAGGCATTTCTACATTTACTTTTCCTGTACTTATTGAAAAATTGGTCGTTTTCAGAAATTAGGAAACTGTAAAGCGAAACGCTATATGTTATTTTATAATACTATTTTAAAAACTATACGAGTTAGTACCTCTTATAATAGTTATTTTGGTTTGATGAGGCAAATGTACAAAAAAATATCATTCCTACAAAATAAAGGAATATTTTTGACAAAAAATATTGTGTTACCAACTTTGGCAAAGCTTGAAACTTTGGCAAAGTATGTGAAACAACAAAAAAGCAATGTGCAAGAAAATGCACATTGCTTTTTTTATTTATTACTTCTTGTCTCTTATTTGTAAAGATTGCGAAGTTCTTTGGCGGTATCCACCATTGCGTGGAGAGCTGCTTTGGTTTCTGGCCAGTGACGTGTTTTGAGTCCGCAGTCGGGGTTTACCCAAAGTTGCTCTTTTGGCACTACCGAAATGGCTTTCTTCATCAAGTTGGTCATTTCTTGTTGTGAAGGTACGCGTGGTGAGTGAATATCGTATACTCCAGGTCCTATTTCGTTAGGATATTTGAAGTCACCAAATACATCGAGGAGTTCCATTTGTGAACGTGAACACTCTATGGTAATCACATCGGCGTCCATATCGGCAATAGCTTCAATCATATCGTTGAACTCGGAATAGCACATATGGGTGTGGATTTGGGTTTCGTCTTTCACGCCTGAAGCTGATATGCGGAACGCTTTGATAGCCCAATCGAAATAGGCTTTCCATTCGCTTTTGCGCAAAGGTAAGCCTTCGCGGATAGCAGGCTCGTCAATCTGAATGACTTTGATGCCCGCTTTTTCGAGGTCTACTACTTCATCACGGATTGCTAAAGCTATCTGCAAACAAGTTTCAGAACGCGGTTGGTCATCGCGTACAAACGACCATTGCAAGATAGTTACAGGTCCTGTAAGCATACCTTTCACTGGCAATTTGGTAAGTGATTGTGCGTATTTGCTCCAACGTACGGTCATTGGTTCAGGACGTGAAATATCACCAAAGATAATCGGTGGTTTTACGCAGCGTGAACCGTAACTTTGTACCCAACCGAATTTGGTGAAGGTATAACCTTTGAGCAATTCGCCAAAGTATTCCACCATATCGTTGCGCTCAAACTCGCCGTGTACGAGTACATCGATATTGGTGTCTTCTTGGAAACGGATAGACTCTTCAATTTCTTTTTCCAATAACTTATCGTATTCAGCTTGGGTGAGTTCTCCTTTTTTGAAACGAGCACGCCAGCTACGTACCTCGTCGGTTTGAGGGAATGAGCCAATAGTAGTTGTAGGGAAAAGAGGTAAGTTTAACGCTTTGTGTTGCGCTACTTTACGCTCGTTGAACGGACTGTGGCGCACATCGTCTTTGGCTGTGATGTTGTTCACGCGCTCTTTCACTTTGTTGTCGTGGATAAGCGGTGAAGTTTTACGTGTTTCAGCTGCTTTTTTGTTTTCTTCAAAAACGGCTTTTACCTCAGGTGTTATGTGACCTGTAGCAAGGGCTTGCAAAGTAGTTACTTCTTTTACTTTTTGTTTAGCAAAAGCCAACCATTGTTTGATTTCAGGGGTAAGCACTTTCTCGTTGTTTTCGAGTTCGAGGTTGCAAGGAGAGTGCAATAATGAGCAAGAAGTAGCTATCAATAGGCGGTCAGCCCCGATAGCTTCTTTAGCTTTCTCAATCAATGCTAATGAGTGTTCGAAGTTGTTTTTCCAAATATTACGTCCATCTACTACTCCAAGAGATAATTTTTTATCGGCAGGAAGTGCTTTGAGCACTTTGTCAAGCTGAGCCGCTGCGCGCACTAAATCGATGTGCAATACATTGAAAGGCAATGAAACAGCTAATTCGGTATTGTTATCCAATGCTCCGAAGTAGGTAGTGAGGATAAATTCGGTAGTAGGGAATTTGCTTCTTAGTTCGGTATATACTTTTTTGTATACATCGGGAGCGCCTTCAGGAAGGTCGAGAGCTAAGTAAGGCTCATCTATTTGAATAGTTTTAGCACCTGCATCTACTAAACTTCGTACGATTTGTACATACACAGGCAACAGACGCTCAGCTAAGTCTAAACGGTGGAATCCTTGTTCTTTTTCTTTACCGAGAAGCAAATAAGTTACCAAACCGATAAGCACAGGTTTAGTGTCGAAACCGTGTTTTTTAGCCAAGTTGTACTCTTGTAAAGGTTTGTTTACAAGAATTTTGAAAGATTGGTCTTTGGTAAATTCGGGTACGATATAGTGATAGTTGGTATCAAACCATTTGGTCATTTCCATAGCGGTAATATCGATACCATTTTTTTGATAGCCACGTGCCAAAGCGTAATAACGTTCTAAATCACGCAAATGTTTAATTGGTGTAAAACGCTCAGGAATAGCGCTTACTGTAAACGAAAAGTCAAGCATTTGGTCATAAAGAGAGAAGTCGTTAGAAGGAATCAAATCTACTCCTGCTTCTTTTTGTAGTGTCCAGTTATGTACACGAATATTTTCAGCCACAGCTAAGAGTTCTTCTTCTGATATTTTACCAGCCCAGAAAGACTCATTGGCTTTTTTAAGTTCTCGTTTTTCACCGATACGAGGATAACCTAATACGTTTGATTTCATATATTTTTATTGAAATTTTAATTGGGCGCAAAGATATGAAAAATAATATCGGTACACAAATTTTTAATAATATAAATTGTGTACCGATATGAATTTAGAATATTTTTCTAAAAATAAACTTCAAAACAGAAAAGCTAAAATGATTATCTGTAGTTTATTGTAATACTTCTTTTACTTTATCGGCGGCTTCTTGGAAGAGGATTGCTGAGTGAACGGCTAAGCCTGAATTGTCTAATATTTCTTTAGCAAGCTCGGCATTCGTACCCTGCAAGCGCACGATAATAGGCACTTTGATAGCGTCGCCCATATTTTGGTAGGCATCTACTATCCCTTGTGCTACACGGTCGCAACGCACAATCCCACCAAAGATATTGATAAGGATAGCCTTTACATTAGGGTCTTTGAGGATAATGCGGAAAGCAGCTTCTACGCGTTTGGCATCAGCGGTACCTCCTACATCAAGGAAGTTGGCAGGTGAACCACCCGCTTGTTTGATCAAATCCATCGTAGCCATTGCGAGTCCGGCACCATTTACCATACAGCCCACGTTACCATCGAGAGCAACATAGTTGAGCCCAACGGCTTTAGCTTCTACTTCTACTGGGTTTTCCTCACGTATGTCACGATAAGCCGCATACTCAGGGTGACGGAAAAGCGCATTGTCATCAAGAGTTACTTTGGCATCTACTGCCATTATCTTATTGTCAGAAGTTTTTAGAACAGGGTTAATTTCAAACAAACTAGCATCAGAAGATACATAAGCATTGTAGAGAGCTGTTACGAACTTCACCATCTCTTTTTGAGCATCGCCAGTAACTCCTAAGTTGAAGGCAATTTGGCGAGCTTGGAAAGGTAAGAGCCCTACGGCAGGGTCAATTTCTTCAGTAAAGATAAGGTGCGGTGTTTTTTCGGCGACTGCCTCAATATCCATTCCTCCTTCGGTAGAATACATAATCATATTCTTACCTTTGGCACGGTTCAATAGTACCGACATATAGAATTCTTTGGGTTCGCTTTCTCCAGGATAATATACGTCTTCGGCGATGAGCACTTGATGTACTTTTTTCCCTGAGGGAGGCGTTTGAGGAGTAACGAGTTGCATACCTATAATTTGAGAAGCGATGGGCTCTACTTGGTCTAAACCTTTGGCTAACTTAATGCCGCCACCTTTACCGCGCCCTCCGGCGTGCACTTGTGCTTTTACCACATACCACTGAGTATTAGTGGCTTCGGTGAGCTGTTTAGCTGCCTCTACGGCTTCGGTGGGAGTGTGAGCAACGATGCCACGTTGTACGCGCACCCCAAAACTCGAAAGAATTTCCTTTCCTTGGTATTCGTGTAAGTTCATACGAGAATGATTTGGTAACTATTCGGCAAAGATACGAAAGAATTTATTAATTAGCAATAAATAATGAACATTTTTTAGTATTAACTTCTTATTTCTTACCTGAAAGTACCTCTTTCGGTACTCCTGCTTTATGAAGCATAATTGCAGTAGTTTTAAACTCTACAAAGGCTTTAGTTACATACAAGTAGCCCTCATAGTCGTTGCGCAAGCCCCAAGAGTTTTTCACGATGTAGTACTCACGTCCGTTTTGGTCTTTGGCAAGCCCTACGATGTGCATTGCGTGATCATCGGTGGTTTGATAGTTATCAAAATCTCGCTGGCGCATCTCGGGGGTAATAGTTCTTTCGGCAGCAGGTGGATTAGAAAAAAGATGCAATATTTCATCATTACTCATCTCACTCACTTCTTTTTCGGGCACAAAAGCCACTCCGTTTTTCCAACTGAAATAACGCTCACTCACATCGGCTGCCCACGCTACAGTATAACCTTTTTTAAGAGCGTTGTCTATAGTTTTAGTGAGGTCAGTCATTGCAATATTATAAGCGTGATCAAAACTCCAGTTATCGGGTACTGCCATAAATACGTTTTGGTATTTAGGTTGGTCGGCATACGATACCATTTCTATATAGTCGGCAGGATTGATACCTACGCGCTCTTTAGCAAAGCTCTGAGGAGTGTACTTTTTACCTTCATACATAAAACTTTCAGGCACTGCACCTAAATAGGTATCAATGGTAGCTGTGAAAGCAGGTAGCCAGTTAGGGGTGAGTTTTTTCTTCTTTTCACCATTTCTTATCATTCCTTTTAAAAAGCCTTGTAGGATAGCGTGCAGTTCACCAAAATCATTGCGAGTAGTACCATAGTGCAAGCCTGTATAAACATTTTGAGGTACAGCACCATATTTGGCGTACATATTGATTACATCGTGGAGTTCACCTCCTTGTCCGTAATCCAAATTGCCGTGCATACGCACATATTGTTTAGCTTTTTCGATATAACAGTTGCGAGCAGTGTAAATTTCGGCAAGATCAATAGGCTTTTTACCCATACGCTTCATCTCACTTTCTATAAACGAAGCTCCTGCATAGCTCCAGCAAGTTCCACTGCTACCTTGGTCTTTCACGTCGGTGCGTTCGAGGTTAATAACGGTAGTAAACTGAAATCCAGCATTAGCTGATTGATTTCCTGCTACCGATTTGATTAGGTCGTCTTGTGCTGTTGCCACAAAAGAAGCACACAGCGCTACAAATAATGTAATGTTTTTCATAAAAAATACTTTATAATAAAGCGCAAAAGTATAAAACAATTGGCAAAAGAGCAAATTTGGCATAGTTATCGCTATAAAAAAAGAAATGCTCAAACAATATGAAACATCTATACTTGTACATATTACTTTTGTTAGGAGGATTAGTAGCTCAAGCTCAACCTTTTGAAACACGTAAAAAAGATGAGAAGGTAGTCATTCCGTTGGAAAAATCACCTGAGATAGAGTACAAGGGTAGTCCCATCAATCTGCGGGTAGCTCCTAAAAAAGAGAATAATCCCTGGATGAAGATGCCTGAAAAAAACATTGATTTTACGGGGAAGAGTAATTTAGTACAGCGTAAAATAGAGTTCAAACCTAATTATGAGGTGCTCAACGAGCATAAACGGGAAGATTACGAAGCCCCAAAAGGCGACCAATTCTTTGGCGACTTCACCAATAATGGAAAGTTTGTAAATGTATATTGTCGCGACTTCGCAGCTATTGATGGCGATCGAGTGAGTTTATATGTGAATGGAGTAGAAGAAGTTCGCGATATTTTTCTCCTTGGAGAGTTCAGAGGTTTTAAAGTAGAATTGAAACCTGGCTTCAACAAAGTAGAGTTTTTAGCGCTCAACCAAGGAGAATCAGGACCTAATACTGCCGAGTTTATGGTGCTAGACGACAAAGGCAACACCATTATACGCAACCGTTGGGATTTAGCAACAGGCTCGAAAGCACAACTCGTAATTGTAAAAGACCATTAAAGCGAAGAAAATTATTTTTATTTGTTACTTTTTTTAGCTCATATTTTTATAGGAGGATTCCTATAAAGATATGAGCTTTTTTGTTACCTATTACCTCAAAGAAAGTCGCGCTTGGGCAGTTACTTCTTGTGCTACAAAATTCCTTTCCAAAAACTTGTGATACCCTACGATACCTATCATCGCTGCATTATCGGTACAATACTGAAATTTAGGTAGAAAGGTTTGCCAACCGTACTGCTGTCCTAAAGCTGTGAGGGCATTGCGAATACCCGAATTAGCCGATACCCCTCCCCCAATAGCCACTTGCTTGATACCTGTTTCTTTTACAGCTTTTTTGAGTTTGCTCATCAGTATTTCCACAATAGTGTGTTGTACTGAAGCACAAATATCGGCTAAATGCTCAGTTATGAAATTAGGATTTTCTTCAGTGTTTTTCTGTACAAAATAGAGAATACCTGTTTTAAGTCCCGAAAAACTGAAGTTGAGACCAGATATTTTAGGTTTAGAAAAACTAAAGGCTTTGGGGTTACCCTCTTGGGCATATTTATCGATGAGAGGCCCTCCAGGATAAGGAAGTCCTAATATTTTAGCGGTTTTGTCGAACGCCTCACCTACTGCATCGTCAAGGGTTTCACCTAATACTTCCATATCAAAAAAGCTGTTTACCTTCACAATCTGGGTATGCCCCCCGCTGATGGTCATTGCGAGAAAAGGGAACTCGGGTTTAGGCTGTCCTTCATCTATAAAATGTGCCAAAATATGTGCCTGCATATGGTTCACTTCAATGAGTGGGATACCTAGCCCCATTGCCATCGATTTAGCAAATGAAGTCCCCACGAGCAACGACCCCATTAAACCAGGCCCTCTTGTAAAGGCAATAGCCGAAAGCTCTTCTTTGGTTATCCCTGCTTTTTTGAGCGCTTGAGCCACTACGGGCACTATGTTTTGCAAGTGAGCACGTGAAGCCAATTCGGGTACTACCCCGCCGTATTGTTTATGCACCTCTTGATTTGCCACCTCATTAGAAAGCACTTTATCATTGCAAAGCACTGAGGCAGAAGTGTCATCGCAAGAAGATTCTATAGCTAATATATAGGTATTTTCCATTCTTTTCAGTTTAAAATGCAAAAGTAAAAATTATTTACTAATTTTAAAAATTCTACTTGGTTGTGGAATGGGCATTAAAATAAAAACTGAAATTCATTTGCTTTATTCGTTTTTTATCTATACATTTGTAGCCTTAAACAACAAATAAATAAAACACTATGAAAGTAACTTACTTAGGTCACGCTTGCGTGAATATAGACATTGATGGCACTCATTTCCTCGTCGACCCATTTATTACACCTAACCCTTTGGCTTCGCATATCGATATCAATACGATCAAAGCGGATTATATCCTCATCACTCACGCCCACGGCGACCATATTGCCGATGTGGAAGCTATTGCCAAACGCACAGGAGCTCAGCTAATTACTAATCCCGAGATTTTAGCTCATTTTGAGAAATTAGGTCTTAGCGGACACGCAATGAATCTCGGAGGTTCTCACCGCTTTGTAGATGGCAAGGTAAAAATAAAGATGATTAAGGCAGAACACTCGTCCTCCTTCCCTGATGGCTCTTACGGAGGCAATCCTGCTGGTTTCTTGATTGATTACAACGATGATACTATATACATTTCAGGAGATACCGCCTTGCATTACGATATGAAGATTATCCCTCATCAATATCGCGTGAACTTGGGTATTTTCCCTATCGGAAACAACTATACAATGGGTGTACGCGATGCTCTTACAGCTGCAGGTTTTGTAGAAGTAGGCAATGTATTAGGTGTGCATTACGACACTTTCCCTGTAATTAAAATCGACAAAGAGGCGGCTAAACGCAAATTCAAAGACGACCACCGTCGCTTACACCTCTTAGAAATAGGTGCTACTCTTAATTTAGAGGATTTGAACATCAGCACGCTTTAAGAAATCTTATCACACGAACTTTGCCAAAGTTCTATAGCTTTGGCAAAGTTTTTTCATATCTAATATCTAATCACTAACAAAAATTTGCTAATTTACTAATCTACAAATTGGCTAATTGACAAATTATTCTTACTTTTGCGCCGTTTTTACAAAAGCAAAATATTTTAAACGGAAACAATGAAAAAACTTATCGCCTGCTTATTATCCAATCTTTTACTTTTTACCTCTTACCTCTTACCTCTTACCTTAGAAGCTCAGTCTTTCCAGGTCGCAATGCCTCTCAACACTAAACCTTTGCTCGCAGGTAATTTTGCTGAATTGCGTCCCAACCACTTTCACGGTGGCATCGACCTAAAAACCGAAGGTCGTGAAGGACTACAGGTGTTTGCTGCCGAAGATGGCTATGTGTCTCGTATCAAAGTAAGTCCTTACAGTTATGGCAAAATGTTGTTTATTACTCACCCCAATGGTTATGTAACTACTTATGGGCATTTACAAAAGTACGCCCCTGAAATAGAAGCTTATGTAAAGCAAAAACAATACGAAAAGCAAAGCTATGATATCGATATACTTCTTCCCGAAAAACAATTTGTCGTAAAAAAAGGCGATTGGATAGCTCTCAGTGGTAATACGGGCGGAAGTAGAGGGCCACACTTGCATTTTGAGGTACGCGATATTCACAATAACGGTTGGAATCCTCTGCTTTTTGGTTTTCAAGAAATACAAGACACCACTCCTCCTGATGTATTGCTTGTATATGCTTATTCACTAAGTGATGACGCACAAATAGATAACACTCAGTTACCACGTCAGCTCAATAAAAATAAACAGATAGACGGCACTTACCTCACCGAGAAAGTTAATGCGATTGGCACTATAGGTTTTGGTATTTTGGGCTATGATCGTCAAGATGAAACAATGCATCGCAATGGTATTTACAAGGTGAGTTTACTTCTCAACGGAGAGACCCAGTTAGAAACTGTCTTTGATAAAGTAAACTATGACGAAACGCGTTATCTTAATGCACTTATAGACTACGAACGATATGCACAACACAAAGGGTTTGTACAGCTTTTGTACAAATTGCCTAACAACAAACTCGAATCAGTATATCCTACCTTAAAGCCTAATAAAGGTTATCTTACTATTGAAGAAGGTAAACAATACACCGTATCTATTATTGCAGAAGACTTTAAGGGGAATACCACTAAAATCAATATTCCTATAGAAGGCAAACGAGAGCCCTTAAAAACAGCTCGACCAGAACCTAAAGGCAATAAGCAGGTAGTTGCTACTCGTGATAATTATTACGAAATGGAATACGGAAGTGTATACTTTCCCGAAGATACTTTTTATAAAGACTATTTGATGAATATTACTAGCACTAAGGATACTTTAACCGTAGGTAGTTCATTCATTCCTGCTCAAAAGTTCTTTACTGTAACTATCAAAAGTGATACTTATGCCAATGAAGATACTTCTAAGGTATTTATAGCTCGTTCGAACGGGGGCTATGAACCAACGGTCTATAAAGATGGTGTGTTTACAGCCAAATCGCGTAACTTAGGAAAGTTTTATTTGCGTAAGGATACTATTCCGCCCACTCTCAAGGCAGTGAATTTTAGGAACGGAGGCATTGTGAAAGGTAATACCCTCAAAATTTTAGTAAGCGATAATCTTACCGGATTTGAATCTTGCTCTGCCACCCTAAATGGGCAGTGGATTCTCTTTGAATATGAACCTAAAAACCGATGCCTCACCTTTCATTTCAGCGATATTGATACTACTCAAACCAATAGATACGAACTCATTGTAAACGCCAAAGACAGAGTAGGCAACGTAGGAACTCTGAAAGCTAACTTTACAAAACTAACGACTAACAATTAACGACTAATAACTAATAGCTATATGAAACATATCATTTTTACAGAAAAAGCGCCAGCACCTATTGGTCCTTACACACAAGCCGTAAAAGCTGGCAACACACTCTACGTATCAGGACAAATACCGGTAAATCCTTCAACAGGAGAAGTAGTGAAAGGCATAGAAGCCGCTACCAAACAAGTAATGGAAAATCTCAAAGCTATCCTTACCGAAGCAGGAGCTACTTTTGAGAATGTAGTAAAAACTACTATTTTCTTAGCCGATATGGGGCAGTTTGCACAAGTAAATGGCGTATATGCGCGCTATTTCAACGAAGCAACAGCACCTGCACGCGAAACCGTACAAGTAGCACAATTACCTAAATCCGTAGAAGTAGAGATTTCTTGCATTGCTGTATTATAGTAATGCTGTGTAGAGAGAAAAAAGCTGTATAGCGAAACGCTATACAGCTTTTTTTATAGTACTATCTACAAGTTAAACTATTTTTGCTACTTTTATAGCATCTAAGTATTTAGTAATATTTTTAATAGCACTATGTCTCTTCTCCATATCTGATAGAAGGAATTTGTATATAAAAAAGTGTTTCTCAACAGTAGTATAGTACCAATATTACAATACCAAGTAATAGCATTTTTTAAAAGTAAAAGATAAAAAATTAAAGATAAATTGAAACTTGAACAAATGATGAAGGGAGGAAATCGCAAGGGTAGATGGGTAAATTAAGGAGGTTGCTTATACAAGGCTTAAACGATAAACGAACAATGAGTGGGTCTACAGTGGCTCTACAGTGGGTCTACAGTGGCTCTACAGTGGCTCTACAGTGGCTCTACAACGAACAAAAGACGAACAAAAGACGAACAATGAACGAAGGTAAGGTGAAGATAAGAGGAAGATAAAATAGAGGTAAGGTGAAATTAAAATGGAGCTTGATAAAATCGGAATTGTAGCGTTTTTGAAAAAATAATTTTTCTTGCTTCATTGTTAATTACTGATTATTTTGTACCTTTGTCGCTTTGAGTGCTAACCATTGTTTACTGATGAAAAAACAAATTACCAATACTGTACTAATGGTGCGCCCTGTGCGCTTCCGTATGAACGAAGAAACCGTTGTGAACAACTATTTCCAAGAGGAAATGGATTTGAAGAACGAGGAAATCAATCGCCAAGCGCAACAAGAGTTTGATGCCTTTGTGCATAAACTACGTGAGGTAGGAGTAAAAGTGATTGACGTAGACGATATTTACGAGCAAAACACTCCTGATTCGGTATTTCCGAACAATTGGATTACCTTTCACCAAAATGGCAACGTAGCAATTTACCCTATGTTTGCCGAAAATCGGCGTCGTGAGCGTCGTGAGGATATTTTGGACAAGGTAGAGGAAGAAGGTTTTCTCATCGAAAATGTGTATGACTATACTGATGCTGAGCAAGAAAACATCTTCTTGGAAGGTACGGGGGCTATGGTGCTCGACCGCGTGCATCGCAAGGCTTATTGTGCGCTTTCGCCCCGCGCTGATGAGGAACTATTTATTGAGTTCTGTGAAGATTTTGAGTATACGCCTGTAATTTTCAAGGCTTACCAAAAGGTAGATGGTAAGCAAGTGCCTATCTATCACACCAATGTGATGATGGCTTTAGGCGAAGATTTTGCAATAGTGTGCTTAGATACCATCACCGACAAGAGTGAGCGCAAGAACCTTTTGCATCACCTAAAAGAAGATAAGAAGGAGATTATCAGCATCACCCCTGAACAGATGTGCCAGTACGCAGGCAATATGCTACAAGTGCAGGGTAAGAACAGTACTTATTTGGTGATGAGTGATACCGCTTATAACGCCCTTACCCCTCAACAGATACAGACGATTGAGAAATATACCCAGATACTCCACAGCAATTTAGAGACCATTGAGACTTGTGGGGGAGGCAGTGCGAGGTGTATGCTAGCAGAAGTGTTTAATCCACGTAATTAGGTAACAAGTAAAAAAATGGACAAAAAAGAATATATCAAAAGTAAAATTAGAGATATTAAAGATTTTCCTAAAGAGGGAATTATCTTCAAAGATATTACACCATTGCTAATGGATGTGAAAGCAGGGCAATATGTAATCGACTTGCTGGTGGAGAACCTGCACGGACAGAAAATAGACAAAGTAGTGGGTATGGAAAGTAGAGGTTTCTTCTTCGGAATGTTGCTTGCTCAACGATTGGGGGCTGGCTTTGTACCGGTACGCAAAAAAGGGAAATTACCTTACAAAACCCTCTCACAAACCTACGATTTGGAGTACGGGCAAGACGTATTGGAAATTCACGTAGACGCTATTGTAAAAGGTGAAAAAATCCTTATTCACGACGATATCCTCGCTACTGGTGGTACTGCTGAAGCGGTAGTAAAACTTGTAGAACGCCTCGGTGGCGATATTGTACAACTAGATTTCTTGATGGAACTCCATTTTCTGAACGGCAGGGAGAAACTCAAAGGACACCCTGTGTATAGCATTTTATAAGAATTAGAAGTTAATAATTAGAGCGAAACCTAAATTTCAACTGCTAAAATATAACTTCTGTATTTCAGTAGGTTATATTATATTAAGTAAAAAAATGTGTTAAATAATTTCGCCACTTAAATAAAAACTCCTACATTTGCACGAATAAAAACAAAACAAGTAATGAAAGTAAAGAATTACATTCTATATATCACTTTATTTGTAACCTCACTCATTCCTCTACAAGGTTTTGCAACTGAAAATGAGGAAGGAGAACCCTTTCAAATCAACGATTTGATTGATGAACACATCAACGATTCACACGATTTTCACTTGTTTGATTATAAAGGGCACACTTATTCGTTACCCTTGCCTATCATTCTTTATACTGATAAAGGATTAGTGACTTTCCTATCGAGTGCCTTCCATCACGACAACAAAGGTACAGTAGTAGTAGATAAAGACGGACAGCGATTTGTGCGCTACAAAGAAGATATTTACTACGCAAATGCTGATACACCTCTCTCTTTCAACGAGAAAGGAGAAGTAACCAATACACGTCCGTTAAACTTTTCTATTACTAAGAACGTGTTTTCATTGCTTTTAGTATCGGTATTGATGGTGCTCATCTTCACCTATATGGCACGTTCTTACAAGAAGAACCCCAAAGCTCCTAAAGGCTTAACAGGAGTTTTAGAACCTATAGTGCTCTTTGTGCGCGATGAGATAGCGATTCCTAATATAGGTGAAAAGTACTACAATAGGTATATGCCTTATTTGCTTACTGTGTTTTTCTTGATTTGGATAGGAAACCTCTTCGGATTAATTCCGTTTTTCCCTTTTGCTGGTACGGTAACTAACAATATTCTTTTCACAGGTATGTTGGCTATCTTTACCCTTATTCTCACTTTATTTAGCAGTAACAAACACTATTGGAAGCATATTTTTGCTCCCCCAGGAGTTCCTACCTGGATATTACCAATTATGATACCTATTGAAATGTTGAGTGTTTTTACTAAGCCTTTTGCCTTGATGATACGTTTATTTGCCAATATGACGGCAGGGCACATCATTGTACTGAGCTTGATTTCACTCATCTTCATCTTTGGAACGGTGTATATATCGCCTGTGTCGATAGTTTTTACCTTGTTTATCTGTATCTTGGAGCTATTGGTAGCTGTTTTGCAAGCCTATGTGTTTACACTGTTATCAGCTTTGTTTATAGGACAAGCAGTGGAAGAAGAACACTAATCAATTGATAATTAACAATTGACAATTGACAATTAACAAGTAACTAATTAATTTTATATATATGGTTTTAGCAGGAATTGGGGCTGGATTAGCAGCCATTGGAGCCGGAATCGGTATTGGTAAAATTGGTGCTTCTGCTGTTGAAGGAGTAGCACGCCAACCCGAAGTGTCTTCAAAAATTCAAACTGTGATGATTATTGCAGCAGCACTTATTGAAGGGGTAGCCCTTTTTGCTGTGGTAGTAGCACTCATCGCAAAATAGGACGACAAAACCGTTGTGCAACGGTTGGTTGCACAACGGTTTTATAAAATTAGGGCGTATGCCACTAATGGTGAATAGCCTTTTATCCCTACATAAAGGGACACAAAAGAGAATAAAATAATCATATTATTAAAGACTAAATAACAACTAAAGAAATGAATTTAGCACACCCCGAAAGTTTATTATTCTGGAATACTCTCATATTTCTGATATTGCTTTTCCTCTTAGCAAAATACGCTTGGAAGCCCATAATGAATGCGGTAAAGCAACGCGAAGACTCTATCAATAAGGCTTTGGAAGCTGCTGAAGAAGCTCAAAAACAAATGGCAAATCTCAAAGCCGATAATGAGCGTCTTTTAGCTGAAGCACGTGCCGAGAGAGATGTAATTTTGAAAGAGGCAAGAGATGTTAAAGATAAAATCGTAACAGAAGCCAAAGAAGAAGCACAACGCGAAGGCGAAAAACTTATCAAACAAGCGCAACAAGCGATTGACAGTGAGAAGAAAGTAGCCTTGGCACAGCTGAAAGACCAAGTGGCAGCTCTTTCTGTTGAAATGGCTCAGAAAGTGATGATGAGCGAACTCTCAGACGAGAAGAAACAAACTGCCCTCATCAACGATTATCTAAAAGGTGTTACGTTAAACTAAAATAGGTTATGTACGGATTGAGAGTAGCAAATAGATATGCCAAGGCACTCTTGGAATACGCTCTTCTACAAAATGCATTAGAAGGGGTTTTCGCTGATATGACCTTGATAGATAAAACGATAAAAATGAATAAGGACTTGGAGCGTATGCTCATTTCGCCTATTGTGAAAACAACGGTAAAGAAGAATGTCCTTACTGAAATATTTACAATGGTTACTCCTGAAACGCAACGTTTGTTCGATTTGCTTATTCAGAACCGACGCTTGCCAATACTCGGAGCAGTAGCCGAGAAGTTTGTTGTATTGTACAACGATTATAAGCATAACAAAACAGCAGTAGTAACTACGGCAACTCCGCTTAATGAAGCTACCCGCAAAGAGATACTCGAAAAGGTAATGATGCTTACTAAAAATAAAAATGTTACCCTTGAGAACAAGGTAGATAAAAATATTATTGGGGGTTTTATTCTTCGTGTAGATGATGTGCAATACAACGCCAGTGTAGCGCATAAACTTAGCAGATTACAACAAGAGTTTCAAGAGAAACTGTTTCTGTAAGTAAGAAACAAAAGGTAAGGAGAAAGAATTGTTTAAAGATTGATATAAATAAGACTGACAACTAAAAACTAACAACTAAGAAATAAAAACTGAAAAAATGGCAGAAATAAAAGCCGCTGAAATTTCAGCAATTTTAAAAGAACAATTAGCTCACTTCGACGCCAATGCTTCTTTAGAAGAAGTAGGAACGGTATTACAAGTGGGAGACGGTATTGCGCGTATCTTCGGGCTATCGAATGCACAATACGGTGAATTAGTAAAATTTGACAACGGACTACAAGGGATTGTCCTCAACCTCGAAGAAGACAACGTGGGGATTACTCTCTTAGGTCCCTCTACCGATATTAAAGAAGGGGATACCATAAAACGTACAGGGCTTATTGCTTCTATCAATGTAGGTGAAGGCATTGTAGGGCGTGTGGTAAATACCTTAGGACAACCTATTGATGGAAAAGGACCTATTACCGGCAAGCTATACGAAATGCCGTTGGAACGCAAAGCCCCTGGGGTAATCTTCCGTCAGCCTGTAAACGAACCTCTACAAACAGGTATCAAGGCTATCGACGCAATGATTCCTATCGGTCGCGGACAACGTGAGTTAGTGATTGGTGACCGACAAACGGGGAAAACTACCGTGTGTATCGACACTATCCTCAACCAAAAAGAGTTCTACGATGCGGACAAACCAGTATATTGCATCTATGTGGCTATTGGTCAGAAAGCTTCTACCGTAGCAGGTATCACTAAAACCTTAGAAGATGCAGGTGCTTTGGCTTATACTACCATTGTAGCGGCTAATGCTTCCGATCCTGCTCCTATGCAGGTATATGCACCTTTCGCAGGAGCTGCTATTGGGGAATACTTCCGTGATACAGGTCGCCCAGCTCTTATTATCTACGACGACCTTTCTAAACAAGCGGTAGCTTACCGTGAAGTATCACTTCTATTACGCCGTCCACCTGGACGTGAGGCTTACCCTGGTGATGTGTTCTACTTGCACTCTCGCTTATTAGAGCGCGCTGCCAAAGTAATTAATGATGATACTATCGCACGCCAGATGAACGACCTACCCGAAAGCATTGCACCACTCGTAAAAGGGGGAGGTTCTCTCACTGCTTTGCCAATCATCGAAACTCAAGCGGGTGACGTATCAGCCTATATCCCTACTAACGTGATTTCTATTACTGACGGACAGATATTCTTGGAGTCTGATTTGTTCAACTCAGGGGTACGTCCAGCCATCAACGTTGGTATTTCGGTATCGCGTGTGGGAGGTTCAGCACAGATTAAATCGATGAAAAAAGTAGCGGGTACCCTCAAGTTAGACCAAGCACAATACCGCGAACTCGAAGCTTTCGCCAAATTCGGCTCTGACCTCGATGCAGCTACTATGGGGGTTATCGAAAAAGGAAAACGCAATGTGGAAATCTTAAAACAACCACAAAACGACCCTTACCCCGTAGAAAACCAAATTGCGATTATCTATGCAGGTTCTAAAAACTTATTGAGACAAGTGCCTGTGGACAAGATAAAAGAGTTTGAGAGAGAATATTTAGAGTTCCTCAATGTATCGCACCGTGATATTTTAGACGAGCTAAAAGCTGGCAAACTCACCGATGAGATTACAGCTACTCTCGAAAAAGTAGCGAAAGATTTGAGTGAAAAATACGCAAAATAGTAAATACATCTTTTTAAACATTTATTCTTATGAGTGTTATTATATGGGTAATTATTGGAGCCGTCTTTTTATTTGCGCTAAAGATTTATGTAAACAAAGTTTATACAAAAAAACATTTGCAAAAACAAATAGGGCACATCAATCAAAACCCTTTAACAGAGGAACAGATACGATTGCTTACTTTTGGGGCGATACTAACGTATTACCGTGGTGAAAATCTACTAAACCTGATACCTACTGAAATATTAGAAACATATCAGAAAGGATTACGTCGACAATGGGAAATAACAGATACAGCATCTGCTAAAGAAACTATAAGTAACTTATTGGCAGAGAAACGTTCGTTACAGTTCCGACATCTGCTAACGCAAACCTCACCCGAGCTTAGCAAAATACAGAAACAAATAGCCAAAGGTTTGGGAATAGAATTAGCACAAGTAGAGGCAGTAAAATCGGCTTATGCGTGGGATTTGTGTAGAGCAGCTTCTTTGGCTAAATGGTGTTATTGGTGCCAATATATCACTGAAACTGAAATGTGGGATATATTGCAAAAAGTATCCGATACAGCAAAAGAACAAGGCAAGAATTGGCAAGAATATACCATATCTTTCCTTTTAGGACGTACTATTCAGGGTTTTGATTTGGAAAACCTTATTATTCTAACCTCTCAGCTATTCCATAGCAAATCACCTTCATTAAGGAAGATAGAAGGAATAGATGTTTATCAGAGGTATTCTTTTTAACAGCAATGATAAAATTGCTAACTGTTAATTGATAAAATGGCGAATTTAAAAGAAATACGAAGCAGAATTTCATCGGTAAGTTCAACGATGCAAATCACAGCAGCGATGAAAATGGTATCGGCAGCCAAACTGAAAAAGGCTCAAGATGCTATTGTAGCGATGAAACCTTATGCTTATAAACTCAAGCAGTTATTAGAACATCTTAGTGCTGCCTTGGGTGACGAGAATGTTTATAACCCGCGCAAAGGAGAAGTAAAAAAAGTACTTTTGGTACTTATCACCTCCAATAGAGGACTCTGCGGGGCGTTCAATGCCAGCGTGATTAAAAAAGCGTTAGAGTTAGAACAAACTACCTATAAAGACAAGCAGGTACAACTCTACACCATAGGTAAAAAAGGCAATGATGTGTTGAAAAAATACGACAATATTATAGCTCATAACAGCGAGATTTTCGATAAGCTCACTTTTGCTACAGCTGCTGCTTTGGCTGAAGAACTAATGGAATTGTACACTTCGGGTAAATATGACCAGATAGTATTGGTGTACAACAGCTTTAAGAATGCAGCTACTCAAATTCTTACGGAAGAAACATTTTTGCCTATTCAGCCTATAACTACTAAAGCAAAAGGCAAAGAACTAAACACAAATTATATTTATGAGCCTTCTAAGCAAGAAATTGTAGAAGAACTCATTCCGCGTTCGCTAAAAACAGAAATTTTCAAAGCCTTACGCGACTCAGTAGCTGCTGAGCACGGTGCTCGTATGACAGCTATGCACAAAGCTACCGACAATGCTCAAGACCTTAAGAACGAACTCATACTCACCTACAACAAAGCCCGTCAGGCTACTATTACCGGTGAGATTATAGAAATCGTAGGAGGTTCAGAAGCCTTAGCATAATGTAATGCGTCGGGATATATAATAGAGAGATTTAATTTATATGGAAAACAAAAGATTTAACAACTACAAGAAGAATAGCTATTCCTCTAATGGGAATTCAGAGAAAAAGCCTTACAATTCTTCTTACAACAGCGGTAACAATCGCAACAACAACGGCAATAGTTCATTCAAAAAGAAAACTTACGGACAGAACGAAGGACGCAGTTATAACAACAGCGGTAACCGCTATGAAAATAATAGCGGTAATCGTTATGAAAATAACGGTGGCAATCGTTACAACAATAGTAACAATGGTTACAACTCCGAAAATAGAAAATCTTACAATCCTAACTTCAAAAAGAACGAGGGATATAGTAAACCAAACAACTACAACCATAATGAAGGTTATAACCGAAACGATAATTATAAAAAACCTTTCAACAAAAAACCTTATAACAATACCTACAAACCTCAAAACAACGCTCCTATAGACTACCCTACTACCACTCCAGCTGAAGTGCGTTTGAACAAATATATTGCCGATGCTGGTATCTGCTCACGCCGTAATGCCGATATGTATATTTCGGCAGGTAATGTAACGGTGAATGGTGAAGTAATGACCACGCTTGGCTATCGCGTAAAGCCTACTGATGAAGTGCGTTTTGATGGAAAACTCCTTTCTTCTGAAAAGAAAGAATACATCTTGCTCAACAAACCCAAAGGTTTTATCACCACTACCAACGATGAGAAAGGACGCAAAACTGTAATGGATTTGGTCGCAAATGCTACCAATGTACGCATCTTGCCTGTAGGTCGTTTAGACAGAGCTACTACAGGTTTGTTATTGCTTACCAATGATGGAGAGCTTACCAAAAAACTCACTCACCCCACTCACGGTGTGCGCAAAATATACCACGTAATTCTCGACCGCAAACTCGACTACAAAGACTTTATGAAGGTACAAGACGGATTAGAGTTAGAAGATGGTCTTATTGAAGTAGATGAAATCAGCTATGTGAACGACAAACCTAAGAATGAAATAGGCATCAAAATTCACAGTGGTCGCAATCGTATTGTACGTCGTATTTTTGAACACTTGGGCTATCAAGTAGAAAAACTCGACCGTGTAGTATTTGCTGGGCTTACTAAAAAAGATTTACCTCGTGGTCATTGGCGTCGTCTCACTCAGCAAGAAGTAATCAACCTTCGCAATATGAAGTGATTCAATCTCCTAACTCATATTACCTAAATCCTAAAAGCTTGAATAAAAACTTAGACCCAAATAAAGAAAATTATTCGGCGCAAGAACTCGATATAGAAAGAGCCTTACGCCCTTTGTCGTTTGATGATTTTGCAGGGCAAGAAGCAGTTTTAGAAAACCTAAAAGTATTCGTAAAAGCTGCTAATATGCGTCACGAAGCACTCGACCATACCCTTTTTCACGGACCTCCTGGACTTGGAAAGACTACCCTCGCTCATATTTTAGCTAACGAATTGGGTGTAGGTATCAAAATTACTTCAGGTCCCGTGCTTGATAAACCTGGTGATCTAGCAGGACTACTCACTAATTTGCAAGAGCGTGATGTACTTTTCATCGATGAGATACACCGCTTGAGTCCAGTAGTAGAAGAGTATCTTTACTCGGCTATGGAGGACTACAAGATTGATATAATGATAGAATCAGGCCCCAACGCCCGCACAGTGCAAATTAACCTCAATCCATTTACGCTTATAGGGGCAACTACCCGTTCAGGTTTACTTACGGCTCCTATGCGTGCACGTTTTGGTATTCAAAGTCGATTGCAGTATTATTCTACCGAACTTTTGGCAGATATCGTTCAGCGCAGTGCTTCTATCCTTAAAGTACCGATTTCTATGGAAGCTGCTATAGAATTAGCGAGCAGAAGTAGAGGTACCCCACGTATTGCCAATGCTCTTTTGCGCCGTATTCGTGACTTTGCTCAGATAAAAGGTAATGGTGAAATAAATATTGCTATTACCCGTTTCGGACTCAAAGCCTTAAATGTAGATGCTCACGGATTAGACGAGATGGACAACAAAATTCTTTCAACCCTTATTGATAAGTTCAAAGGAGGACCTGTGGGAATTACCACTTTGGCAACTGCCGTATCCGAAAGTGCTGAAACTATTGAAGAGGTGTATGAACCCTTCCTCATTCAAGAAGGCTTCATTGTACGTACTCCCCGCGGACGCGAAGTAACCGATTTAGCTTATAAACACTTAGGTAGAGTGAATCCTGCAAGGCAAGGCACTTTGTTTGATTAAACAAATAACAATTAGATAGAAAAAATCCCTTAAAGTAACATCATACTTTAAGGGATTTTTTATTGCTTATCTATTTTATACTTGTATCACACCCAAATTAAACGCTCTTTCAATAGGGGCGTTGTTGGCAGCTTCTATACCCATTGCTATCCATTGGCGGGTTTCTAATGGGTCGATAATAGCATCAGTCCAAAGGCGAGCAGCGGCGTAGTAAGGTGATATTTGCTCGTCGTATTGCTCTTTGATATGAGCAAAAAGCACGGCTTCTTTTTCAGGGGTAAGTTCCTCTCCTTTTTTCCTTAGGTTGGCAGTTTCTATCTGCAAGAGTACTTTAGCAGCTTGCGTACCTCCCATTACCGAAATGTTTCCACTGTGCCACGATACGATAAGACGTGGGTCGTAAGCCTTACCGCACATTGCGTAGTTACCAGCCCCATACGAGTTGCCTATCACGATCGTAAATTTAGGCACTACCGAATTAGCAACAGCATTCACAAGTTTAGCCCCATCTTTGATAATCCCTCCGTGCTCTGATTTGGAGCCTACCATAAAGCCCGTAACATCTTGCAAGAAGAGCAAGGGAATTTTCTTTTGGTTGCAATTGGCTATAAAGCGGGTCGCCTTGTCGGCACTATCCGAGTAGATTACTCCTCCAAACTGCATTTCCCCTTTCTTAGTTTTTACCACTTTGCGCTGGTTGGCAACAATGCCTACTGCCCAACCCTCAATACGCGCATAGCCCGTGAGAATAGTTTGTCCGTACCCTTCTTTATATTCGTCAAATTCTGAATTGTCTACTAATCGAAGGATAATTTCCTTCATATCATAAGGCTCTGTACGCAATTTAGGCAGGATACCGTAAATTTCGTTAGGGTCTTTCAGCGGTTTATGAGCTTCAATGCGGTTAAAGCCCGCTTTTTCGGCATCGGCGAGTTTAGCCATTGTACGGCGTACACGGTCAAGAGCGTCTTTATCATCGGTTGCCTTGTAGTCGGTTACCCCGCTAATTTCGCAATGGGTAGTTGCCCCACCTAAGGTTTCATTGTCGATGTTTTCGCCTATCGCTGCCTTCACTAAATAGCTACCTGCCAAAAAAATACTGCCCGTTTTATCTACTATCAGTGCCTCATCGCTCATTATTGGTAGGTAAGCCCCACCCGCCACACAACTGCCCATTACTACGGCTATTTGAGTGATGCCCATACTACTCATCAGGGCGTTGTTGCGAAAGATGCGACCAAAGTGTTCCTTATCGGGGAAAATCTCGTCCTGCAAAGGCAAGTACACCCCTGCACTATCCACCAAATAGATGATAGGTAATCGATTCTCCATCGCAATTTCTTGAGCGCGTAGGTTTTTTTTGGCAGTAATAGGAAACCACGCTCCCGCCTTTACAGTAGCGTCATTAGCTACTACTACGCATTGTTTACCAGCTACATAGCCTATCACCACCACTACACCAGCCGAGGGGCAACCGCCGTGTTCTTCGTACATTCCCTCACCGGCAAAAGCGCCTATTTCTATTTGGGGTTTATCGTTGTCTAACAGATACTCTATGCGTTCACGAGCCGAAAGTTTACCTTGACTGTGAAGCTTTTCGAGGTTCTTTTTGCCCCCGCCTTCTTTTACTTTTTTCAAGCGTTTGCGTAGCTGACTAAGGGCTAATTTATTGTAATCTTCGTTTGTATTGAATTGAATGTCCATTGTAATGTTATGAGGGTGCAAAGGTAGGAAATAATTATGAATTACAAATGATGAATGATAAGTAAGAAAATAATACAGAAAATGAATCGTATAGACCTTTTGTATTTTTACATCAGTTCAATATAACAAGGTAGTACTTTTCAATCACTTTTGCGTTGCTACAATCTCCCCCAGAAAGCAGGTCGCTTTCGTTTTTAATCACTTTTCTTTCGCCAAAACCTCTTTTCATCCTTCACTTTTAACCATTCACTATCAACTACTTATATAGCCTTTCTATACCAATCTTCCAAGATTCGTATAAGCTTCCTATAAGCTCTCTATAAGCTAAGCATACCCATTTACCCCTCATTTTTCACTTTTTAGCCAATTTACTCCTTCCGAACCTCTCCGAAATCTTTCGATAATCCAACTCTCTCAGCTTGCTAACTTAATCACCTGCGTAGCTCGCACTGTCCATTATACCACAACTGCCCGTACAGCTTACACTTAATCTGCTAATCAAAAAGATTGGCACTAATTTTGTAAAGGTAGAAATAAGGTATAAGTTACCTAACTCTAACTAAGAGAGAAATTGTTAAAAATGTTAAATTAAAAAGGAAAACTGTACAACTTTTAAGAAGTTTTTGTACATTTGTGCCTTAATTTGAAATGAAAAATATGAAGATAAAAGTTCTATTTGCCCTATTCTTAGGAGGTTGCTTCTTAGGTTTTTCACAAATAAAAGTATCTCCTGTCGAAATTTATAACACAGTAGTAGATAGAGGATATGAAATACAAGAAGTTGTAGAACGATTGGGCGATTATTACTATGCTAGTAAAGATTATCCTAAAGCGTTCCATTGGTATGAAAAACTGATGAAAGACGGCAACTACTCTCCCCAACCCATCAACCGTTACCGCTATGCAGTGGTATTGCAAGCCTTAGGTAAAAAAGACGAAGCTAAAAAACAATTTAACCTATTTGAGGTACTCACAAAAAAAGGTGACGCTCCTCAAACTAACCCTACACCAGATTGCTCTCGTGAAATTATAGGCACTGTAACCGATGCCGAAACAGGTGCCAAGATTTCTGGTGCTCAAGTTTTTATATTCGATAGTGCTATGGGAGCTCTTTCCAGCAATACAACTGATAGTAAAGGCTCTTTTACTACCAAAAAACTGAACTGTAACTTCCAAAATGGCTTTGTGGAAATCGTAAAAAAAGATTATGATATTGCCGATGTTCCTATCGTTTTTGAGAACAATAACACTCTCAAAAAAACAATATCATTATCCCCTCACACAATAAGCCTTAACGAGGGCGATGATTTAGCCCCTGTTTTTGCCATTGATAATATTCATTTTAACTACGGAAGAACCAATATCCGATATGACGCCTCTGTGCAATTAGCTAAAATTGTGGCTTTTTTGGAAGCCAATCCTACTGTAAAAATAGCAATTAAAGTGCACACCGATAGCCGAGGAGAAGACGGTTACAATATGAACCTCACCGAAACTCAAGCACAATCTATCTATCAATGGCTTGTAAGCAAAGGCATTTCTCCTAACCGATTAACTGCCAAAGGTTATGGCGAAACGCAATTGGTAAATGGTTGCGAAAACGGAGTGCCTTGTAGCGAAGAAGAACACCAAGCCAATAAACGCGTAGAATTTATTATTATCGAAAAATAAAATACTTTTTTCATTAATTTTCATAGCTTCTACACTTTGTTAAACAGCAAGTTTAGCAAAGTGTAGTTTCTTTGATTCTAAAATTAAAAAAACTTACACAATATGAAAGGAAAATATTTACTCCTATTTTTTGTCTTACTAATCGCTTGTAAAGACGAAAAATCAAATCCTGAAAACAAAGAACCAAAAGCAGGAGTAGGATTAAGAATTGCTACTGCTTATGGAGCTCCTAATGTCGATAAATGGATTGCTAATGCTAAAGCTATGGGTATTAATTGTATGCGATTGACTGATATGATACAAAAAGATAAAGGTCATTTGCAAGATTTAACCAGTGACCCTGAACATAAGTTTGACGAAATGGATAAAAAAGTAGCCAAAATAGTCGCCAGCGGTATGACTTATGTTTTAGATTTATCCTACATACGAAATCAACTCATAAAAGAAGGTATCAACCCTTATTCACCTTCTACCGATTGGACTCCGTATTTAGAAGTTGTTTTAAACAGAACCCCCATAAAAGGATATACTTATAAAAACGACCCTCACCTTGCTTTCATAGCCATAGCAGGCGAGCCTTTTAGTAAATACAGTGATAATCCAATAGAGAAAGCGGGTAATAAAGCTAATCTCATTGCCTTCTATAAACGGTTAGCCCTTCAGTTGAAGAAAATGGGAGTAACTCGCCCTATTTCAGCAGGTGGGTTTCTTCATCAAGGCAAAGACGGCTGGGGTACCGATGCCGATTTAGGTTTTAAAGAAATATGGTCGTTGCCCGAGATTGATATCCCCACCATACACGTATACGACGACGACGCTATTAATAGTATTCCCCAATTAGTTGCCTTTTGCCATAGCATTGGTAAACCTTTGGTTATTGAGGAAACAGGAAAAGAATACAAAGGAAATGATGCTGAGAGAGCTAAATGGTTTGAGAAGATTGCCTCCAAAATTAAAGACTCTAAAGCCTTCCCTGATGGTATAGGTTTGTGGAATATAGGCGAAATGAATGGTTATGATGTTCGTGCCGATGAACACCCTATAACTACCAAAGCAGTACGAGAACTAATGCTATTAACTCAAAGCAAGCTACTAAATTAACAAACAGCTTATTATCGTCTGATTATGACTATTATTATCCCTAAGAACTACTCAACTCCCTACGGAATAATGGATACCGAGCGAGCTATAAAACTAATCAAAGACTCTTTTGAGCAGGCTTTGGCGCGCGCTTTAAACCTCACACGTATTTCGGCTCCTTTATTTGTGAAGCGTTCCACAGGCCTTAATGATAACCTCAACGGAATAGAACGCCCTGTTAGCTTCGAAATGAAAGATTACAAAGGTGAAGTGATAGAAATTATCCATTCTCTTGCTAAATGGAAACGTTTAGCCCTGAAACGCTATGGTATTAAAGCAGGCGAAGGCATTTATACTGATATGAATGCTATCCGTAGAGATGAAGAATTAGATAATACCCATTCTATTTATGTAGACCAATGGGATTGGGAAAAAGTGATAACTCCCTCTCAGCGCACTTTATCTTATCTCAAACAAACCGTAAAACAGCTATATAATGCCTTTCTTGAAACAGAAGCGATATTAGTAAAAGAATATAACAAGTGTAAGGTTTTTCTACCTCGTGAAGTAACATTCATAAGTTCACAAGAATTAGAAGATATGTATCCTAACTTATCACCTTCTGAACGTGAACATAATTTCACCAAAGAAAAAGGAGCTATTTTTATTACTCAAATAGGCAAAACACTTCTTTCAGGAAAAAAACACGACAATAGAGCCCCCGATTATGACGATTGGGAACTCAATGGCGACCTTATTATTTGGAATCCTGTACTAAACAGCGCTTTAGAACTTTCTTCAATGGGTATTCGAGTAAACGAAGCCTCTCTACATTCTCAACTGAAAGCTTCAAAATCAGAAGAACGCGAGAAGTTAGAATACCATCAAATGCTATTACGCGGTGAATTACCCTTAACTATTGGGGGAGGTATCGGTCAATCTCGTATCTGTATGCTACTCTTGCAAAAAGCACATATCGGTGAAGTACAAGCATCAATATGGACAGATGATATGGTTCAGTTATGCGATAAGAACGGAATTCATTTATTGTAAACGGATATTGTACATATTGAGAAAAGATGTATCTTTGCACCAAAATATAACAAGATAAACTATGAAATGGGAAGGAAGAAGACAAAGTAGCAATGTAGACGACCGTCGCGGAATAAGTGCTAAAGGTGGTCTTATAGCAGGCGGTGGTATCGTAGGTATCATCGTAGTATTGTTACAACTCTTTGGAGGCGAAACAGGACAACAAGTAGCCTCTGTAGTAAGTCAAGTAGCAGGTGGTAACCAAACTCAACAAGCGGTAGAACGCGTAGAACTTACTGCCGAACAAAAGAAAATAGGTGAATTTACCGCTACAGTACTCGCCGATACCGAAGATGTATGGGATAAAGTATTTGCTCAAAATGGCTTAGGAACCTATAAGAAACCTACCTTGGTACTCTTTACCGCTAATGTAAATACAGGCTGTGGAACTGCCTCTTCTGCAGTAGGTCCATTCTATTGTCCTGCTGACCAAAAACTCTATATGGATATGGATTTCTTTGAAGAACTCAAAACACGCTTCGGAGCTAAAGGTGGCGATTTTGCTATTGCCTACGTAATGGCACACGAGGTAGGGCATCATATCCAAACGCTTTTAGGCACTTCGCAACAAGTACGCCAAAAACAACAAGGGCTCTCCAAAGCAGCTGCCAATAAATGGTCGGTAGCACAAGAATTACAAGCCGATTTCTATGCGGGAGTATGGGCACATCACAACCAAAAATATTTAGATGCCGACGATATTGACGAAGCTCTTAGTGCGGCTAACGCTGTAGGTGATGATGCTATACAAAAACGTATGCAAGGACACGTAGTACCCGATTCTTTCACTCACGGTACTTCTGAACAACGCAAATACTGGTTTACCAAAGGGTACAATACTGGAGATATCCGTCAGGGTAATATTCAAACTATTTATGAACAAACAAGTAATCGTTAAGGATTTAGGTAATAAAGACTACAAAGAAACGTGGGACTACCAAGAGTCGCTGTTTGAAGAAATAGTCGCACAAAAAACAAATAACAAAGCTAATGGCACAACCCTGCCTACTACTAATTATTTCCTTTTTGTAGAACATCCTCACGTATATACACTTGGCAAAAGCGGTCATATAGAGAATCTGCTCATTGATGAAGAAGGTCTAAAAAATAAAGGGGCTACTTTTTACAAAATCAATCGTGGAGGAGATATCACCTATCACGGACCTGGACAGATTGTGGGCTATCCTATCTTAGATTTAGAAAACTTTTTCACCGATATCCACAAGTATTTGCGTTCTTTAGAAGAAGTGATTATCCGTACTCTTTCCGATTATGGTCTCAAAGGCGAACGCAGTGAAGGTGAGACAGGGGTTTGGCTTGATGTAGGAACGCCTTTTGCTCGTAAAATTTGCGCAATGGGAGTCCGTTGTTCTCGTTGGGTAACAATGCACGGTTTTGCCCTAAATGTAAATACTGATTTAGGCTATTTTGATAATATTATCCCTTGTGGTATTCGCGGTAAAGCAGTAACATCCCTAAATGTAGAATTAGCAAAAGACAAGGTGGATTTACAAGAAGTAAAACAACGTATCCTAACTCATTTTAAAGAAATCTTTGAAGCAACATTATAAAGAATAAAAAAGGGAGGTATCAAAATGATAACCTTCCTCCTATTTTATAGAAATATTCTTTTCTTACATTGATATAATAATAAATTCACTACGACGGTTTGCTTGATGCTGTTCTTCAGTACAGGGTACCCCATTTGAGCAACCATTTACTAATTGCGTTTCGCCATATCCCTTACCCGTAATCCTATCTTTGTGAATACCGTGAGCTATAAGCCACTTAATAGTTGATTTTGCACGTCTTTGTGACAAAGCTAAGTTATAGCTATCAGAACCTCTACTATCAGTATGCAAGCGCACATCTATTTTCATAGTAGGGTACTCTTCCATTACTTTTACTATTTTAGCCAACTGTTCAGCTGCATCAGGACGAATATTAGCTTTATCATAGTCGAAGTATATATTATCTATTTTTAATTCCTTTGATAAATCATCTCCTATTTTTATAGGTTTCTTCTCAACAATAGGAGATAACAAGACTTCTGCATACGCGTCTTTTAATCCTGTTAAAGTAATATTTTGCTCA
Organism: Capnocytophaga sp. G1920; assembly: GCF_051417515.1. Lineage (NCBI taxonomy): Bacteria > Pseudomonadati > Bacteroidota > Flavobacteriia > Flavobacteriales > Flavobacteriaceae > Capnocytophaga > Capnocytophaga sp. G1920. Next base: position 158,483 of record NZ_JBPRKH010000001.1, read on the forward strand.
TCAGAAGAAAAACCTTCCCTTATTGTTTTAATTATTAGCTGTTCATCTTTGCAATTGGAAGTATAAAGAAAACTAAAAGTCCCCTCCTTATTCGAGATTTGTTCTTCTATTAACTTCAATGACTTATCTAATAAAGTAATTTTAGCATCTGATATTACTTCTAAACTTTTTGCATTTTTAACAACCCCATTAATGGCTTGTTTACACGAGAACTGTACTGGGGCTTCCTCATAAAAACTATAAATATCATCACTTCCTTTACCTCCTGGTCTGTTTGAAGTAAGATAACCTATTTTAGTATGAGTGTTAATTACATAACAGAAATCATCTTCAGCACTATTGGCAGGGCGACCTATATTCACAGGTTTAGAAATAGGATTACCTCCCTCATCTAATTTTACGGCATAAATATCTAATCCGCCTAAACCTGGAAAACCATCTGATGAATAATACAATATGTTATCATCTGAAACAAATGGAAAAGACTCTCTACCTTGAGTATTGATAAGTGCTCCTAAATTCTCTGGCTTTCCATAACCGTTTTTCAGTATTTTAGCACGATAAATATCCGATGCTCCAATAGTACCTTTCATATCCGATGCAAAATAAATATATTTACCATCAGGACTTAAAGCAGGGTGAGCTACACTATGAATATTACTATTAAAAGGCATTTCTTTTACATCTTCCCACTTACCGCTCTTATTTTTGGTAGCTTTAAATATCTTCAACAATACTGTTTCGTCCCCATTAGTCTTTACTTCATTATGGATAAAGTTATTACGAGTAAAATAAACCGTATTTCCATCTTTGCTAAACGCAGCTGTCGATTCGTTAAACTTAGTATTGATACCATTGAGCCTCCCTTTCTTAGAAACTTGCAAGCTATCAGTAGTTGCCTCATACAAACTATAAAAATTATCACCTGTCCAATCTGCACGCTTCTTTAAGATACCACCTTTGCTAGTAGCATATACTATATTATTACCATAAAAAGCAGTCCCATACTCTGATTTATTAGTATTAATCTGCAAAGGGTGTAATACCATTCTATGAGAATTTCGCTTAATTTCTGCTTGATAATCTCTGTTCTTTTGAAAGAGTACTGCACGCGAATCAGTATTTCCTTTAAGAGCCACAAACTTATCCATCATTTTGTCAGAGGCTTCATAATCTTCCATTGATTTTAAAGTTTGCGCATAACGATAGTAATATTCAGGATTAATATTATAAGGTTTTCCTGTCTTAGCATCAGTATTTGCAAAGAGTTTTGCATACCACTTATTCGCTTGTTTGTAATCGGCATTATAGTAGTAAGCATTAGCCAAATTTTCTAATAGCTCTTGGGGTTCTACTCCTTTACGTGCAATACTTTCATAGGCATTAATAGCCTGTACATAATCCAAGTTCTTGTAATAGTTAGCTGCTTTCTGTAAAGCTTCTTTTTCACTTTGTCCACAAATAGTTTGGGTGAAAGTACTTACAAGAATGGCTAATAAATAGAAAGGTATTTGTTTCTTCATAAATCAATAAAAGGAAAAAATTATAAAAAAGAAGGTTTGTAATATCAACCGGGTAAATAGAAAATTAGGAGTTAATTTATAACTCCTAATCTTCCATTACAATATTTCTATTAATCCATACTTACCACAATAAACTCGCTACGACGGTTAGCTTGATGTTGTTCTTCAGTGCAAGGCACTCCATTTGAGCAACCATTTACTAATTGCGTTTCTCCATAGCCTTTCGCTTTCAATCGCTTGCGGTCAATACCTTGCTTAACTATCCATTCAAGAGTTGATTTAGCCCGACGGTCAGATAAAGCTAAGTTATAAGCATCTGTAGCTCGGCTATCGGTGTGCGAACGAATATCTATCTTCATCTTAGGATATTGTTTCATCACTTCCACAATCTTAGCTAATTCTACCGCTGCATCTGGTCTGATGTTCGACTTGTTTAAATCGAAGTATATTTCTTTTATCTCAAATACTTTAGCTAAATCAGTATCCTTTGAGATAGCTATTTCTCTCGGTTTTAACAAGAACTCGTAGAAGATATCTCCTTCTTTACCCGTTAATACTTTCACTTCTGTGGTTTCATATTTATCTTTTTCAGCTCTTAGGTAATAATATAATTCTTTACAATCCACTTTCTTGAATGCAAAAGTACCATCTTCTTTAGTTCTTTGAGTATCTATCTGTTTCATTGTTCTATCTGATAGTACTATAAGAGCATCTACAATAACGCTTTTTGTATTAGCATCTTTCAGTACTCCTTTCAGCATTTTCTCACAGTCAAAGGATAAAGGTTTCTCTTCATAAAAGCTGTAAATATCATCTTTACCCTTTCCTCCAGCTCTGTTAGAACTTAAAAATCCTATCTTGCTGTCACTATCCATTATAAAACAAAAATCATCATCAGCACTATTACCTGGCTTACCTATATTAATAGGTTTTGATACTGTTCCGTCTTCATAAAACTTTACCGCAAAGATATCCAAACCTCCTAACCCTGGAAAGCCATCTGATGAGTAATATAACACATTATTCTTAGAGATAAAAGGGAAAGATTCACGCCCCGACGTATTAATAACATCTCCTAAATTTTCGGGTCTACCGTATTTATTATTTCCTAAAATCTCTACGCGAAAGATATCCGAACTCCCTAAGGTTCCTTTCATATCTGAAGCAAAATAAAGATATTTTTCATCAGGACTCAAGGCTGGGTGCGCTACATTGTATTGGTTACTATTAAATGGCACTTCTACCACATTTCCCCAATCTCCTTTTTCATCTTTCGTTGCTTTAAGTATTTTTAGTAAGATAGTATTTTCTCCATTCGTTCCTATCTTTTTATTTATATAGTTATTACGGGTAAAATACACTGTTTTTCCGTCTTTTGTAAATACAGCCGTAGATTCATTAAACTTTGTATTTAAAGCTGATGAAAAAGGTTTCTTATTACTTAATTCTTGCTTATTGCGGTCTGCTATATACAGGTCATAAAAACTCTCTCCTGTCCATTGTGAAATTCCTCCTTTAGAAGCTCTACCGCTATTAGCTGCTGCAAAAACTATTTTATCACCATAAAAAGCTGTCCCATATTCTGAATATTCGGTGTTAATAGCTACTGGGTGTAATTGCAAACGTCCTGAGTTACTCTCTATCACTTCCCGATAGTCCTTATTCTCTTCATAAAGCACAGCACGCGTATCATTATTACCTGTAAGCTCAGCAAACTGAGACATTAGCTTATTCGCTTCGTCATACTTCCCTACTGATTTTAGTACTTGTGCATAGCGATAGTAATATTCAGGTTTGATTTTATATTTCTTATTCTCAAATAGCTGTTTGTACCAAGGTAATGCTTTCTTGTATTCGGCATTGTAGTAGTATGAATTACCAAGATTTTCTAATATATCTTGATTCACAAATCCTTTCTTAGCAATGCTTTCATATATTTTTATAGCATCAACATAAGCAAAGTTTTTATACATTTCCTTTGCCTTTTGCAACTCTTTCTCATTCTGGGCAAACAGTACAGATATTCCACAAAATAAGGCTATTATAAAAGTGTATTTTCTCATCAACAATTCAATTTTAAGTAATTTATAAAGGCTTATACTCTCTGTTCTCCTTCCTAACTAAAAGAAACGAGGAGACACTATTTTCTTATAGGTTTTGAGCAGTTCATAACGCAAAAAGATTTCGTGTGAACCTGAGTTATATTTTGATAATTCAGTCGTCTCAAAGTCATAAGCATATCCCGCAAACCAACGTTCACTTATCTGAAAACCTGCCATTACACTCACTGCTGCCGACCATCTGTAAGCTGCCCCCAACACAAACTTCTCATTAAACATAAAGTTTGCCGATAAGTCCAATTGTAAAGGTGCTCCAAAAGCTATCTTAGAAAGCACTGCGGGTTTGAATTTTGTGTTCTCTGACAAGTTGAACACATAACCTCCGATTAAATACATATGCTGCGTATTCTTCAACACAGACACTGAACTCTTGTTGTAATGAGTGGTTTCCAACATATTAGGCACTGAAAACCCTAAATAATACTTATCAGTATACCAATAAATACCCGCTCCTATATTAGGTGAAAAAACGCTCTCACTGCCCGATAAGTTAGGGTCTGCTTGATCTTGTTTGTTTAGCTCATCATAATTTATTTGAAATAAGCTACCCGAACCATTGATGCCAAAAGCTAATTTGGAGTTCTCAAAGTTCAAAGTATATGAAAAATCAATCGTTAAATCGGTTTGATTTTGAGGTCCTATACTCTCTCTAAAAATACTTCCTCCCAAACCTACATTGCGTAAGCTCTCCATTGGTTGATGATAACTAATGCTCCCATTAGTGGGGGCTCCTTTGATACCTACCCATTGGGTACGAAACATACCAAAGAAACTGCCTACCTCTCTTGAGCCTGTATAAGCTGGGTTAAACATCATAGTGTTGTACATATACTGGGTATATTGCGACTCTTGTTGTCCATATATCCCTACACTAAACATTGTTAATACTAAAATAAACGCTTTTTTAATCATTTTTAAACTGTGTATTACTTAACTATTTTTCTTCATTACTGTTAATCAGGTAGATAGTAAATCTAACTAACTTTTATTTCGGCAAAAGTACAACTTTTTTACATTTCTACCACTTTTTACACAATATTTTATATCTATACCCTTATTATTTTTGTATATACAGCCACCCTATTTGTGTTTCTTTTCGTTGAGCATCGTAATATTCTAACACATAGTAGTAAGTTCCTAAGGGCATTTTATCTCCTTTTAATACGCGAGAAGTATTATTATATCCTTTTATATCAAACACTTTTTCACCTACCCGATTATATACCTTAACTCTATTATTGGGGTAATGCTCTATCCCTCTGATATAGAAATAATCATTCTTTCCATCTCCGTTTGCTGATAAGCCATTGTAAACAGTAATTCTTTTCAATTCACTTGTTGTTGTAAAAGTATCTGCTTTTACCTCTATTTTGGCTACTGAACTCGTTACAGTGCCACATCTATCAGTTATAGTCACATAATAATACCTCTCCCCTACTGTTTCAGTTGAAGGTATATAACTATTCGCGCGAGAATCTATTGCCTTACCACCTATATTTGTATTCATAGTACTCTCATACCACTGATACACAGGTGTAGTGGTACCCTTCACTATTACATATAAAGGCGATGGTAAAGCTTTCTGAATATAAACACCTGAGGTAGGTTGTTGTTCGATAGTTAAATAATTCACCTTCAATATTGCCTCTTCAGAATACTGAACGGTAGCAGTTTTTACGTCTGTATAACTATATTTCACCCTATACTTATTCCCGTTTAAGTGAGCATTGACAGCATCAAAAACTAAGGTTACTTTATTTCCACTTCTAACAGAGCCCTTTTCTGTATCTATATTCTTCCATTGGGTGCTTTTATTAGTTAATTCTTGCCACTGATAGCCGATGTTTTTTCCTGTAGCACTTGCTGAGATAAGTTTAGCCTCAGAAGTAAATACAACTCTTTCTCCATTGCATAACACTTGACTCTCAGGTTGTGTTACAACAACAATATCAGGTGTTACTCCTTTTTCACTTTCTACATTATACACAAGTTGTTGCATATTGCATTCCATTAAATTATCATTACAATTCCTGCCTGCATAAACCTCAACGGTAAAATGTGTCATATCGAAGTTAGTCACTCGGTATTCCAATCTATAAATTATATCTGTATAGGCTCGTAGCTCACTTAAAGAATAATACTTCTTGTCTTGCACATCTTGGGCCGTGATAACTATTTGCTCTTTCTGTTTAATAGGGTCTATTGCTAACAATCTCAATACTTCTATACCTTGTATATTGGGGAGCATAAGCCAAATATTATCTATGGGCTCCCTATTCAAATTTTGTAACCTAAAGTCTATAAAAAAGGTCGTGTTATGTATTTTTATATTCTGAGGGGTGATGGACTGCAAAGTAATAGAGCGCTGTCCCCCATAAAGCAAAGTATTCGATGTGTTCTGTTTTATAATCTTTGTCTCTCCACTATTGGCATAATGATAATAGAAACCTTCATAGGTTACCCTTATATTTACTAATTGATTATGGTTAAAGGCTTCTTCTTCGCTTGTACATACTTTTGCTTTACAAGTAGGCTGTACAAAAACTTCTATATACTGATTCTCATCATTTTGTCCTGAAATAATTTCTGGAGGTAAATATCCCTCCGTTCCTTTCTTAGGGTTGGTATAAGTATACACTTTAAAATCCTTATCTTCATCCGTTGTAAAGCTATCTAACGGAATATGTACTACATTAGTTGCCGTGTTTTCTAAATAATGATACGTCACCGGCTTTACCAAATCATAACCTTTAGGCACTTTTATCTCTATAACCTTTACAAGCCTCTTAGGGCGATATTCATCTTTAAATATTCTATCGGTAGTCTGCTGAAAAACACTACCCTCTGTCTTATTTCGTAGAAGAAATAACACACAATCTTTCATTTTATAGCAAGAATGAATATCTTCATCAGGTAAATTTACAATATAAAATACACTCTTACTCTCTTCTCCACAATGTAATAATTCCTCCGTATGATAACCTTTTTCATTTATGTTTTGTTCTTTTGTTCCATCAATTCTATAAAAAAAAGAACCTATCTCTTCTTTTAATTGAGAGATTGAAGTAACATCTTCGGCAGTACAACTCTCCACTTGATAAGTAGCAACGGCAGTAAATTTCTCATCTGCTAAAACTCCTCGAGAAGGTAATGCCTCTGTTAAATTCCACAAGAAATAATTATTTTCATTATCGGTAGTCTCACGAAGGACACCCTGCTTGGCAACTAATGTTATGAGATGTTCTCCTATCTTTAAACTAACTTGTTTAGGCAATAGTTCCACTGTTTTAGGTACCTGCACATAATAATAAAGATTCTTAGTAGAGCCCCCTAATTGTACTCCCTCCGATATTATTTCAATATCGTCTAAGTAAAGAGCTCGTTTGCGGTCTTCTAGTCTCAGTTTAGCGCGCTTTTGCCGTTTGGTCATTGTATAATCTGTCCAACCATACGAATTTTCAGCCCTTTCTATTGTTGTTGAAAGTGTTTTAGGGGCATTCTCAAAGCACACATCAGGACACTTGGCAACTATCGTCCTTTGTGTACAGATATAGGGTATTTTGCAATAAGTATTATACCTATTCTTATCCATTTGCCAAATTGAATATTGCAAAGAAACCTTGTTTGCCTTACAGGTTGTTAAAATCATATCAAAAGTGATATATCCCCAAACCTCATCTGCTGTGGTATAACTGAATGTTCCTCCCGAAAGGACATCAGGTAGAGTTATTGCAGGTGCTACCGAACCCCCATAAGCATCGGCTTTATAAAACTTTATATTCGTCATTGCCACTCCTTCGGGTAACAACAGCTCATAACGATACTTCCTTTCTGCTATTTGTTTGTGATGTGATTGTAATTGTTGAATATTGTCTTGTGAAGTTACAGAAGCTGTAAAAGATATTGAAGTCGGTATAGGTTGATTAAGTGCTAATAAGGCAGGAAATCTTGAAGTGTCTTTCACATCTTTTATTTTTCGTTTAAAAGTATGGTCACTTAATGACTCTTGTTTATGAAAAGAAATACCACACAAGCTATGGTAAGAAAGCTCAGTAATAATACTTACACTAAATATCCCTTCGGTAGATGATAAGCAGAGAATATTATCATTTCTAACTAAATCAAACCGTATCTCTAACTTTTCTTCTGGTGCCAAATCATCTCTTACCCCATCACCATCTTCATCAGTAAGACCTATATTGCGTTGTCCTAATGCTAAATCCTTAAAGCTTTCTAATTCAGCAAAGCTAATGATGCGTTTTCCTAACACACCATCAGGCATTTGTATAGCTTTATCAGGGATAATGATTTCTTTTTTCTCACTATCTATAATACGGAAATTCGTAGGTTTATAAGCCTTAAATTTCACCGCATCCTCTTCTTCATAAAGGGTCAGTTGAAGGTCATAAGCCGTTGCATTCCCTTTATTAATATATTGTGCAGTAAACATTCCCAAAGTATTTCCACAGAAGCCATCACTCCATTTAAAATAAGTTGCTGTACTCTGTGGATTTAAAATAACATTAGGGTTTTCATCAGTTGCCACTTGCATTGTAATTGATTGAACAGCACTACTCACTTCATATAATTCCGAAGGATTTTCTCCCCAATAAGCCTCATAACTCACCTCTCCATTGGCTTTACACCCCTTCGCCGTATACTCTTCTGTAATCCAGACTCCTCCCTTCTCTTTTAATCCTTCCGAAATTCGTATCACATACAAATCCTCTCCTCCATTTTGCCCTATATGCTGTGGCACTTTACTTATGGGAGTAAGTACTTTTTTATTGTAAATCATTTTTCGTGTTTTAACCCCTAATGGGTGTTTCACCGAAAAATAAATATCGTTTATGATACCTACTCTTTTCCCTTCTATGGTTTTATTCTCAATACTGAATACTCTCGAATAATCCCCCATAGGATTCTCTTTCACCTTTTGTGTCGTAATTTGCAGATTAGGAGTATTCAAAAAATATTCATTAGATTTTTTAGTAGCAACCGTTACCTCATCAATCATTACCCCCACTTCATCTTGAAGAGATAAATGTTTTTTCAGATAGCTGTACCCTCTTTTAGTAATTCTCCGTTTCACTAAAAGATGTGTTGTACTTCCTGGTCTACTTAGTACAGTAAGCACAGGATTATTAGGTAAATTTATATCTTTGGGAGTAACTTTTCGTATGGCACTGTTTTTTTCAAGAGTATATCCCGCATATTCAATTCCTTCAGGAAAAGCGAATCGTATATCTATCTTTTCTTTATCTTTAGGAAAAATAATTCTCACGGAAATATAAGTGCCTTCCTGAAAACCAGAAGTAGTAAATTTTATATTCTCTGAAATTACAGTTTTTAGTTGCTGTGCCTTAAGAATCTCTGTTGAAGAAAAGAGTATAAGTAGTAGTATTAGAGTAAATACATTTGCTGTTCGTTTAAAATCCCACATCATTATTAAGCCTTAAAAAACTTCTTTCTGCAAGACAAAATTACGTCTTCACCCATAAAAACACAAGATTTTTAACACTTATTTTTTATCAGTGCCTAATAAATATATTATTCATCTATAATAGCTGTCATTACAATACCCGCTTAGCAGGTATCAGCAATTGGAAAATAAGTGAATAAAAAAACCTTTTTAATATATCTCTCCTTCACTTTATTTCCACTTTACATTCGTTGTTCCTTCGTTTATCGTTCGTCTTTTGTTCGTCTTTTGTTCGTCTTTTGTTCGTCTTTTGTTCGTCTTTTGTTCATCTTTTGTTCGTCTTTTGTTCGTCTTTTGTTCGTCTTTTGTTCGTCTTTTGTTCGTCTTTTGTTCATCTTTTGTTCATCTTTTGTTCGTCTTTTGTTCGTCTTTTGTTCGTTGTAGAGCCACTGTAGACCCACTGTAGACCCACTGTAGACCCACTGTAGACCCACTGTAGACCCACTTGTTCGTTTATCCTATAAGCTTCTTATAAGCTTTATATAATCCTCTCCCAATTTCTCCATTAACTACTAACCATTAACCATTAATCATCTTCTATTTAATTCCTTTGTCATCAACCCATCTTGTATATTGCTTTTTCCCTTGTAGGTGCTGCATATAGGTACGCGAAAATTTGTGATAACCGTAGTTTTCAGTATCAGCAACAAAAAAGAGATAATCGTGTTGCTCGGGGTTGAGCACAGCTTCAATACTCGATATATCGGGCATCGTGATAAGTCCCACAGGTAAACCGTAATTCCGATAAGTATTATAGGGGTTTTGCAAACTTGTATGCACCTCGGTAACGCGTTTTATTACCATATTGTAATCACCCGTATGGTTTTTCATAGCAAAGATAGCAGTAGGGTCAGCCTGCAATTTCATATTGATATGTAAGCGGTTCAAGTAAACCCCTGCTATGCGCGGACGCTCGTCTACCTTAGCCGTTTCTTTCTGTACAATTGATGCCAATATACTCACTTCTATGGGCGTAAGCCCTTGCTTTTGGGCTTGGGCTTTGCGTTCAGGTGTCCAAAAACGCTCATATTCTTTGAGCATACGGTCACGAAATTCTTCGGCAGAGGTATTCCAATAGAACTCATACGTATTGGGGATATACATTGCCAATGCAGTAGCATCGGTGAAACCGTTTTCTTTTAGGAAGTTAGTGTCTAAAAAAGCACGCATTAAAGTAGTGCTATCAGGCTCTATTTGTGCAGCGATACGTCCTGCAAAGTCTTCTAATCGCTCCTGATTATTGAATTTTAGTTTTACTGGGGTATTGCGATTGCGAAGAGTGCGTACGATATCTATATTGTTAGCCCCTTTTTTGATGATGTATTTACCTGCTTTTACTTTATCGGCATAGCCTATACGTTTGGCTACTTGGATAAAAGAAGTACGGTCTTTCAACAAGGGACTCATCACGTGCAACACATCGCTAAAATCGGCTCCTGTAGGGATATATACTATTTCTTCTTGGGTTTGAAAAGCTGTATTGCTCACCAGTACAGCGCGATAAATAAAGAAGCCTAATACGGCTATCACGGCAATCACCGCTCCTATAATCCATTTTTTCATTGTATTTCTATTTTAAAATTTCCACTTTATGGTTTTGTCTTCTTTTTCTCTAAAATCCTTCTCTTTAGCAATCTCATTTTGTAAATGTTTAGTATACTGACTGAACATAAAAGCATTATATGTCTCAAAGTTTTCGTTTGTTCGCACAGAGTTCAAAGCTTCGTAATAAGCAGCTTTATCTTCTGCAAATACAATACCCAAAGGCAGACCATACCACTGCTGAATAAAGTTCATCAGCAGGCGTGAGGTTCTGCCATTGCCATCGAGAAAAGGGTGAATGTTCACTAACTCATAATGAGCATAAAATGAGAGTGCTAATTGAGTTTCTTCGGTAGTTTGCTCAGGGAGTAGGTCATTTAGTTTTTTTACTAACTGCTCTAACGCAGCTGGTACTTTTTCAAAACTCATAAACGATACTCCTCCTGCGGTTACTCTCACCTTACGCAATTCGCCTTTGCTGGCATCTACAGTACCTAAGGCATTAGTAAGCACTTCTCCTGTAGTTTTCATAACTTTGGCAGCTATTTCCTGAATAAAAGCTACTGATAGAAGACGTTGTTGTGTAGCTTCTTTTAGTACAAAATTTAATGCCTCATAATGATCTTTAGTTTGATTGGCAAACAATAGAGGCTTACCATTAGGAGTGTTGCCTTCTTCAATCAGTACGCGAGTTTCGTTTAAAGTTAAAGTAGAGCCTTCTATACGGGTAGAGTGACTGGTAATAAGAATCTTGTTGAACTCATTATAATTCAACGAGGATTCTAAACCAAGTGCTCTGTAGGTTTGTATGATTTCTGAAATAGTCATTGGCTTCTATCTTTTAAACAACTGGCACCCCCATTTTGGAATGAGATAAACGCCTATGAGGCAGGTTACCATTACGGGTGAATAGGAATGGGTGAAATAGCTTACTAAGATATGCCATACCAAGAAGAAACTCAATCCTACGAGGTATGAGCTAAGAGCAATTCTTGTAGCTTTTTCGTTCTTTCGACATAAAAAAGCAATGACCACTACCAAAACGAGTTGTCCTATAGAAGCCCCTATAAAATATTCAGGGTGTTCATTGGCTAAATGAGCATTCTCAGCAATTCTAGGGAGTTGCAACCATTGGGGTATCTTATCTACAAAGTCAATATACCATTGCCAGAATGAAATACTCTCTTCTACTTGATGCAAAGCGTGTAGTCCCATTATGGGTAGCCACAAATGTATGTATCTATTGGTTTGCATATACTTCTGCTTTTAATGCGGTAATATAGTTTTGTTGTATCCGTTTTAAATTCCAAAAGAGAGGTGCTATAAGTCTTAAAAAGAAGTTTTTGATATAAATTTTCTCTTGAAAGCAAACTTTAGTACCTCCGTTATACGATTCAAACTTTCCTTCCCATTCTCCATAAAATAGTTTGTGTTGCATTGTAAAGGCATAATACTCATTTTCTTTCTTCTGAATATTCTTAAAAAGCGTGTGTCCCCCACCTTTGTAATATTCAATAAAACCATCTTCTAATAACTCAATGTTTTCCACTTCTTTTCGCCACTGAAAGTTCTTGTTATCAGTAACAATGTTATATATCAATGCTACAGGTGCATCAATCACATCAGTTACTATTGAAATTAGAAAGGGTTTCATTTTTGAAATCTTTTATCTGATGGCAAAGATACTAAAAAAAAGAAAAACCGAAAACTTTATACTATAAAAGTACAAAATCTTCGGTTTAAAAATATTATGAATACAAAAATTCTTATAACATAACGCCTATTCTTGACGTGGTTTTTGGTGATTATTGTGTCCTTTATTGCGGTCGTTGCGAGGCTTGTCGTTGTAAGGCTTGTCAGACTTAGGACGATCTTCACGCGGTGGACGTGGCAACAAAGCTTTGCGCGATACTCTTGTTTTCTTGGTTTTGGGGTCGATACCGAGATATTTCACTTCTATAATATCACCCTCTTTAAGAACGTCTTCTATTTTGTCTACTCTGTCCCAAGATACTTCTGAGATGTGGAGCAATGAATCTTTACCAGGTACAAACTCTACAAAAGCCCCAAACTCTACCAAGCGCACTACTTTCACAGTGTAAGTTTCTCCTTCTACAGGTTCAAATTTCACTGCATTTACTGCTTCAATAGCTTCTTGAATACCTGCTTCGTCGGTACCTAAGATTTCTATAATACCCAATTCGCCCACTTCTTCTACCACAATAGTAGTATTGGTGTGCGCTTGCAAGTCTTGGATATTCTTACCACCCGTACCGATGAATGCCCCGATGTATTCCTTAGGCATATCCATCTTAACGATTTTAGGCGCGTGAGGTTTCACTGTTGGGTTAGGTTTTGCAATCGTATCAGTGATTTTGCCTAAGATGTGCATACGTCCTTCGCGGGCTTGGTTCAAAGCTTTTTCGAGTATTTCGTAAGAAAGACCTTTAATTTTGATGTCCATTTGACAAGCAGTAATACCATCGACAGTACCGGTTACCTTAAAGTCCATATCACCTAAGTGGTCTTCATCGCCTAAGATATCCGAAAGTACTGCATAACGCTCACCATCGGTGATGAGTCCCATAGCAATACCCGATACAGGTTTTACCATTTGTACCCCTGAATCCATCAAGGCTAAAGTACCTGCACATACGGTAGCCATAGATGATGAACCGTTAGATTCCAAAATCTCGGATACTACACGGACGGTATATGGGCAATCCTCAGGAATCATACGTTTGAGGGCGCGTTGTGCTAAGTTACCGTGACCTATCTCACGGCGTGATGTTCCGCGTAAAGGGCGTGCTTCACCTGTTGAGAAAGGAGGGAAGTTGTAATGCAAGTAGAAACGTTCTTCACCTTGTTCTGAAGGCAAATCGATTACGTTTGCTTCGCGTGAAGTTCCCAACGTAACGGTAGTAAGCGATTGGGTCTCACCACGTGTAAAGATAGATGAACCGTGTGCTGATGGCAAATAGCCTACTTCGCACCAAATAGGGCGTATTTGGGTAGTGTTACGACCGTCTAAACGAATATTTTCGTTTAAGATAAGGTTGCGCACGGCTTCTTTTTCAGCCTCGTCAAAATAACGAGTGATGATAGGAGTAAGCTCTTCTAATTCTTCTTCGGTAAAGAGTGCCAAGCATTCTTCTTTTACCGCATTGAACTTCTCACCACGTTCTTGTTTGGTTGTATTTTCTTTGGCAATAGCATAGCATTTTTCGTAAGCCAAAGGATATACTTTTGCTTTTACCTCTTCGTTTTCTACTTCTGGCTCATAAGTACGTTTTTCGGTCTTTCCTACTTTTTCAGCCAAACGCAATTGTGCCTCAATATGAGGTTTGATAGCCTCGTGTGCGAATTTGATAGCTTCAGCCATATCCTTTTCACTCACCTCGTCCATTTCACCTTCTACCATTGCCACAAAGTCTTTAGAAGCACCTACCATAATATCAATATCAGAAGCTTCTAATTGTTCACGGCTTGGATTTACGATAAATTTACCGTTTACACGACCTACGCGTACTTCGGAAATAGGACCATCGAACGGAATATCGGACACTGCCAAACAAGCAGAGGCAGCAAGACCTGCCAAAGCGTCGGGCATTACATTCTCGTCGTGAGAAATAAGCTGAATCATCACCTGAGTTTCAGCGTGATAATCTTTAGGGAATAGCGGACGCAATACGCGGTCTACCAAGCGCATTGTAAGGATTTCTTGGTCGCTAGGACGCGTTTCACGTTTGAAAAAGCCCCCAGGGAAACGACCTGCTGCTGCAAACTTCTCACGATAGTCTACAGTAAGAGGCAAAAAGTCAGTTTCAGGATTGATTTCTTTTGCAGATACTACTGTAGCCAATAGCATCGCATTCCCCATTTGCACCACAACAGCACCGTCGGCTTGTTTAGCCAACTTGCCTGTTTCGATAGTGATGGTACGGCCATCACCTAATTCGATGATTTCTTTTTTTACTTCTGGAATCATTCTTTAATTGTTAATTAATAATTAATAATTGTTGTGTTGTGGGCTTTAGGGTCTAACCAATGAAAAACTGCTGTAATAAACAAAAGGAGGCACAAAGCCTCCTTACTATTGCTTATTTTCTGATGTTTAGCTCTTTGATAATCGCACGGTATCTTTCGATATCTGTGTTCTTCAAATAATCGAGCAAACTTCTTCGTCTACCTACTAATTTCATCAAGGAACGCTCGGTATTAAAATCTTTGCGATTTACTTTCAAGTGTTCTGTAAGGTGATTGATTCTAAGGGTAAAAAGAGCGATTTGCCCTTCTGCTGAACCAGTGTTGGTTTCTGAACCTGCGTACTTTTTGAAAATTTCCGCTTTTACTTCTTTTGTTAAATACATTCCAATATTAATTTAATGATTATTATGTAATTTTTTTTTTCGGGCGCAAAGATAAAAAGATTTTATAAGCTGTGCAAATTTATAGATAGATTTTTCCTCTTCTCAATTTATCCTTAACCTATACAAAGCTTATAGGAAGCTTGAACGAATCTTAGAAGATTGTTATTCAAAGGGTATATGACACATTGATTATCATTAAATTACTAATTTGTTTTTCACTACAAAATATAACATTTTGTATTATATTTTTAGTTTGCTAGCATATTCTTTAACAACTTGCTTATCGAAATAAGGTTCTTCATCTATACGTAAGAGCACGGGGAGTCCTGTTTTATGAAGAATAAACTCCTCGGTAGACGGTGTGGGGGTACCACTGAAAATAATGCCGTGAACGTTGAGTCCTTTGTTTTTAAGGGCTTCATAAGTGAGCATTGTATGATTAATACTACCCAAATAGTGGCGAGAGACGAGCACTACCTTATCGGTGGGGAGGATAAGATCGAGCATAGTATCTTCATCATTTAAAGGAACATAGAGACCTCCTGCTGCTTCAATAATTAAGGTGTTATAGGTAGTAGGGCGTACAATTTTAGAAAGCTCAATACGAACGCCATCTAACTGAGCAGAAAGATGTGGACTAGCAGGTGTGTGTAGCCCATAACTATTAGGATGAAATACCGTGCGGGAGTTGCTAATGAGGCGTTTTACCTTATGAGTATCGGAGTTTTCTAAATCGCCAGATTGGATTGGTTTCCAATAATCGGCTTGGAGAGCTTCGGTAAGGATAGCCGAAACGACGGTTTTACCGACTTCGGTGGAAATGCCCACCACAAAATAAGTGTCTTTCATTTTGAATGGTTTATTAGTTTTGAAAGTGCAAAAGTACATAAAAAGCATATAGCATAAAATGAAAAAGTAAAAAGAATGTTAAAAATATTTTTAAAGATAATTTGGAGGATTTGCTAAAAGTCCTTACTTTTGTTGCTTGAAAATAACCATCAGGAGGCTTCTCCTGACTTAAATAATAGATTATATGAAAGTTACAGTAGTAGGCGCTGGTGCCGTAGGAGCAAGTTGCGCAGAGTACATTGCTATTAAAGACTTCGCGTCTGAAGTAGTTTTAATTGACATCAAAGAAGGTTTTGCCGAAGGTAAAGCTATGGATTTGATGCAAACCGCTTCCCTCAATGGGTTTGACACTCGTATTGTAGGGGTAACCAATGATTATTCAAAAACAGCAGGCAGTGATGTAGCTGTGATTACCTCAGGTATTCCTCGCAAACCAGGTATGACTCGTGAAGAGCTTATCGGTACCAATGCAAACATTGTGAAATCGGTTGTAGAACAATTGGTAAAATACTCACCTAATGTGATTGTGATTGTAGTAAGCAACCCTATGGATACTATGGCCTATTTGGTACATAAAGCTACTAAGTTGCCTAAGAACCACATTATTGGTATGGGAGGAGCACTCGATAGCGCTCGCTTTAAATATCGTTTGGCAGAAGCGCTCAATAGTCCGATTTCAGACGTAGATGGTATGGTAATCGCTGCTCACAGCGATAGCGGTATGTTACCTCTTACTCGTTTGGCAAGCTATCGTGGAGTGCCTGTAACTGAGTTTTTAAGTGCTGACCGCCTCAATCAGGTTGCTGAAGACACTAAAGTAGGTGGTGCGACCCTTACTAAACTCTTGGGAACTTCGGCTTGGTATGCACCAGGAGCTGCCGTATCAGCTTTAGTACAAGCAATCGCTTGCGACCAAAAGAAACTCTTCCCTTGTTCAGTATTGCTCGAAGGAGAATACGGACAAAAGGATGTGTGTGTAGGAGTGCCTGTAATCATCGGTAAAAATGGTGTAGAAAAAATTGTAGAGGTAAAACTCAACGATGCTGAAAAAGCCAAATTTGCTGAAAGTACCGGAGCAGTACGCGAAGTAAACAAAGCGTTAGCAAACGTATTATAGTTGGGATAGAACAACTATATAAACACTAAAAAAGTGATTATTTTCAAGAGAAAGTAATCACTTTTTTATTTGTTCTATTTGAGTAAAAAACTAAGTTTTTACTTAGATGTATATCGTCTAAAACTGGAAGTAAATAAAGGGTTGTGCTCCACTTGAAGCAGTGGCATATACCACCCAAAAAGTAAGTGCCAAAATAATTGCTTTAAAGAGAATAGGCATTGCACCAAATACCTTTTTAAGCCATTCGTTTAAACTGGTAGGGAAAAAGTGCCAAACAAAGCCTATTGCCATTAACAAAAATACATTTTGATAGCCCTTGGCAATAACTTGAAATTGATGAAGATCATAAGTTATAGACTGGATATTGTAGATTACACTTAAAGCGATATCGAAATCTTTGGCTCTAAAAAATATCCAGCAAAAAGCTACAAAGTGGAAAGTAATCACTACAAAAATGATATTAGCGATACCTTTAAAAAAAGTTCTTTTCTCAGGATTCTTATTAGGGAAGAACTCTGTAAAGGTTTTATGAACAGCCAAAGCTAAACCGTGTAACGCCCCCCAAATAATGAAACGCAAATTAGCACCGTGCCATAAACCACCTAGGAGCATTGTCGTCATCTGGTTGAAATGGCTACGCACTGATTTTTGTCGGTTTTTAGAGATAAGTATAGCCAATACAAACACAACGATAGCTCCTAAGGTAATGTAAAGAGGCAACATTGTTTTTTCTTGCATATGAAATGCCCATAGCAAAGTGGAAGCAAAAAAGACGGTTGGGAAGAAGTAGCCCCAAAAAGTACCTTTGCGGTTCCCTCCTACTGAAAAGTAAAGATAATCTTTTAGCCAAGTAGATAAGGAAATGTGCCAACGTCTCCAAAACTCAGTGATATTTTTAGACTGATAAGGAGTACGGAAGTTTATGGGGAGAGTGAAGCCCATTAGTAGCGCTAAACCTATAGCCATATCGGAATAGCCTGAGAAGTCGCAATATATTTGTAAAGAATAGCCATATACTGCCATTAAGTTCTCAAAAGCTGTATAACTGTTAGGAGCATCAAAAACTCTATCTACAAAGTTTAGGGAGATATAATCGGAAATAACTGCTTTTTTAATCAGTCCTCCAATGATAAGGAATAAAGCAAAAGAAGTTTCTTCTTTCGTTAAGCTTATTTTTTTGTATATCTGTGGTATGAAATCCTTGGCACGCACAATAGGCCCTGCCACTAATTGAGGGAAGAAACACACGAAGAAAGTAAAATCTAAGAATGATTTAGCAGGTTCTATCTCTCGGCGATATACATCAATAGTGTAGCTCATTGTTTGGAATGTATAGAACGAGATACCTATAGGCAAGATGATATCTTGTAGGGCAAAGTTGCTTTGAAGTAGTGTATTGAGACTATCAATTAAAAAGTTAGTATACTTAAAATAGGCTAAAATACCCAAATCGGCAACCATACTCACTGCCAGGAAGAACTTGCGCAATGAGGCATTCTGTCTTCTATAGATTTGTCCTGCAAAGAAATAATTTAACAATGAGGAGATTATCAGCAACACAAAGAAGTTACCTCCTGCCTTATAATAGAAGAATAAGGAAAATAAGGTAACATAAACAGTACGGAAATGAGCGTATTTTTTGGTAATAATATACACCAAATAAAACACCAAAAATAACCCTAAAAACAAACTACTATTAAATAATAGTGGATGATTAGGGTCATAAATGAACCATTGTCTTACTTGTTCGGTTGTGAATGAGAAATTATCAACAAACCATTTAGAGATGTTTTCAGTTGTGAATGTATCAATAAACCATTGCAGTAAGGCATCTATACTCAATTTAGATAGGGTTTTAAAGATAGTTTATATTGTTTTTTATAATTCAAGTAATTGCTCATAAAAGCATCATAAAAGAGAGCGCCTTGCTCAGTATAGCCACTTCTTGTGTAATGTATGCGGTCACCAGCAATAAGATTTTGCTGAATAAAGCGTTGAATCGCTTCATTTCCTCCTACAGCTCGATAAAGGTCGAAAACACTGTAATTATCTTTTACTGAATTATCGATGAGGGTATCGGCGTATTCCATACACAAGGGGTTAGGATTTTTCTTTTTGTAGAGAGAAGGCGGAGGTGTAGTAAGCAATATAGGACATTGACCATATTGAGAGCGAATTGCTTTTATAAATTTATTTACCTCTTCGTCATAACGAGTTGCAGACATTCGACAATAAGCTTCATTAGTACCCAAAGATATAATGATTAAATCGGGTTCTAAGGCTTTGATTTGGTCGAAAAAGAGCTGTGATTTGTTATAATCAGAGAAATGAGCACCATTTACCCCTATACTGTGATATATAACTCCGTTTTTATCATTTTCTAAGACAATTCCATTAAGCGTAAATGAAGAGCTCTCGGTATTGGCTGTGAGATAAACCTTATCGGAAGGGGTTAGATTATCATAAGAATAATAGCTATATAAAGAATTACCGTTTAAAATGGTAGCATTAGATAAATCTACTTTTTGTTTAGGAGTAGAAGCTACCATCTCTTTAGTAGGGATACGCAATACTTGTCCTATTCTTATTTGTGCGCTTTTTAAGTTATTAGCTTGTTGTATTTTTTCTACTGAAGTGTGATATTTCTTTGAAATACCATAAAGTGTTTGTCCTTGCTCTACTTTGTGTGAAAGTGTTTTAGGTACACTAGGTTTCAAACGAGCTACTTTACCTACATTGGTAGCCAATTCGAACAAACGTTCGTTATTAGGGGTAATAATCTTTACCGTATTAAAGGTGTAGTTTTTATTTTTTAAGTCCAGTTCAATAACAAAATTCTTGTTACTGGTAGAAAGAGAATAACCTGTAATACCAACAGTTGCAGAAGAAGTATTCTTCTCACTATTCCAAGAGATATTGGAAGTAAAGCTCACATTATGTCCCCCATTGGTTCTAATAAGTGAATACGGGAATACCAAACCTAAACCAGCATTTCCGAACTCTTCTTGCAAGCGTTGTCTTACAATATTAGTCATTACATCGGCTTGAATGTGAGAGTCGCCAATATGAACAATATTAATCTTCCTATCTTTCAAGTTCTCCAAAGCAGCAAGCTTTTCGAAAAAAGGGTTCAAAGCTGAGGCATTGTACAGATTATTGTACTCCTTAGGAGACTCATCATCACCTGCAGCATATGCCAAAGGCTGGGGAATAGCTTCCTTGAAGGCATCTTTATCGATTCCTTCTTTATTCTCTATATTTGCTATCTTTGAAGTAAGTGAAGATAAATTAATAGCTGTAGTATAATTAACATTGAAATAGAGGGCTACTGTAATGATAAACAATACAGGAGCTATTAGTTTCTTTATGAATGGCGTTCGCTTTTTCATTGTTCTATTTTTTTAGTGTGTTATCTATTTGTTATGTTATCTATGTAAATTGTCTTTTTTTTCTTTAATAGTATCTTTATGTACTTTACTTGTAATATTCTGTACTGCCTGAATTGTTGATGGTTGTACTCGTTGAGTAGTTGCACTTTGCACTCGCTGAGTAGTTGGTGATTGTACTCGTTGAGTAGTTGTACTTTGCACTCGTTGAGTGGTTGCACTTTGCACTCGCTGAGTAGTTGTACTTTGCACTCGTTGAGTAGTTGTACTTTGCACTCGTTGAGTAGTCGCACTTTGTACTCGTTGAGTAGTTGGTGATTGTACTCGCTGAGTTGTTACAGTTTGTGTTCTTGTTCTATTTACATTAGGTTGAGTAGTAGGAGTAACGGTTCGTACTGTTTGAATTTCTTTTATTCTTTCTTGGAACACATCGGCTTTTTCACTATTACGAGGATCTTTATAGTGCTCATACTCTTCCATAAGTTTATTATAGATGAGGTGGGCTACTTTTTTAGCTCCTCTTGGATTAAAGTGAGTATAGTCTTTACCTGCTAACGGTGGATTTGCCTCTACCCATTGTTTCATAGAGCCTCTACCCCCCATCAGTTCATATAAATTAATAAAACCAGAGCGAGTATCTTGTGCATATTTCCGTTGTGCATTTGCCAAAGGTACTACTGCTTTATCGGTTTGCATCTCCATATCTACTTTAGTAGACTTATCGGCGGTAGAGATAACAAGAATTGAGGTATGAGGGAAGCAAGCTCTTATCTGGTTAATCACCTTTGTCATTCCGCGTTCATACCACGAATAATCGAGCGTACCGTAATTGAGTACATTAGCACCAAAGTGTAATACTACAAGGTCATATCCGCCTAACGCTCTATCGAAAGCTCTCATTAAATCAGGATTAAAGAGCGATAAGGGTAAGCCTGAGTTACCTCTGCTTGAAAAGTTATCTATATATACGCCTTTGCCTTGCATTGAGCCCACTCCATAAATAGGAATAGAATCGGACTTATAGAAAGTAATACGCACTGATTTAGTGTTTGCACCTTCGGTTAAAGGCAATACATTCAGCAATTTATCAGTGTCTAATGATTTTACTACTCTTACAGTATCGTTATAGGCAATTTCTACTTTTGCTTCTTTATTACCAGAAGCACCATAGAACAATGCTGGTGCATACAACTGACTAATATGAGCTTGGTTTGATGACCTATATTGTACCCACGTGCCATTGCCTTGTGTAAAGAACACTTGCCCAGAGACACCAAAAGGACGTTTAGGGCGTTTTACATTCACATAAGATTGGGTTTTCCAAGTATTGGAATAAGAATGGAATACGCTTCCTCTTGATTTAGCCGACTCAGAAGCAATGGGCAAAAAGCCAATTCCTAACCCCCCGAAAGCGTTTTGGAAAAGAGCTCTCAAATCTTGCACGATGAGGTCGCCATCAGTCATCGAATCGCCGTAATAAGCGATTCTTATTTTACCATTTTTAGTTTGTTCTAACTCTTCTAATTTTTTAAAGAAAGAAAAAAGATACTGGTCGGACTTTTTAAGTCGTTGTTCTTGTGCTAAAGAATCATTGGCTTGGCTGAGTACTTTGTCGATTTCTTTACCTGAAATGGCTTCCAACATTAAGCTATCTACTACCACATTGCTTCCTGAGGCTTTAGTTTCGGGAAAAATACGCGCGGGTAAACAGTTCTTAAATACAATGAAAATGAGTGTTGCAAATAAAACAATAAGAAAAGATTGTTTAAAATAGGGTGTCTTCACAAGTTAGCTTCTTTTTCTTCCAGCGGGCAAAGATACAAATAAATAATGAATCAACAGCAATTTTTTTACAAATTATTTTTCTAAGGCTTGTTTAAAATCGGCGATAAGGTCGTCAGCATCTTCAATTCCTACTGCTACGCGAATGAGTGTACGGGTAACGCCTCGTGCTACTTTTTCTTCTTCGGGAAACTCGGTGTGAGTAAGCGAACTGGGGTGGGTTACCAATGTTTCGACTCCTCCTAAGCTCACTGCAAAAAGGGCTACTTTTAGACTCTCGAAAAACTTTTTGGCTTTGGCTTCGGTTTTTACTGTAAAAGAAAATACTGAGCCTCCACCAGAAGCTTGGCGTTCTTGTATTGCTTTCCCTTTATTTTGTGTATCAGTAGGATAATACACCTTTTCTACTTCGGGGTGCGTTTTAAGGAAATTTAATAGTTTAAGGGTATTGGCTTGAGCTTTTTCGACTCTTAGTTTTAGGGTTTTCATACTGCGCAAGAGCAACCAGCTATCAAACGGAGAAAGCAATGCCCCTATGGCTACTTGTGCAAAACGTATTTTCTCGGCTAAGGTTTCATCATTTACCACCACAGCTCCTGCGATGATATCGTTATGACCTCCTAAATATTTGGTAGCACTGTGTAATACTATGTCGGCTCCTAACTCTAAAGGGCGTTGTAACACGGGCGACATAAAGGTATTATCGACCATAGTGAGCAGATTATGTTTCTTGGCGATTTCTATTACCCCACATATATCGGTAACGTCTAACAGAGGGTTGGAGGGTGTTTCTATAAAAATGGCTTTTGTATTAGGGCGAATGGCTTTCTCTATTTTGGTTAGGTCGGTCATATCGACAAAAGTAGCTTCAAAACCAAATTTATTGAAAATATCGTGCATAATGCGATAAGTACCTCCGTAGATATCTAAGCCTAACACAAAATGGTCGCCTGTTTTAAACATTGTAAAAACAGAAGAAATGGCAGCCATACCCGATGAAAATCCGAATCCGTGTATGCCACTTTCTAATTGAGCTATAAGACTTTCAAAATCTTTACGAGTAGGGTTTGAAACGCGTCCGTATTCAAACTCTTGTTCTACACCGTATTCTTCAATAGGGAAAGTAGAAGCCATATTGATGGTGCTTCCCCAGTTTTCTGTATTTTTATTGGCTGTTCTTACGCCGTGAATGGCTTTAGTTTCAAACTTCATTTCTTATATCTTTGCTATTAGAGCGACAAAAGTAGTACTTTTTTATATGCTACGCAAAAAAAGTTAATTATTAATGGTTAGTGGTTAATGGTTAATGGTTAGTGATTAATGGTTAATGGTTAGTGATTAATGGTGAATTAGGGGTAGGGAATTACACAAAGATTATAGGAAACTTATAGGATAGATGGACAAAGAGTGGGGTTACAGTGGGTCTACAGTGGCTCTACAGTGGCTCTACAGTGGCTCTACAGTGGCTCTACAGTGGCTCTACAGTGGCTCTACAGTGGCTCTACAGTGGCTCTACAGTGGCTCTACAGTGGCTCTACAGTGGCTCTACAATGGGTGAAAAGTGATTAATGAATGAAAGAGAAATGAACAAATTATAAATGTAAGATGAATGTGAGGCGGAGGTAAGGTAAAGAAAAAATAAACTTTGTAAAAGGTCGTAGCACGACGGGCAAGTGAAAACTTTGGCAAAGTATAGGACGTAAAAGCAATGACAAGATGTAAGATAAGGTAAAGGGAGGTTAAACACAGCTTAGAAAATTATTTTGCAAAAATATTTGTTAGTTTAGTAAGAAAGAAATACTTTTGTGACGTACTAAATAACAAGACGGCACAGTATTTGTATTAAAGAAAAACGCTAAAAATAATTTTTACTATGGAACAAAGAACATCTGTAGATATCAGTCAGATAAACGAAATGATAGAGCGTGAAAGTGTGTTTATCGATGCGCTCACCAATGAGATGAACAAGGTGATTGTAGGGCAAAAACATATGGTAAATGCCCTGCTTATCGGATTATTAGGCAAAGGACATATCCTCTTGGAAGGGGTACCTGGGCTAGCAAAAACGCTATCCATCAACACCCTTGCTAAATCAGTACACGGGTCGTTTAGCCGTATCCAGTTTACACCGGACTTATTGCCTGCCGATGTGATAGGAACAATGACCTACAACATCAAACAAAACGAGTTTTCTATAAAAAAGGGACCTATCTTTGCGAACTTTGTATTGGCTGACGAGATTAACCGTGCGCCTGCCAAAGTACAGTCTGCCCTATTGGAAGCAATGCAAGAGCGACAAGTAACCATTGGTGATTCGACCTTTAAGTTAGATGCTCCTTTTATGGTAATGGCAACTCAGAACCCTGTAGAGCAAGAAGGAACTTACCCACTGCCTGAGGCACAAGTAGACCGTTTTATGCTTAAAACGGTTATCGACTATCCTAAATTGGACGAAGAGCAACGGATTATGCGCGACAACCTCAGCAATAGTTATGCAGTGGTGAACCAAACAGTGAGTTTGGAACAAATCCTAAAAGCACAAACAGCCGTGCGCGAGGTGTATATGGACGAAAAGATTGAGAAATACATCTTAGACATTGTTTTTGCGACTCGTTATCCTGAAAAATACAACTTGGCAGAGCTTAAACCACTTATTAGCTTTGGGGCATCGCCACGTGGTAGTATCAACTTGGCAATGGCGGCAAAATGTTATGCTTTCATCAAACGTCGTGGTTATGTAATTCCTGAGGACGTACGTGCAGTAGTATTTGACGTATTGCGCCATCGTATCGGTATCACCTATGAAGCAGAGGCTGAGAATATTACCTCAGTAGAGATGATTCACAAGATAGTGAATACCATTGAAGTACCATAGCAGGTAAAAGATAAAAGATAAAAGGTAAAAGATAAAAGGTAAAGCCAGCGAGGGCTCACAACTGGGTATGTGAATAAAAGATAAAAATACGTCCCGGAGATTGTGGCAGTATTTGGAGGTATCAAGCGATGATAGAAGTACTCGAAACAGGCGAACCTAAAGCAGAGGTGAAGAACTACAAGGAGAGGCTTTCTCGGTGTGTGTGGTTACGACTTGCCGTGGGACGAAAAAGAGTTTGATATACAAAGCATCAATGAGCAACTCATTGCTGATGTACAAGACAATTACGAGAGTTTTAAATGGCATTAAAATAGTTAATTAATTTTGGATACTAAAGAACTATTAAAGAAAGTACGCAAGATAGAGATAAAAACGCGCAAACTCTCCGATAATATTTTCGGAGGGGAGTATCACTCTACCTTCAAAGGTCGGGGTATGACTTTCAGTGAAGTACGTCCGTACCAATTTGGTGATGATATTCGCAATATCGACTGGAACGTAACGGCACGCTACAACGAGCCTTTTGTGAAAGTTTTTGAAGAGGAACGCGAACTTACGCTAATGCTGATGATAGACGTGAGCGGTAGTGAGCTTTTTGGTACGAAACAAGAGTTCAAAAGTGAAGTGATTACCGAAATAGCAGCTACCTTGGCGTTCTCAGCTTTACAGAATAACGACAAAACGGGATTGATACTCTTTTCTGACCAAATAGAACTGTATATTCCACCTAAAAAAGGGAAATCGCACGTGTTGCGCATCATCAGAGAGCTTATAGAGTTTCAGCCCAAAAGTTTTAAGACTAATATCTCGGAGGCTTTGCAGTTCCTCAGTAGGGTAACGAAGAAAAAGGCGATTGTGTTTATGCTCTCGGACTTTATGGATAAAGGCTATGAGAAACCTATACAGATAGCTGCCAGAAAACACGATATTACCGGTATTCGCATTTATGACAAAAAAGAAACTGAACTACCTAACTTAGGTTATGTGATGGTAAAAGATGCTGAAACGGGAGCGCTGATGCGTGTGAACACCGCTTCATCGGCAGTGCGAAATGAATATGCAAAACAATATCACGAGACGGTGAACTATTTTGAGACGCTTTGGCAAAAATCGGGTGCAGGGGTAGTGAGCTGTAGAGACGATGAGAGTTATACCCAAAAGCTGTTGGGATACTTTAAAAATAGATAAGAGGTAAAAGGTAATAAGGTAAGAGGTAAAAGGTAATAAGGTAAAAGGTAATAAGGTAAAAGGTAATAAGGTAAAAGGTAATAAGGTAAAAGGTAAAAGGTAAAAGGTAAAAGGTAAGAGGTAAAAGGTAAAGCTATCGAGGGCTTACAGTTGGGTATGTGAGTAAGAGGTAATAAGGTAAGAGACTAAATTAAGTATTAATGCGGTAAAATGAGACGAATATTATATTTCATATTAATATTATTTGTATTTCCTACTCTTTACGCACAAGAGGTGAAGGTAGAGACTAATACAAAGAACATAAAAATAGGGGAACAGATAGAATACAAGATATCGGTAGAAGCCCCTGCTGATGCGGCTGTGGTATTTCCGGAAGGGCAGAGTTTTAGTCCGTTAGAAATGGTAAAAGCCGACCCTACTGATACCTTGAAAGAGGGAGGTAAGTTTCGTTTGGAAAAAGCCTACTACCTTACTCAATTTGATGAAGGAAAGTACACCATTCCGCGACAAAGGATACACATCAGTAACAAAGACTACTATACCGACTCGCTACTTGTAGAAGTACATACCGTAGCGGTAGATACGCTCAAACAGCCTTTATACGACATTAAACCTATTACCGAAGTAGCCTCACCTATGGCTTCACGTATGTGGTTATGGATTATTTTAGGAATTATAGGACTCCTTTTAGTAGCAGGTGGATTATACTTCTTCGTCTTCCGCAAGAAGAAATTATCAGCCGAAGAAGAGCGCAAAAAGTTACCTCCTTTTGAGCGCGCCATACAAGACCTAAAAGACTTACAAAATTCTAAATACCTTATAGAATCACAACACAAAGCCTATTATACTCGGCTTACCGATATTGTAAAAGAATACTTGGAAGATGAGGTACATATTTTAGCCAAAGAGAGTACCACAGATGAGCTTTTGGGTAAAATTAGTGCCTTGCAAGAAGCAGGAAAGCTACACTTATCGGAAGAGACTATCAGCAACCTCAAACGGGTATTACAAAATGCCGACTTGGTGAAATTTGCCAAGAGTAAGCCCTCGGACAACAATGCTGAATACGACCGTGAGACCATTGAGAATGTGGTTATCAAAACCAAAGAGGCTATCCCTGTGGTAGTAGCCGAAGGGGAAGTGCCTACACAAGACGCTTTCGCAATGAGCGTACTGAAAATAAGAGAACGCAGAAAAAGACGCAACCGAGTGGCTCTTATCGTCGCGCTTTGTTTTGTAGTATTAGCTCCTGTATTGCTTATGGGATATAGTATCTTGTACAACAAATACTTCAATACTTATGCGAGTATCAATCGCAGCGAGTGGGTAACAAGTGATTACGGTTATCCTATTACTGAGCTCACTACCCCAGAGATACTCATTCGCAAGCAAATAGTAGACGTAGCGGAATACAAATCGATTATAGATAAGCAATATACTTTCTATTACGGCAGTCTTAATTCACCTTTATACATAATGACCAATATCATTACCTTTAAGAAAGACGCCCAACATACAGCACCTCAACAAGAGGAACAAGGCGGTGGACTTACCTTAGACCCACAAAAGGTGAATGAAATAGTGCTTTCGCAATTGGATAAAGCTAAGGCGAAGAACATCACTACCTTGCAGGAAGAATACACCTCGCCCAGCGGTGCAAAAGGTATAAAAGTTTTTGGCAAAATGAGTATTCCTAATGAGAAAGGTAAATACTTTAGCGCTTCTTATGAGCTGTACAGTTTTACTGAAAACAATGCGCTCCAACAAGTTCTTATCACCCATATAGACGAACCTAACGCCGATAAGATAGCACAAAGAGTTATCAATTCTATTGTATTTAAAACAGAATAATATGCTTAAAAATATTACTTTTGCCAATCCACAGTTCTTTTGGTTACTATTAGTCTTACCACTAATGGTGGCGTGGTATTGGTATTGGAATAAAAAATCTAAACCGAATGTAACTATATCTTCCACTATTGCTTTTAAGAAGATGAGTTCGTGGAAAGACCATTTATACCATTCTTTATTTACCTTGCGCTTATTGGCAGTAGCCTTACTAATTATAGCATTAGCACGCCCACAAACCCATTCAGAAAATGCACACACAAAGATTACTGATGGGATAGATATTGTAATGGCAATAGACGTATCGGCGAGTATGCTTTCAAAAGACTTAAAGCCTAACCGTTTTGAAGCACTAAAAAAGGTAGCTTCACAATTTGTAAAAGACCGTCCTAATGACCGTATTGGACTTGTTATCTACGCAGGAGAAAGCTATACTAAAACTCCTGTGACTACGGATAAAGGTATTATCTTAAACGCTCTTTCGGAACTTACTTATGGACAAATAGAAGACGGTACAGCCATCGGTATGGGACTGGCAACGGCTGTAAACCGACTCAAAGAAAGTAAAGCCAAGAGTAGAGTTATTATCCTCCTTACCGATGGGGTGAACAACACAGGATTTATAGACCCACAAACCGCAGCTGAGTTGGCTGCTGAGTACGGTATTAGAGTATATACAATAGGGATAGGCTCCAATGGAACGGCGCTCTCTCCTTACGCACTCAATCCTGACGGTAGCATAATGTACCGTATGTTACAAGTGGAAATAGATGAGCCTCTAATGAAAAAGATAGCTGAAGTAACACACGGGAGATACTTTCGTGCCACTGACAACCAAAAGCTCCAACAGATTTACAATGAAATCAACAAGATGGAGACTACCAAGATTGAAGAGTTTAAATACACTGAGGTAGATGAGAAATTCAGACCCTTAGCGATAATTGCTGTTGTTTTATTACTACTCGAATTTCTACTAAAAAATACTATCTTTAGAAACGAGATATAAAAAATTGTCATATCTTTGCCCCCGTAATGAAAAGAAAACTTATCAACATATTATTATCAGCGCTTATCCTGTTCTCCAATTCAGGGTGGGCGATTACTTTTCATTATTGTAAAGACACCTTATCGTCAGTGTCCTTAGAGTACCTTACTTCTGCAAGTGAGGAAGAGGAAGACTGTACTACAATGGACTCTTGCTGTGCTTCGGATGACGATGAGAACGAAACAGAAACTTCACATAAAAAGTGTTGTGACGACACATCTATCACTTCTTCTATTTCTGATAGTACATCGGTAGTAAAGGTATTGGAGCTGCAATTACAACCCTTTGTAATAGCTACCCCTACCCTACCCATATTAGAAGAGGTAAGCATTACTGAGACGGCAAAGAAATCTATCACTACTGATTTCTTTACACAGCTGAATGCTCCGCCTCTGTACGAATTGTACTGCCAGAGAGTGTTTTATTCAGGTAAAAGATAAGAGATAAGAGATAAGAGGTAAGGAGTAAAGGAGTTTACCTCTGTTTTCTAATCCTTAAATTCTAATTCCTGAACTGAATAAAACAAGACAATAATGTACAAAAAATATATCTTTTTATTAGGGCTGTTGTTGCCCTTGTCGCTCTTTGCTCAAAATTTTAGCAAAGGGTCTGTAGTCGATGAAAACAAGACACCACTTATAGGTGCTGATGTATATTGGGAAGGCACCCAAATAGGGACTTCTACCGATAACGAAGGAGCTTTTACCTTGAAACGACCTGAGGGAAGTTCTACTTTAGTAGTAAGCTATGTAGGGTATAAAAAGAAAACTGTGAAAGTAAGCGGTAACACACCTTTACACATTCAGTTAGAGCCTGAAACTACTTTAGAAGAGGTAGTAGTAAGCTACAAACGTGCTAATACAATGAAATCGCAGTGGCAAGTAGCCGATGTGCACACAATGAGCAGTGGAGAACTGCTGAAAGCCGCTTGTTGCAACCTATCGGAGAGTTTTTCTACCAATCCGTCGATTGATGTGAACTTCTCGGACGCCGTTACGGGTAACAAACAGATAAAGATGTTAGGTTTGACCAGTCCGTACATATTAATGGCAGAGGAGAATATTCCTACGATGCGCGGAGCTTCGCAAGCCTACGGACTCTCGTTTGTGCCTGGTACGTGGATTGAGAGTATCCAGATTACCAAAGGAGCAGGGAGTGTGATTAACGGGTATGAGAGTATTTCGGGGCAAATCAATTATGAAATAGAGAAGCCTATCAGTGCCATTCCTTTTTTCTTGAACTTATACGCATCGGAGGATAACCGCTACGAAATCAATGCACATACCAATAAAAAGCTCTCTGATAAATGGGCAACTACCCTCTTTGCACACGGCAATGTGCGTCAGCAAAAAGCTGACCACAATCACGATGGTTTTATAGATAACCCGATAGGCAACCAAATCAACTTGTTGAATCGTTGGCAGTACGCCGATGCTCAAAAGGGTTGGGTAGGCTTTTTGAACCTCCATTATATGAAAGATGAGCGCCAGGCAGGTGAATTGCGCTTTAATCCGCTGACTGACAAAGGGACTACTAATGCTTGGGGCAGTGAAGTAAACTCCGAACGCCTCAGCGCATCTAACAAAATAGGGTATGTATTCCCTGATACGCCTTATAAGAGCATAGGCTTACAAAACTCTTTTCAATCGCACAAGCAGGATTCCTACTTTGGTTTGAATCGCTATGATATACACCAAAAAAGTTGGTATGGCAACTTGATATACAACTCTATCATCACCAATACCAAGCACAAGTTTGCCACAGGACTCAACGGTACTTACGACGATTACAACGAGATGCTTAGTACTAGGGCTCTCACAGAGGATTTTTCACGTGTAGACCGCTCGGTGGGTGCCTTCTTTGAATACACTTACGACAATTTAAGCAACTTCAGTTTTGTGGCAGGGGTACGCGCCGACAGTCATAATCACTTAGGAAACTTTATCACTCCACGCTTGCACGTGCGTTACAATCCTTGGAAGCAAGCTACTTTTAGAGTATCGGCAGGACGAGGCAAACGAGCTGCTAATGTGATTGCTGAGAACCAACAGCTCTTGGCTTCTGCACGAGAGTTTACTATCGTAGGAGGTGATGGTGGTAAGCTCTACGGTTTGAACCCTGAAATCGCTTGGAATTACGGCGTGAGCTTTTTGCAAGCATTTAAAGTATTGGGCAAGAACGCTGAGTTCTCCATAGACTTCTACCGCACTGATTTTGACAATCAAGTAGTAGTAGATTTGGATAACTCTCCCCAACAAGCCTTGTTTTATAACCTGAATGGTAATAGCTTTGCTAACTCTTTACAAGCTGAGTTCAGTATCACACCTGCCAAAGGTTTGGACTTTAAAGCAGCCTACAAGTATTACGATGTGCAAACACAGTTTACCAAAGGACAATTGGAGAAAACTCTCACTCCAAAACACCGTTGGTTTGCCAATGTAGCTTACGAGACTCCCGAGCGTCACGAGAACAACCATTCGCAATGGAAGTTTGATGTAACCTTCAATTGGTTAGGAGAACAACGCTTACCTACTACGGCTACGAATCCAGTGGCTTATAGGCTTAACGATTACGCTCCCTCATTTGCTACACTCAATGCCCAAATCACCAAAGTATTCTCTAAGACTTTTGAGATATATGTAGGTGGTGAAAATATCACCAATTATAAGCAAGAGAACGGAATTTTGGCTGCCAACGACCCTTTTGGTGCGTATTTTGATAGTACTATGCAGTACGCTCCTGCTTTCGGACAGATGTATTACGCAGGATTAAGATTTAAAATTCTATAATTAGCAAATAATGGTTAGTGGTTAGAAAGCTAACGACTAATGATTAAAAACAAACAACTAATAAATATTTTTCAGAATGAAAACACGTATTTTATTATGGGTAGCTTTGAGTTTCTTTGGACTCACTACCGCAAGTGCTCAACAAGCACCTAACAAAAACAAGAAAGTAGAGTTTGCCGTAGGAGGCAACTGTGAACAGTGCAAAGCGCGCATAGAAAAAGCAGCTTACAGCGTAAAAGGCGTAAAGAGCGCTAATTGGAACATCAAGAGTGGGAATATGACTCTTATTTTTGACGAACGCAAATGTAGCGAAAGCGATGTACAAAAAGCCATTGCCAAAGTAGGACACGACGCAGGCAAAGAACGCGCTGACGACGAAGTGTACAATAAGTTACACCACTGTTGCTTGTACCAACGCTTGCCTTAGAACCTAAGCAAAAACACAATCATAGGAAGAGATAAGTTCATCTCTTCCTATTTTTTTATCATTTGTATACAAAATATATCAAATAAAGTAGTATCTTTGCGACTGTTAAATTATTAGAGATGATAGATTACTATAAAACCTTAGGGGTAGAAAAAACTGCTACCCAAGACGATATAAAGAAAGCTTACCGGAAGTTGGCACGCAAGTATCACCCTGATATGAACCCCAACGATAAGACGGCAGAGCAGAAATTTAAAGAGATTAACGAGGCTAACGAAGTGCTTAGCAATCCTGAAAACCGTGCTAAATACGATAAGTATGGCGAACACTGGAAATACGGAGAAGAGTACGAAAAAGCCCAACAACAGCAACGCTCACAAGGTGGATTTGGAGGCTTTGAAGGTTTTGGTGGAGGTAACTATTCTGAGGGAGACTACTCTGATTTCTTCAAAGATATGTTTGGTGGACGGACTTCGGGATTTGGTAGAGGTTACGGTAGTGCCTCAGGTAAGTTTAAAGGACAGGATATTTTTGCGGATATGTCGCTACCACTGCGAGAAGTGGCAACTGCTCAGCAACGTACTTTTACGGTGAACGGCAAGAATATACGCATCACAGTACCTGCGGGGGTATATGAAGGGTTGCAAATTAAGCTAAAGGGTCACGGATACGAAGGATATAACGGAGGACCTAACGGTGATTTGTATATCACTTTCCATATTGAACCCGACGCTCAGTTTGAACGCAATGGCAACGATTTGAAAACTACTGTAAATATCGACCTATATACAGCTATGTTAGGTGGCGAAGTGCAGATAGATACCCTTAGTGGTAAAGTGAAAATGAAAGTAGCTCCTGAGACACAAAATGGCACTACGGTGCGCTTAAAAGGTAAAGGTTTTCCTGTGTACAAGCAAGAAGGCGCGTTTGGCGACCTTTTTGTAACCTATCAAGTACAATTGCCTAAAAATCTTACGGAACAACAAAAAGCATTATTTGAACAACTTAAAAATTCATAATTATGAAAGATAGAATTTCAAAAGAAGACATCGTTCGTTTGTACAATATAGAAATCACATTCTTTGACGATTTAGAATCAAGTGGACTTATAGAAACGGAAGTGATTGACAACACTACTTACCTGCATTACGACCAGCTTTCGGCTTTTGAACGTTTTACTAATTGGCATTACGACCTTGAAGTGAATATGGCTGGGTTGGAGATTATTCATAGGCTATTACAACAAATTGAAGAATTAAAGGGAGTGAGATTGGAGGTAAAAGATAATGGTTAATGATTAATGGTTAATTTGGGAGAAGCTTATAGAAAGCTTATAGGAAAGACGGTGCGAGCCGCACGGGTAGTCGTAGCACGATAGGCAGGTGCGAGCCGCACAGGCAGATAAACAATTAACGAAGAAAAGACGAACAAAAGACGAACAAAAGACGAACAAAAGACGAACAAAAGACGAACAAAAGACGAACAAAAGACGAAGGAAGAACGAACAAATGACGGTGCGAGCCACACGGGCAGATAAACAAATGACGAAGGAAGGGCAAACAAATGACGAAGAAATGATGAAGGATAATGGGGGAAAGCTTAAGGATTGATTATTGCAGATTTAAAGGAGGTATGTTAACTTCATACTTATATATTTATGCTGTTTTAAACTTGATATCATTATAACAAAAGGAATGAAAATCATTACATTAACTACTGATTTTGGTTTACGAGATTACTCGGTGGGAGCTGTAAAGGGTGCTATTTATAGTAAGTGCCCCGAAGCTTGCGTGGTAGATATCTCGCATTTGATATCACCTTTTGATGTGTTTCAAGCTGCCTTCATCTTAAAGAATGCTTATGTACATTACCCAAAAGGGAGTATACATATCATAGGAGTAGATGCGGAGCGCACTCCTGAGAAAAGACATATGGTAATGAAACTGAACGGGCATTATTTTATCGGGGCTGATAACGGTATTTTTCATCTTTTAGCAGAAGATAAAAAGAACGCTGAACTGTACGAAATAAGAGGCGAACAAAGCACTGAACTTTTCCCTACGCTGTATTCATTCCCTTTGATTGCCCAGAAAATATGCGAAAATATCCCCCTTAACAAAATAGGCAAGAAAACCGATACGTATTTAGAGGCTACTCATTTTAAACCAGAGATATCTGCTGATAAACGTTTCGTTTACGGTACGATTATTTATATTGACCACTATGGCAATGCGGTGAGCAATATCAGTAGGAAATTATTTGAAGAAATAAGGCAGGATAGAGCTTTTGAGGTTATCTTTAATATGTATACTTTCAAAAAGATTTATAACCAATACAGCGAATTTATTGATTTTAGTGTTCCTCTTGACCTTCGCGCTCCCGATGGAAAACGAATGCTTCTGTTTAACGACCTGGGCTATTTGCAGTGTAGTGTTTACAAAAGTGATACTCATACAGTGGGGGGAGCTTCTTCTTTATTAGACATCAATTACCTTGATAGAGTGAGTGTTCACTTCATTTAATAGCAAATAAAACAACCCAATGAAGAATGAGAAAAAAGTGAATGAAGGTAAAAATATGGAAACTTTTTTTGTTTATTAAGTTTTTTGTTATACCTTTGCCCCCGATTTAGAACACTTAATACAGTAATTTAAGAAAAATGAAAAAAATAATTACTACAGTTATCATAATAGTCCTTGTAGGATTAATGGGGCTCCGCCTATATTCTAACAAACAGAAAAATGCTGAAGAGGTAGCTATTGTAGCCCAAAAAGAAGCCCAAGTAGCCGTACGTGCTGCCAAAGTAACAGAAGAAAAAGTAGCCGACCTTTTTACGGCTAACGGTACTTTTGTAGCGGAACAAGACCTAAATGTATCTTCAGAAGTAGGAGGACAAGTCATAAAAATTTACGTAAAAGAGGGCGATTTTGTGAGAGCAGGGCAAGTATTGGCGCAAACAAAAGCCGACAGAACCAATGTGCAGTTAGACAATGCCAAAGCGGTACTCGAAACTGCAAAATCGGATTTAAAGCGCTTTGAAAGTGCTTACCAAACAGGAGGAGTTACCGCTCAACAATTGGAACAAGCGCGCTTGCAACTCAAAAACGCCCAAGCGAACTATAATTCAGCAGCTATTGTATCGGGTGATACAGCGGTGCGTAGTAAAATCAACGGGATTGTAACTAGCAAAGAGGTAGAGGAAGGAACTCTTGTAAGTGCTGGACAGACGTTATTCAACGTGGTAAATATCGACAATTTGAAGTTGAAAATTACCGTAGATGAAAGTCAAGTAGGAGAACTAAAAGTGGGGGATGTTGTTAAAATTAAACCCAGCACTTCTTCTGAATTAGTAGAGGGGAAAATTACTTTTATCGCACCGAAATCTAATGGAGCTCTCAAATTTCCCGTAGAAATATTGGTAGCCAACAAAGACAAAAAGCTAAAAGCGGGAATGTATGCGACTGCACAGTTTGGCAGTGGTAATGATGAGGTTACAGCTCTTGTGGTACCTCATTCTGCTTTCGTGGGTAGTGTGAGCCAAAATAAAATTTTTAAAATAGTAAGTAGCAAAAATGCTAAAGGTCAGGAGGTGCTTAAAGCTGAAATGGCAAATGTGAAAAGCGGTCGCAACTTTGGTGATAAGGTAGAAATCATCAGCGGACTTACTGTTGGTGAAGAAGTGATTACCAGTGGACAAATTAATATAGATAACGGAACACCTGTGAAAATAGTAGAGTAACTTACTATTTATCTTAATATTTGAATCTCTCCGTCTGTATCAAACCTAATCAGACGTGAGGGATTTTTTATTTGGGTATCGTCTTGACGGTAAGGTACTACATAATCACATTGTGCAATAATTTGGGGATTAATGAGTTGGTAATACAAAGGTGTTGGCTCTCCACTGATATTAGCAGAGGTAGAGACTATAGGTTTGCCAAAATCGGCAATCATCTGTTGGCAGAACACATCTTGCACGACCCTAATGGCTACTGTATTATCAGCAGCTATCACGTTCTTAGCCAAATGCAAAGGGTGACTATAAATAATAGTGGTAGGCTCTTGCAAGGTTTGAAGATAGGTAAGCACCTTAGGAGGTATATCCGTTACATAGTGTTGTAACATCTCTGTATCACTCACTAAAATGATGAGGCTTTTACTCTCACTGCGTTGTTTTATTTGGAAAATTTTAGCTACCGCTTCAGGATTTGTAGCATCACAACCCAAACCCCAAACGGTATCGGTGGGGTATAGAATTATCTTTCCTGCCTTTAATATTTCAGTTATCAGATGGTTATTTGCCATTAGTTTTGTAATTTTGCCCGCAAATATATGTAAAAAATGTATACCTCCATCATATCATTCTTTAAAAGTTTTTCTTTCTTCAAAGGGTGCCTCAAAACTATTGCGGTGCTTATTCCCTTAGGGTTGGGCTATTGCTTTGACCTAATGGATATTGGTATACCTATAGCTTTGAGTATTGTTGCGATTTCGCCCAGCGATATTCCAGGGAATCAAAAACACCTCTATGGTGGTCTTTTCATAGCAACATTACTAGCAACTATCAGTTCTACTTTGGTAAACCTCACGGCTCCTTACGAGTACTTATTACTGCCTACCATATTCCTACTCACCTTCGGCAATGCTTATATTTCGTTATACGGACATCGCGCTACAATGGTAGCTTTCGCGGGATTGTTTGAGATAGCCTCTACTTTAGCCCACTTACAAATAGGGTGGGGTATCGTGTTGTACAGCGGTTGTGTGTTATTAGGAGGTTTGTGGTACAGTGTATTAGTGTATATATTCCTAAAAATACGTCCGCGTTTGTACAGTGAACAGCTATTAGGGAAGTGCTTTGCTCTTACGGCAGAGTTTTTTTCGGTAAGAGCTGACTTACTCATCGCCAAAGACAGAAGCGAAGGACTCAAAAAGCTCATCAACCTGCAAACAAGCCTTAATGAAAAATATGAAAAGCTCCGTGAAGCCGTACTTGATTCACGGAGCAAATCAGGTAAAACCGATTACCTGCAACGCCAATTTTTGATGTTTATAGAGCTAGTGGATATCTTCGAGCTAGCTTTAGCCAACCCCGTACAATATGAGAAAGTGGACAAGGCTTTTGCCGAGCATCGTGAATATTTACAAACTTATGTAGATTTTCTCAAAGAGCTATCGAGACAGCTACAACAAATGTCCGAATACATTGGGTCACGCAAAAAGATACAATTAGACAACTGTTTAAAAGGCTTATTAGCGCAAACCAAAGAGAAGAACGAAGCCTTGAAAGCACTTTCAGAAGTATCGGAAGCAGATAAAGAACGCGCTTTGCTGTTGCGAAATTTTTATATCTACATAGAAAGTCAGTATCATTCTATTGAAAATATCCGACATATTTTTGAGAATTATTACAGCAACGATGCAGGAGTGCGCGACGAGAGTACTTATCGCAAGTTTGTGAGTTACCAAAACTACTCGTGGCGACGACTCAAAGACCATATATCTTTAAAATCTACCTTTTTTAGGCACGCAATGCGCCTATCTATAGTGGTATTTTTGGGTTACCTCATAGGTGATATATTCCCTATCAACAATGCCTACTGGATTATCCTTACCATCTTCATTATTATGCGCCCTGGTTTTGGGATTACCCAAGAGCGCTCACTCAGCAGGGTTTATGGCACTATGATTGGTGGGGTTGCTTCGTTTGCAGTGATTTACCTACTCCCCTACCCTAGTTTGTACCTCTATGTCGCTATTTTGTGTATGCCTATTGCTTTTGGGTTGATTCAGGAGAACTATATGTACGCCTCTATATTCATCACTATCAGTGCGATATTTATTTTTGCACTGATTACACCTAATGTTTACAGCCTTATTTATGACCGCCTATTGGATACCATTATAGGGGTTGGACTATCGTTTGCAGGTAATTATCTCATTTTGCCTACGTGGGAACACAATACTTATAGAGAAGCGGTTACCAAATCAGTAAAAGCTAATATCGGTTACTTACAGCAAGTAAAAGAGATTTTTAACACCGGAGAAGGGATTACCACTGCCTATAAAGTATCGCGCAAAGAAGCTGTGTTAGCACTCTCAAACCTAAATACCACCTTCCAACGAATGTTACAAGAGCCGAAGTTTATGCAGTATAAAAATCCATCGGTATACGGGATTATCGTGATACAGCAAACTTTCTTAGCCTCTGTGGCTTCGTTTGGCATTAGGTTGAACAGCAAGAAAGTAACCTTCCCTAAAGCGGTATTCAACGAGGCAATTGAGAGTCTTATAGCAGCCTTGCAACACTGTTTGACGTTACTTGTTGAACCTACGGCTACTGCTCAAACTGATTATAAAACGCCTATTGAACAATTTAATCAGTCCATTAGAGAAATAATAGACACTCCTCAAAATACAGATACCTCTTCACCTATCTCAATGCGAGAGACACAATTCTATGGAGAACAGTTCAACTATCTATTTGGACTAGCGAAGAACTTAGAACAAGCTATTCGGTCTATCAATACGTAATAAAAACTAAGGCGTCACCAAATTGATGACGCCTTAGTTTTTATTATTTATCTTATAATTATAATTGTTCTACAAATGGAATAGTTACTAACCAAAAGCCTTTAAGTAAGGCTTCGAGGTTATTGAAAACTTCTAACATAAGTATAGTATTTTAAGATAAAAGGCAATATCTCTTAGCGAATTGTTTTGGGGTCTACCCCCATATTCACAATAGCTTGGCGAATATCAGCAAAAGTTTTGAGATTAGCCTTCCCTTTTACCAATTCGTAATTGGTTCCTTTTTTAAGGTAATTAATCAAGCTAGTCTGTCCTCCAAAGTAAGAAGGTTTAACTTGGTCAATAGAAGTACCATTTTTAAGTGCTGTAAAGAACATACTATATTGGTTCGCACGTTCCTCTATCTCTCTTCTACCTTGGTTAAATTCAAACATTACCACACTCCAATCATTGCCTTCCAAACGTTTTAAATTCATTTTCACTCTATCTACAACTTCTTCAGAACAAGCCTGTGAATTAAAGCGTTTCATATCTGTAACAAAAGTTTCTGTAAGCGATACATTTTTAGCGATAGGTCGAGTAGTATTCTCTCCTCGTTTCACTGTTTTAGGATCACGTGGCTCACTTATAGTTACAGGTCTTTCAGTATTGTAAGAAGGGGTAACTGTTTTAGGTGTTCTTCCTACTGTAGTTTCATTTCTATTAACAACAGTTGCTTCAGGTTTGGTAGCAGGTTGCTCTTCTCTCTTAGGTCTTTCTACAGCCACTTCCACTTGGTCACGTGCTTTACTTTCTCTAATTATTCTTTGCAAATCTGTTTGATAAGACTTCAATTCAGAAGAACCTCCTTTTAAATAAGGACGCAAAAGGCTATCTACTTGTTCACTATTATAAGCAGAATAATCAAAATCCTTTAAGAAATTTTCCCATACGGCTTTTTCAAACTCAGGTCGTAATTTATCTGTAAGGAAATTGCGCTTTTGGGCTTCTGCTATAAAAAGACTTCCCTTAGGGTCTGCGTGAGTTTCTTTCCAATTATTCACATCCAAAAGAAATGCCATTGCAGGTGAAATCAAATCTATTTTAAGAGTATCTTTGCTATTTGCTTCCACCATTTTAGCTAACTTATTGAGTTGTTCTTCATTTAATAACAGAGTGTCTTTCCCCTCTTCTTTGAAGCTAACAACCAATTTTGTCTCAGCGATAGGCAAGCTCTTTTTTAACCTAATATAAGAATCCTCAATCTCGTAAGTGCGCTCATCTATATTGGTTAAGAAGTGCATTTCGTCTATTTCACTCTCCGAATTGATTGCTACATAAGCCTTCACAGGATTTTTAAGCATCGGGAAAATAAACCAATAGCCTACACCTACTAATATTAAAACAAAAGCAACTGCCGAAGCAATCTTTATCCAAAACGCACGAGACTTAGTGTTCATCTCTATCGCTTCGCCTCGTTCAGTGGTAGCAACCCCTCTGTTTACTACTGATAAACCATTAGAAAACTCAGGACTCTCTGAGCCAATCATTTGTGGATTGTAAGTTCCTTTAGCTCTATCAAAATTAACCTCCCCGCTCTTCGATATACTAATAACTCTTCCTGTATCTTGATTTTCAAACTCAAAATGGTATAAGTTCTCCGGTAAAACAATCTCTACAGGCGAATCACTGCGCAAGTTTTTACTGAATACAATACCATTGATTTTTAGAGATACTGAAGTTATAGTGCTCGAAATAATCGTAAACTGATACTTCTCAAAAGGTACTGATAAGGCCACCCTATCATCTACCATATAGTTACTCTTGAAAACAATACCATTGTAACTAAGGTTGAATACATTGCGTGCCTCATCTCCTTTTAGTAAAAAGTAATATCCCTTTGTATTAGAGTATAGCTTAGCTTTAAAAGTTGTACTCTCTAATGATAAGAACGAAATGTATTTCTCAAACTCTCGTTGAGGAGTTTCTACGTACACCTTAAACTCTTTTGGAGCAAAAGGAATTAAATCAAAAGTATAATTGTTTTGTACTTTCTTGATATAACCTCTTTTTATCGCTTTCTTAATCGTATCGTGATAAGAGAACATCTCGTAGTATCTCGATTTTTCAAGAAGCACTTCAATAGTATCATCGTCCGAGAAGACTTCGTTCATATAGGTAGCTCCCACGTCTTTACCATTCTTCATAAAAGCCAATATCTTAATATTAGCATTAGAAGGCACAAACCGAGAAGCTCCACTACTTCCTCCTGCATTGGTTGTTTGGAAAGTAGATGTACTTGTTCTAGGTATTGCGTATTCTGGAAAAAGGAAGTCAATACTATAAGCTCGAGGGTCTTCCACAAATTCTTTGCGCAAGAACACAAGGTCTTGGTATTTCTCAAACTCAGGACGGTAAGGCATATTGAAGTACTTATCTACCTCATAAATATCCATATAAGGGAAAACCTTAGGCATATAGCTTTGGTCTAATGCAAAAGAAGCCGTTACTGGTTCCTCTACCAACTGCTTTTCGTACCCTCTCAGAAGATTAAAATATGGAAATATATCCTCTTTTTCATTGAGTAACGGAATATTGTTCTCGTAATTGATATGCTCTGCAAAGTACATATCCATTAACAAGTTCAATACTTGTCGTACCCCTCTCCATTGTAAAAAATGTGGTATATACAATGAAATGGCTATATACACACCGCTTTGTCCATTCACTTCTTTTGAGGAACGGTATTGTGTGTATATCTTGTAACTATTGCTAAACTGCAATGTGTAAAAATCTACACGCGGGGTGTGTATGCGTATAAAGGCACTGATATCTTTCAATCTGTCCTTTACTTCTTGCAGCTGAAAGTTAACTCCTTGTGAGGCTAACACCTTGCATCCCTGCTTGTAACCCCATATTGTTAGACCTATTGTATTAATTTTGGATTCCATAGTATTTTTTGAGATTCTGCTAAAATTGGTACAAAAGTACACATTATTTTTAATATACAAAAATTTTATTGTAAAAAAAATACCTACAAAGGTAAATTTCCCTTATAGGTATCAAAAATTATAATTGATATGAACTATTTAAATCCTTATAATTTATTAGTTTTCAGCAGGTTGCTCAGTAGCAATTTCCGTTTTGGGCTCTTCAGCCTTTTTTGCAGGTTTTGCTTCTACTTTTGCTACTTCTGCTATAATTTCAAATGGAAAATCAACAATTACTTCACGGTGTAAACGGATAGAAGCATTGTATTTCCCAGCACGTTTGATGGTGTTACCTGCGATAGAAATAAATTTCTTGTCAATATCGTGACCCGCTTTGGCTAATTCTTGTGCCAAATCACCATTATTAATTGACCCAAAAAGCTTATCTCCAGCACCTACTTTGGCAATAATTTTTACCGCCAATGACGAAAGTGCTTGAGCTGTTTTCTTAGCCTCATCAATAATGTGTTGCTCTTTGTAAGCTTTCTGTTTTAAATTTTCAGCTAATACCTTTTTTGCTGAGGGAGTAGCCAAAATTGCAAATCCTTGCGGAATGAGGTAATTACGTCCGTAGCCGTTCTTTACTGTAACGACATCGTCCTTAAAACCTAAATTATGTACGTCTTGTTTTAGTATAATTTCCATAGTTTCTACTCCTGTTATTATTTTAATAAATCGGCTACATAAGGCATTAATGCCAAGTGGCGTGCTCTCTTCACAGCGGTAGCCACCTTGCGTTGGAACTTCAATGAAGTACCAGTAAGACGACGAGGTAACAACTTACCTTGCTCGTTTACAAACTTCAAGAGGAAGTCAGCATCTTTGTAATCAATGTATTTAATACCTGATTTTTTAAAACGACAATATTTCTTTTGTTTTGAAGTGTCGATGTTTAGCGGAGTAAGATATTTGATATCTCCTTTTTTTTGTTCTACTGCCATTTTCTTACGCTTTTTTAGTGTTTAACTTTGCTCTTCTCTTTTCAGCCCACTCAATGGCGTGCTTGTCTAATTTCACAGTCAAGTAACGCATCACGCGCTCATCACGACGGAATTCCAATTCAAAAGCATCAATTACTTCACCAGCTACTTTAAACTCGAAGAGGTGGTAAAATCCGCTTTTCTTGTTCTGGATTGGGTAAGCTAATTTCTTCAAGCCCCAATTCTCTTTTGCTACAAATTCTGCACCCCTTGAAGTAAGAAAATTCTCAAACTTTTCTACTGCTTCCTTTATCTGTGTATCAGATAAAACGGGATTCAAAATGAAAACAGTTTCGTATTGATTCATAAATAAAATGATTAATTTTTAATTCGAGGTGCAAAAGTACTACAATTATTTTACCTGACCAAATAATCTGCAATATTTTTTACAAAATAATATCCAAATACCTGACAATGAACAATTATTATAACTCCCTCACCTTTCTTAAAATCTATATTAAACCTTCTTGTATCAAATTATGCAAGTGTATAATCCCCTCGTATTGCCCTTCACGCGTTACCAATAACTGCGTAATTTTATTCTTCTCCATTAGGTGTAACGCATCAATAGCCAAACTCTCCAAGTCAATCGTCTTAGGGTTAGCACTCATTATATCTTTAGCCACCAATCCTTTTATACTATCCGTTTTACTGAGCATTCTGCGGATATCCCCATCAGTCACTACCCCCACAATTCGTCCATTATCAATCACAGCAGCTACCCCCAACATCTTTTCCGATATTTCCACAATCACCTTCTTAATATCAGTATCCGGAGCCACTTCGGGTTTTTGGTTGTGCACTACAATGTCAGCCACTTTCAAATACAAACGTTTCCCTAATGCTCCACCGGGGTGATATTTAGCAAAATCACTGCTACCAAAATGCTTCATTTCAAGCAAACACACCGCTAAGGCATCACCCAAAACCAACTGAGCGGTAGTGCTAGTCGTCGGAGCTAAGTTATTAGGGCAAGCCTCTTTCTCTACGTGAGCGTAAAGCACACTATCAGCCTGTTGGGCTAAAACCGAATTTCTGTTAGAAGTAATCGCTATCAATTTGTTATTACCGCGTTTAAGCAATGGTACCAATACTTTTATTTCGGGCGTATTA
The DNA here is from genome assembly GCF_051417515.1 of Capnocytophaga sp. G1920. Lineage (NCBI taxonomy): Bacteria > Pseudomonadati > Bacteroidota > Flavobacteriia > Flavobacteriales > Flavobacteriaceae > Capnocytophaga > Capnocytophaga sp. G1920. The sequence goes on from NZ_JBPRKH010000001.1 coordinate 202,419, forward strand.
CCACTTTTTGAAATGCATATCACCACATCGTCCTGTTGTATGATGCCCAAGTCACCGTGAATCGCATCAGCAGCGTGCATAAAGATAGCAGGCGTACCAGTAGAATTCATTGTCGCCACTATTTTATTAGCAATAATAGCACTCTTCCCGATACCTGTAATCACCACACGCCCCTTCGATTGCAGTATATACTCCATCGATTTAGTAAAATCGTCATCTATATAGTCTACTAATTTAGCAACTGCCTGAGCTTCTTCACTGATAGTTTGTTTGGCAATGGTTATAATTTCTTCTGTTTTCATTCTCAATAAATTGTTTTGCGTGAGGCAAAAGTAATACTTTTTTTGTTCATATAAAAACACCATTCGCTTTTTTGCTTTCTAACAAACATCTTTTCTATACAATTAAAACGCTTTATTAACTCGCTTTTTGCGGTACTCTCTTGGTTAAAAAGAACTGTTTGCCGTGCTACGACCTTCTGTATAAGATGAAATCTTGAAAAAACATTTTACAAGGCACATCCTTGATTTTGTTTTAATTTTGAAATCAATTTTGTTTAATTTCTGAGGTACAGCCTCACTTCTCTACTTCAAACTCACATTATTTACTATCCCCACATACTTTGCCAAAGTTTGAGATTTTGGTAAAGTTGAAATCACCTTCGCCCTCCTATCCACTTTTCACTTTAAACCTTTCGTTTTTCCTCTCTTCTTTCTTCGCCTAATTAACACTTTTTAACTCTTCACCCTTCGCTCTTAATCCCTCATTCTTAACTACTTATATACCCTTTCTATACCAATCGTCCAAGATTCGTATAAGCTTCCTATAAGCTTTCTATAAGCTAACTATACCATAACTCTATCTTCGATAATTTCCGATTCTCTCCGAGATTCTCCGATAACACACCTTTGCAATCCCTACTCTATTGAAAAAAATAAGGCAATGGTAATAAAACCATTGCCTTATAATAATTATTTTTTGTTCTCTTCTTTGCTCATTCCTTTTTCACTTCTTGTAGCATTACATCACAAGGACAAAATAATAATGAGTATAATAATACCTGTTTCATAAGCCTTATTTTTTAGACTTTTCCTTTTCAGCCCATTCTTTTTTGAGTTCTTCAGCCCAAAGTAACTCTCTACCTACTTCTTTTTTTATAGCAGGTTCACTGTTATGTGAGTGAAGCGGACTTTGAGTGTCAAACAAAAAATCATAACTTCCTGCTACAATGCCTTTGCCCTCTATATAAGCAAAGCGGTCAATGCCACGATGATAAGCCTCTAACCCCGAGCGATTATTCCAAGCAGTGAACGTCCAAAACAGATAAACAGTATCTTTGCCGCGTTTTTCTGTACCCGATAGGTAAATACTTTCAAAACAACTATCCAAGAAAGATTCTTTATCTTCCATTGGCTGAGCATATTTAGTAATATGTGTTCCTTTGTTCAATTCTTTTTTTAACTCAGCATAAGTAACAAAATCTTGCTTTGTATTGATGATGTTATTATCGTTCAAGTGTACTTTTGAAGAATAATCCATCAATTGAAATACCTCTACTAAACAGCATCTCGCTTTATAATACTTGTCGTCTTCTTTTTTTACTAAAGAGAATGAGTTTAAGAATTTATTTTTATTACTTCTGCGAACCTCTTCTATCTTAACAGCAGCTTTTTCGACCTCTTCCTTAGAAACTTCTACCCAAGAGTTAGCATTGTTCATATCAGGTAATACCGAGATCAGGGTTAAATAATTATAACCAAAGAAAACTCCCTGATTAAATACATTATACATCTCAATCTCTTTTCCTTTATAAAAAGAATGAGGGCGTAATGTATAGTGTTTTACCTTATAGTGAGCGGTAAGGCTATCCAAGAGTATATATTTCTGTTCTTGTGCCATTACAGCCCAAGAACAAAATAATAATAAATATAAAATTAACTGCTTCATTTTCCTTTCTTCCAATTTTCCAATTGTTTCTCTTTATCTCTCCATTCCTTTTTCAGTTCTTCAGCCCATAGTAGACGATTTTTAGGATCATTTATTATTTTTACCCAATCGCCACCTAAAATATCTCTTTTTCCCCTCGAATAGAAGAAATCACCATAGGCTCCCGCTACAATTCCTTTATCTTTAATATAAACAAGTTCATTAATACCTCCTGCATTACAAAATTGATAAAAATAATACATTATATCACTCCACTTTTCTTCTATATTGGAAAGATATGTGTTTTCAAAAACATCAGGAATAAGTAAACTCATTTCTTTTCTATCTAAAGGGAAAGAGTCATAAGGAATCACTTTTTTATAATCTTTCTTTAGTACATTTATGGGTTTTATAGGTTGATTGGTGTTAAGAATAAAATTCTTGGTAGCAACTACCATATCTCGAGGATAATCTAAGCAATAAAAATCTTCTATCCAAAGATTTTTACTCATATAATACTTATCTTTTACCTTTTTTACTAATTTAGAATTACTAATATCGTATTCTTTCTTGAGGGGGACATTAAATACTTTGTGTATAATTCTTCTGAAAATTTCTTTTGTAGGAAACAGATTGTTTTTTATCTTCTCAAAATCTATCGCTTCCCAGTTTGTCTTACTACTAAGATCAGGAAGTATTGAAAACAAAATGATATAATCATCGTTTTTATTTAATCCATAAAATGGAAAAAATACATTATATATTTCAATCGTATTTTTAGGTCCATAAGGAGAAGTATTAAGAGTATAGTGTTTTACCTCAAAATTAGCAGTCAAACTATCAAGTAATATATATTTTTGTTCTTGTGCCATAGTGGCACAAGAACAAAATAATAGTAAGTAAAATAAGTTTTTCATAAGCCTTATTTTTTGGCTTTTTCTTTCTCAGCCCATTCTTTTTTGAGTTCTTCAGCCCAAAGTAATTCGTTTTCAGGGAGACGTTTTAACTTTCTCCAATTACCTGTTTTATCAGTAAAAAAAGGACCTTTTATAAAATATTTTAAATATATACCTCCTACGATTCCTTTATCTTTGATATAAGCAAAACGAGTTATGTTTGCATGTAGATGATTAGAAAATTGATAGAAATGATATATTATATTACCACCTTTTTCTTCTATATTACTTAAATAAGTATTTTCAAAGAATTCAGGTATAGCATAAGAGAAATCAGAAGTTATTTCAAAAGGGAAATCATCGCAAAGAGGAAATAACTTCATAAAACTTTCTCTTAGAACCCCAATAGGAGTTATAGTTTGATTGGTGTTTATGATAAAACTTTTGGTAGCCACAGGTATACTAAAAGGATTATTTATACAATAAAAATCTTCTATCCAACAATATTTACTTACATAGTACTCACCCTTTATTATTTTTACTAATTTCGTCTTACTAATATCTCTATTTTTATCAAGATAAAAACCTAAGGCTTTGTGCATAATTCTTCTAAAAATTTCTTTTGTAGGAAAAAGATTGTCTTTTATTTTATTAAAATCTATTTTTTCCCAATTAGTTTTGCTGTCAATATCAGGAAGTACAGAAAATAGGAGTATGAAATCTTCTCCTTTGTCTGTTTCATATTTTTTTGAAAACACATTATACACCTCAATACTGTTTTTAGTTCCATAGGGAGAAGTATCAAGGGTATAGTGTTTTACCTTATAGTGAGCGGTAAGGCTATCTAATAGTATATATTTTTGTTCTTGTGCCACTATAGCCCAAGAACAAAAAAGTAATAGGTATAATAACTGCTTCATTTTCCTTTCTTCCAGTTTTCAAGTTCTTTCTCTTTATCTTTCCATTCCTTTTTGAGTTCTTCAGCCCAAAGTAAACGATTTTTAGCACCGTGAATTACTTTTAGCCAATCTCCCCCCTTATAGGATCTTTTACCTATTGGATAAAAATAATCGCCATAGGCTCCTGCAACAATTCCTTTATCTTTGATATAAACGAGCTCATCAATACCTCTATTATCATAATAAGAATATTGATAAAAGAAATACATAGTATCCTCCCATTTTTCTTCTATATTAGAGAGGTAAACACCTTCAAGGATATCAGGTATAACAAGTGTATCATCTAAATAAAATTGTTGAAAAGGCTTAAATTCTTTATATTTCTGTTTCAATACGTTAATAGGTACTATAGGTTGATTGGTATTAAGGATAAAATTCTTGGTAGCTAATTGAATCTCACGAGGTAACTCTATACAATAAAAGTCATCTACTCTAATAAATTTACCTACATAATACTTGTCTTTTATCTTTTTTACCAATCTTACCCCGCTAATATCATCTTCTTTCTTGAGAGGAAGACTAAATACTTTATAAACAGCTCTCCTAAAAATATTTTTAGTAGGAAATAGATTGTTTTTTATCTTCTCAAAATCTATCGCTTCCCAGTTTGTCTTACTACTAAGATCAGGAAGTATTGAAAACAAAATGATATAATCATCGTTTTTATTTAATCCATAAGATGGAAAAAATACATTATACACTTCAATAGTATTTTTAGGTCCATAAGGGGAAGTATTAAGAGTATACTTCTTTACTTGATAGTTAGCGGTTAAACTATCTAACAATATATATTTCTGTTCTTGGGCTTCTACAGCCCAAGAACAAAATAATAATAAATATAAAATTAACTGTTTCATTTTCCTTTCTTCCAATTTTCTAATTGTTTCTCTTTCTCAGCCCATTCTTTTTTGAGTTCTTCAGCCCATAAAAGACGATTTTTAGCACCGTTAATTACTTTGTCCCAATCACTCCTTTTAGTGCCAGTTCTATCGATCTTTCCTATTGGGTAAAAATAATCGCCATAGGCTCCTGCCACAATTCCTTTATCTTTAATATAAACGAGCTCATCAATACCTCTATTATCATAATAAGAATATTGATAAAAGAAATACATAGTATCCTCCCATTTTTCTTCTATATTAGAGAGGTAAACACCTTCAAGGATATCAGGTATAACAAAAATATCATCTAAATAAAATTGTTGAAAAGGCTTAAATTCTTTATATTTCTGCTTCAATACGTTAATAGGTACTATAGGTTGATTGGTATTAAGAATAAAATTTTTGGTAGCTAATTGAATCTCACGAGACACCTCTATACAATAAAAGTCATCTATTCTGATAATTTTGCCTACATAATACTTGTCTTTTACCTTTTTTACTAATCTCACCCCACTAATATCATCTTCTTTTTTAAGAGAAAAACTAAATTTTTCAGGAACGCTAAATACTTTATAGATAGCTCTTGTAAAAATCTTTTTAACAGGAAAAAGATTATTTTCTATTTTTCTAAAATCTATCTCTTCCCAATCAGTTTTGCTACTAAGGTCAGGAAGTATAGAAAACAACATTATATAATCTTCACCCTTATTTAAACCATAATTTGAAAAAAACACATTATACATTTCAATAGTTCTTCTAGGTCCATAAGGAGAAGTATCAAGCGTATAGTGTTTTATCTTAAAGTTAGCTGTAAGACTGTCAAGCAATATATATTTTTGTTCTTGTGCCATCACAGCACAAGAACAAAAAAGTAATAGATATAATAACTGTTTCATAAGGTTAGTTTTTACATATTTCTACAAAATAAGACAATGGTTTTATTACCATTGCCTTATTTTTTAACTGTTAAAGATACAAGAAGCACAATCTTTTAGGATTAAAACACATTCCTATAGCGATACTGATAATCTTGTTATCATCATCTACTACCACAGCAGCCTGAAAGAAAACACCTTTTAGATCTTTATCATAAATATAATATACATCTCCCCTATCAGAAGCTACAGCACCACCTTCTGTTTTAAGTTTTTTATCAGCTTCTTTAAAGTTTAGTATCTTATATCTATGTCCTTGTAAGATTTGCTTTATATACAAAAGAGATTCTTTTATTTCATCAATTTCTTTTTTTGTATAGGTTCTTGTGAGTTTAAACGATGGGAAAATCTGTTGTATATCCTCGTTTTCATAAATATTTAAGATCTCCTCGTCAGTATTGAGAAGCGTATGTACATACGCTTCTACTACTTTTCGTTGTTTTGCCTCTTTATTAGGAGGAGTCATCGCTAGTAAAGGGAGTATTAAAATTAAATATAATAACTGTTTCATAAGGTTAGTTTTACATATTTCTACAAAATAAGACAATGGTTTTATTACCATTGCCTTATTTTTTAACTGTTAAAGATACAGAAAGCATAACCTTTGCGGGTGGTCACACATTCCTATAGCAATACTAATAATCTTATAATCATCATCTACTACTACAGCAGCCTGAAAAAATATACCCTCTCCATCTATATCAATATAATATACATCTCCCTTATCAGAAGCTATAGCACCACCTTCTCTCTTTAGTTTTTTATTAGCTTCTTTAAAGTTTAGTATTTTATATTTATGCCCCTGCAAGGTTCGCTTTACATACAACAGAAAATCTATTGCATTATCAATCTCATCTTTTGTATAGGTTCTCGTGAGTTTTAGTAATGAAGTAAGTTTTACAATATCTTCATTGTCACTAATGGATCTTATGGCATCATCTTCGGTATTGAGAAGTGTATGTACATACTCTTCTACTACTTTTCGCTGTTTTGCCTCTTTATTAGGGGGTGTCATCGCTAATAAAGGCAATACTAAGATTAAATATAATAACTGTTTCATATCAGCAACCATTTCCTTTACTTGCGGGAGCTGTTCCTCCTCTTGTATTAATTTTATTTTTAAATGCTGAACTATCTCTTAGTGCTTTGCCCAATATGCCGGGAGCAGAACCTCCTCCTCCTGTCCAAGTTCCTTTACAATAGGGTAAAGTGATATTTGCTAAATTTGCTACGGATATGGCAAAATCAGTACAATTACTGTAGCTTAGATTGTATTGACGGTCATAAGATTTTTCAGATAATTCTATAATCTTTTGTAGCTGTTCTGGAGAAATCTCCGCCGAAAAAGAAACAGAAAAAGAATGCCTATCATCTTTTCCTAAAACAGAATCTACATTGTTATTAGATATTGTTTTGTGCCCAGGTACATTAGGGTAGAAACCATAGGTATATTGTTTTTCGCCTTGCGTGATACCTATAAAAGTATGTCCTACATTTGTCCAATTTTTAACATTTCCAGTTCCAGGGTTAGGCTCATCTACATAAATGGTTAATGTAGCACCTTTATTGAGGTCTACTGTGCTAAAGAAACATTTATTATCAGATATAGGGTGGTCAGGTCTATCAAGAACTGGAGCATCTTCTTTTTTTTCTTTCTCTTCATCATCTATTGTCCTCATATTTTTACTCTTCTTTCCTCCCTTTACAATGCCCACCCCTACATCACTACTGCTTGATCCTCCATTTCCTCCTCCTATGCCATTTTCACTGGGTTTGGGGTCTTTTCCTTTGGTAAAATTTTCATAGCCGTTTCCGTTATAGGTAGGATAAGAACCATAATGAACAGGTATTGTGCCATAAACATCAACTGGATCTAATTGAATAGGATCATCGTCTCCATCTCCTCCGCATCCACCAAAATCATCTTCTTCTTCAGAGCCTTCTTTTTTATTATTAGTATCAATAGATTCTATGGGTGGTGTCTTCCTTCGTTTTTTTCTTCCCGTTGGTGTCACATCAGTATCTACTACAAGCCTATAATTTGCCTTAACTTTGGGTACTAACTGGTGGCTAATCACCCCATCGGTCATTCGGTAGGCTGAGATAAACTCTCCTTTAGGAGTGAGCAAATAGAAGTCAGCATTTACAATGCGGTTGTCGTTAGTAAGGCTGTCTGGCTCTGTAATAAAGAGGTATTGCTCAGTTATGCCGTTTTCTTTCAAGAAGAGCATTTCGGCACTCAAGTCAGAACCTATTATCGTAATAGGTATTTTAGCATAAGCATCACCTGCTAGTGTTTGTGTTTGTAAAAAATACCGCCAATCGGTTTCTAACTCAACAAACGGTTGCCCGCTACGGCTCACACTGTTAGTGGTGCGTTTCTGGTTTTCTGAAGCCTCGAAAAGGCTCTTGGCTTCGTTTAAGCTCACTACCGCTTGAGGGTCTACAGTAGGAACAGGTTCTTGTTGCGGTGCTTCTGGAGCCTCTTCGCGTTGGCAATAAGTAAGCGCAAGGGCTACCAAAGCCAACATTCCAAATTTGAAAGTTCTTTTTCTCATAGTTTATTTATTTTTATTTTTGCCCCAAAAGTATAATGTATTTCTTTAAAAGTCAATAGGCAGAAGTAAATTTTAACATTTCGTTCCTCTTTCAAACTTTGCTAAAAAATAGGGTAAATCCTTCATTTTAACATTTTTTTCTCAATCATTTTGTCCAAACATTGCTGAAAACTCAAAGTTTAAGTCAAATCATTGTATTTTTTTCAATAACACAAACTATAACATTTAACACATTTTAACCCTCTACAATCTGTAAATTTAACTTATATCTCTCTCCAAGAATTTCAAATAAACTCATCTCCTCATTCTCTAATTTTCTCATTCTCTAATTCTCCCATTTTCTAATTCTCCCATTTTCTAATTCTCCCACTTCCCTGCCATCGTGTTACGACCGTCTGCTGTGCTACGGCTATTTTCTATATAACCTCACTTTTTCACTTTTTCTCCAAAAAATTTCCATCATACAAATATTTTTTCTACCTTTGCAGGAATTTTGTAAGGTAAATAGTTGCCTTACTGAACTTATATCAATGGAAGAACCAGTATTAGATTTAAAAGAAGTATCAGTATATCAAAAGAATACCCTCATTCTCTCCAATGTAAATCTCACCATTGGGAAAGGTGAATTAGTGTACCTTATCGGCAAAACAGGGTCAGGAAAGAGTAGCTTAATCAAGTTGCTCTACGGCGATTTACCCCTTACCAAAGGACAAGGAAAAGTCGTAGGTTTCAACCTAAATAAACTCACCGAAGACGAAATCCCTCTGCTCCGCCGTAAACTAGGAGTCGTATTCCAAGATTTCAAACTGCTTACCGATAGAAGCGTGCACGATAATCTCGCTTTTGTGCTGAAAGCTACCGGATGGACTGATAAAGCAAAAATACAACAACGCATAGAAGAGGTACTTGCAAAAGTAAAAATGCAGAATACAGGTTTTAAGTTTCCTCACGAGCTATCAGGAGGCGAACAACAACGCATAGCTATCGCACGTGCCTTGCTCAACAACCCCGAACTCATCTTAGCCGATGAACCTACAGGTAACTTAGACCCCGAGACCAGTGTAGAAGTAATGCAAGTTCTCAAAGAAATCAACGCCTCAGGACGAACCATACTGATGGCAACTCACGACTATGCCCTCATTCTCAAGTTCCCTTCCAAAACCCTAAAATGCGATGGCGAACGCATCTTTGAAGTTGTACAGAGAAGGGTATAATTGTAATTGGCAATTTGCTAATTCACTAATTTACTAATTAAATTAATATAATGGCGATGAAGATACTTGCAAACGATGGAATTTCCGATTCAGGAAAAGAAGCGTTAGAAAAAGAAGGTTTTGAAGTTATCACTACTAAGGTAGCTCAAAACCAATTGATAGACTATATAAACAAACACGCAATCGATGTGCTCTTAGTGCGTTCAGCCACACAAGTGCGAAAAGATATCATCGATGGCTGTCCGTCACTCAAACTCATCGGTAGAGGAGGCGTAGGAATGGACAATATAGATGTGGCACACGCCAAAAGCAAAAACCTACACGTGATTAATACCCCAGCCTCTTCGGCTAATTCGGTAGCCGAGCTCGTTTTTGCGCACCTTTTCAGTGGCGTACGCTTTCTACACGATGCCAACCGCAATATGCCTTTGGAAGGCGACACTCAGTTTAACGAACTCAAAAAAAACTATAACAATGGTGCCGAATTGCGCGGTAAAACCATAGGCATTATAGGGTTCGGACGTAGCGGACAAGCAGTAGCTCGCATTGCTATCGGTTTAGGTATGAACGTAATGGCTTACGACCCCAAAGTAACTGAGGCAGTAATAACCCTCGACTTTTTCGATGGACAAACCTTGCCTTTCACTATCAAAACCGTAGAAAAAGAACACCTACTGGCAAAAGCTGATTTTATCACTCTCAACAACAGCCCAGCAGAAGGAGGTTATATACTCGATGCAAAAGAGTTTGCCTTGATGAAAGATGGTGTAGGAGTCATCAATTTAGCACGTGGAGGTGCTTTAAATGAAGTAGCCCTTATAGAAGCCTTAGATAGTGGCAAAGTAGCTTTCGCAGGTTTAGATGTATTTGAAAACGAACCCAACCCCGCTATACAAGTGTTAATGCACCCTCAGGTATCGCTTACCCCACACATAGGGGCAGCTACTAACGAAGCTCAGAACCGCATAGGCTTTGAGTTAGCCTCACAAATTATAACCTTATTAAAATAATTATTATATGGCAGGAATGTTAGATTTTTTAGGAGGTGATAACCTTCAACAACTCGTAAAAGGATTGAGCGAGAAAACAGGTATCGGTAGCGATAAAGTAAGCTCGGTAATGGATTCACTCAAATCGATGCTCGGCAAAGCCGAAGGTAGTGAGATTTTAAACAAACTCACAGGCGACGGGCAATCGTCTACCTTAAAAGCTATCAGTGAGAAAACAGGTGTTTCATTGGATAATGTAAGCAAGATTTTCCAAAACTTAACCCCAATGATATCCAACTTTTTCTCAGGTAAAGGAGGTAACATCAGTGAAATGATGAACTCTTTCTTCGACAAAAACAAAGGCGGAAATGTAATGGATGATATTATGGGAGGTATTGGCAACCTCTTTGGCGGTAATAAATAATTACCTTATAACCGTATTTTTAACATTACTTTGGCAAAGTTTTTGTACTTTGCCAAAGTAATTTTTATTTCAATGAATACTGACGAATACTTTATGCAAAAGGCTTTAGAAGAAGCTCAATTAGCTTTCGAGGAAGACGAGATTCCCGTAGGAGCCATTATCACCATTGATAACAGAATTATCGCCAAAGCCCATAACCTTACCGAGTGCCTCAACGATGTGACAGCGCACGCCGAAATGCAAGCCATTACTATGGCAGCTCACTATCTGGGAGGTAAATACCTCACAGGTTGCACTATGTACCTCACGTTAGAGCCTTGTGCAATGTGTGCAGGTGCTTTGTATTGGAGTCAGTTATCGCGTTTGGTCTATGCTGCCCCCGATACCCATAGAGGCTACAGCGTAATGGGGGGCAAACTGCACCCAAAAACCGAAGTAGTTACCGGCATTTTAAGCCAGGAAGCTACAGCCTTGTTAAAACAGTTTTTTCAGCAAAAAAGGAAATGAGAAAAACCTTTACTCTTATAGCTCTCTTTCTCTTGGGAATGAATTATCTTCTTTCTCAAGAAATAGATACTTTAAGGGTAAAAGACTCTGTACTGGGAGGCATTTCACCTGAAAGAGAAGCTAAAAACAGAGTATTTTATGAGAGAATCAAAAACTTCTTTAACAAATATAAACTTACTAAAAATCTCAACAATCTTATTGTAATTGAGGAAAAAGCAACTGGTAGAACACTCACCCCCACAGCTACTGTTAGTACTACGGTTACCCCTATAAAAGCCCCTTCTTATCAAGGAAAAATCATTAGAAATATCATTATTACTACCTTAGACCCTTTTGGGTTTGACGAAAGAGATTTAAACAAGGTACCTAACACTCGTTTGGAACGTTTTGGCAATACGCTTCACGTGAAAACCCGCGAGAGCACGGTGCGCAAGTTTCTTCTGTTTAAAAAGGACAAGCCCTTAGATACTCTTTTGCTGAGTGAAACCGAACGTGTATTGCGCAATCAGCGGTATATCCGTAGGGCACAAGTGCGTGCTATCCCTGTGAGTCAAACCTCCGATTCAGTAGATGTGCAAGTGAATGTGCTTGATAGCTGGTCTATATACGTCGACGGCGACTTGGCAGGCAGTAGAGGCTGGACACGACTTACCGAGCAAAATCTCTTTGGGATAGGACACGAACTCTCGCTCACCTATCAACAATACTTTTCAGGAATCGGGAACAATGGTAAAGGCTTTAATTATGTGGTGAGAAACATCAAAAACACTTACATCAATGTGCGAACTGGTTATTATTCCGATTACGAGAACTATTTTTCAAAGAACATACAGGTAGAGCGACCGCTGTATTCACCTTTGGCACGCTGGTCGGGGCGCCTAGGTTATTACGAATACCGATATGAAGACGAAGGTATTAGTTATCGCGACTCTATCTATATTCCTATCCTAATGACACGCACCTTCGATGCTTTTGGTAGTTGGGTAAAGCCCCTCAGAAAAGTAGAAAATAAGCGCATCAATAATTTTATCATAGCTGGGCGTTTTCGCAATATCAATTATTACGAAAAACCTTCTCCCGAGATAGACCCCGAGCAATATTACGGCAACGAGAACCTATATCTCACCCAATTCAGTCTCAATAGTACAGGCTTTGTGAAAGACCGCTATATATTTCGCAACGGCGATATCGAGGACGTAGGAATAGGGCGTTCTTTGTTTCTCACCTCAGGGATACTGCGGAAGAACTACGCTACTTTGCCCTATCTCGGTATAGGCTTTGCTGAGGCAAACTATACCAAGCGTGGTTACCATTCTATCAACTTTGAGGTAGGCACATTCTTCAAGGACGGCACGAACAAAGAAACTGTACTAAAAGGTGAAGGTACCTATTTCAGTAAATTGTTCGACATAGGCGATTGGCATTTTCGTCAGTTCTTGCGCTCCTCATTTGTAGTAGGTTTTAACCGAAATGTATACCAGCGCGACAGGATCAACTTAAATGAATCTAATGGTATCTTAGGCTTTAGTAGTCGTGAAGTATACGGCACACGCAAACTTATTCTCACCTCACAAACGCAAGTATATGCTCCTTTTCAGCTTATAGGGTTTAGGTTTAGCCCGTTTCTCTCAGCCGATATAGGTTTTATAGGTAGGGAAAACACTGCCTTTCTAAAAACAGAAGTATACTCTAAGGTTTCCATAGGTTTTTATATCTCCAACGACTATTTTCCCTTTGGAGCCATACAATTCTCCTTTGGGTATTATCCTAATATCCCAGGTACAGGTAACAATATCTTCAAATTTACAGGCGTTACCAACGACGATTTCAGGCTGCACAGCTTTTCTCAACGCTTGCCTAATATCGTATCGTTTAGGTAACTTCGCCTTACCTTCGCCTTACCTTCGCCTTACCTTCGTTATTTCTTCGTTATTTTTTCGTTATTTCTTCGTTCATTGTTCGTCATTTCTTCGTTCATTGTTCGTCATTTCTTCGTTCATTGTTCGTCATTTCTTCGTTCATTGTTCGTCATTTCTTCGTCTATCGTTCGTCATTTCTTCGTCCATCATTCGTCTTTTCTTCGTCCATCGTTCGTCATTCGTTCACCTGTTCGTGCGGATTGCACCTGCGCGTGTGGCTCATACCTGCCCGTGCGGCTCGCACCTCCACATTTTTAACTACGTGACAAAATGTCTGAAACTAACTGACAGAAGAATAATGGCAATGTTTTTGCTTTTCTAAAAGGAATGTCTTATCTTTGCGCGCTTTCAAGAGAGATACAACAAGTTTAAACTGTAAAAATAAAGAACATTGAATAAGGAAATATCATCAAATCAGCTTATTAGTAATATTATAGCTGGTATAGAAAAAGTAAAAGGAACCGATATTACCATTATGGATTTGCGCGAGGTAGAGAATACCGTGTGCGATTATTTTATTTTGTGCAATGGATCTTCTAATACCCAAGTGTCGGCTATCTCTGGTGCTATCCAAAAGGTAGTGAGTCAAGCCGAAGATCATCAACACCCGTGGCACGTAGAAGGTGAAGCTAATGCCGAGTGGGTACTCATCGATTATGTGGATGTAGTGGTGCATATCTTCCAAACAAAAATACGTGAGCATTACGACCTCGAAGGACTTTGGGGAGACGCTAAAATTATCAACTTAGAAACTAACTATTAAAAATATGTCGGACAATAAAAGCAACGGGTCTCGTTTTTCAGCCTATTGGTTATATGCCATATTACTGCTGATACTTATAGGTTTTAATTATTATTCAGGAGCCAGTTTTTGGTCACAACCCAAAGAGATTCCGCAATCTAAATTTGAGGAATACCTTAGCAATGGTGATGTATCCAAAATCATCATCTTAAACCATAAAGAAGCTAATGTATATCTCACCCCCGATGCTCTTAAAAAAGAAGAGCACAAAGAGGTAAAACCTACGGGAAATACCTTTATGCAAGGTGCTAACGCAGGTGACGTACCCCAATACCGTTTTGAATTAGGCGATTTGAGTAATTTCGAAAACCGATTCGACCAAATTGTAAAAGATAACAATCTCAGCACTACTCGTGAGAACAAAACCCAGCAAAACATCTTCGGCGATTTGCTGTTCTCTATTTTGCCTTTTATAGTCATCATAGGCTTATGGATTTACGTAATGCGCCGTATGGCAGGAGGCGGAGGAGCTGGTGGTATCTTCAGCATTGGTAAATCTAAGGCGCGTGTATTCGATGAAAAGAAAGAAACGCGTGTAACTTTTCAAGATGTAGCAGGTTTAGAGGGAGCAAAAGAAGAAGTACAAGAGATTGTAGACTTCCTCAAAAACCCCGATAAATACACTTCATTAGGAGGTAAAATACCACGTGGAGCCCTATTAGTAGGTCCTCCTGGTACAGGTAAAACTCTTCTTGCGAAAGCTGTAGCAGGTGAAGCCCAAGTACCTTTCTTCTCACTCTCTGGTTCTGACTTTGTAGAGATGTTCGTAGGGGTAGGTGCCTCTCGTGTGCGCGACCTTTTCAAGCAAGCTAAAGAAAAGTCTCCTTGCATTATCTTTATTGATGAAATTGATGCTATAGGTCGTGCTCGTGGTAAAAATGTAATGACGGGAGCTAATGATGAGCGTGAGAATACTCTCAACCAACTCCTTACCGAGATGGACGGTTTTGGTTCACATACTAATGTTATCGTATTGGCAGCCACTAACCGCGCTGATATCCTCGATAAAGCACTAATGCGCGCAGGACGTTTCGACCGTCAGATTTATGTGGAGCTTCCTAACTTAAATGAGCGCAAACAGATATTTGAAGTACATTTGCGACCTATCAAAACAGCAGAAACATTAGATATAGACTTCTTAGCAAAACAAACCCCAGGATTCTCTGGCGCTGATATTGCTAACGTATGTAATGAAGCTGCTCTTATTGCAGCACGCAAAGGTAAAACAGCGGTAAGCAAACAAGAATTCCTTGATGCAGTGGATAGAATTGTAGGTGGTTTGGAGAAGAAAACTAAAATTCTTACTCCCGAAGAACGCAAGACAATAGCCTTCCACGAAGCAGGTCACGCTACTGTAAGTTGGCTCTTAGAACACGCCGCACCACTTGTAAAAGTAACTATCGTGCCTCGCGGACAGTCGTTAGGCGCGGCTTGGTATTTACCAGAAGAACGCCAAATAGTGCGTACTGAACAGATACTCGATGAGATGTGTGCTGCTCTTGGCGGTAGAGCTGCAGAGAAAGTGATATTCGATAAGATTTCTACAGGTGCTCTCAGCGACCTTGAGAAGGTAACCAAACAAGCGCGTGCAATGGTAACCATTTATGGGCTTAATGACAAGATAGGTAACCTTACTTATTACGATTCAGCCCAAGCCGATTATAGTTTTACCAAACCTTATAGTGAGAAAACAGCACACCTAATAGATGAAGAGATTTCTAAGATTATAGAAGAACAATATCAGCGTGCTATTGATATTCTCACCGAGAATAAGGATAAGCTTACTACTTTGGCAAACTTGCTCTTAGAACGTGAAGTAATCTTCCGCGAAGATCTTGAAAATATCTTTGGTAAGCGCAAGTTTAAAGACCCACACGATATTATTGAGGAAGAAGAAGATAAATCCTCAGAAGTTGTATCGTAATTACAATAAAAAAGATGTATCAAAGAGAGTTTGATACATCTTTTTTATTCTTTATTTTTCTGTTTTTGCTAATCTTTGATACTCACCCCACGCTTCTATAAGCATAAACTCCATTTGCTTATTTTCCTTCTTCCTTACAAGATCGTGGAACTCGGTTCTCTCCATTACATAATAGGCTAAAACGTCTATTTCTTCTTCGTTTAGTTTGAGTTCTTTTTGTAGAAAGACTTTCATATTTTCACGTATATAGCTAGCGACAGCTAAGTTCTGCTCATTGGCTACAATTTTCTTTAAGAGCTTCTTTCGTCCACTTATAGTATTAATGAGTAAATCAATGCTTAATAAATTTCCTCCTGCACTATGAGTAGCACTATACAAACGTTTTTCAGCAAAAGTACGCTCTACAGGAGTATGCTGTAAAATTCCTAACCTTTGAGCAGAAACCCCTTGATATTTTGATACTTCAACTTCATCAAGCTGATTGACCTGTTCTTTCATCTGTATTAAAACTCCTCCGAAACCAAAATCAGCTTTTGTAAGAGTGCGATAAACAGTTTGCATTCCTACAAAAGTAATTTGCAAAGTATTACGTTCACTTGCTTTTAGTGTAAAATAACCATTGGCATCAGTAGTAGTAACAGCATTGGTATAAAGATTCATCACGTGAGCTCCTGACAAAGGTATTGTATCACGCACCACTCTACCACGCACTTGTTTTTGTGCAAAGACTCCTACACTAAAAAACAACCATATAATTGTTAGATATTTCATAAAATTACTATGAATATTTTACTGTTTCCAAGTATCCGGACTTTTGCGCCATTGCTGGAGCATCTCTAAATCTTCTTTTTTGATACGACCAAAAAGCAAGGCTTTTTCTAATAGACTGTCGTAATCGCCAGCAGTGTAAAGCGGTACCTTCTCCTCGGTAAAACGCTCATTGGCTACATCAAAATTGTAAGAGAAAAGGGCTATCATTCCCAATACCTCAGCACCACTATCGCGTAGGGCTTTTACCGCATTAAGGCTACTCATTCCTGTACTTATTAGGTCTTCTACCACTACTACCTTTTGTTCAGGGCGCAAAAAACCTTCAATTTGGTTTTGTCTGCCGTGTTTTTTAGGTTCAGGACGTACATACACGAAAGGTAATTCGAGTGCATTAGCTACCAACATACCGATACCAATAGCTCCCGTAGCTACCCCTGCAATGACTTGTACTTCGGGAAATTTCTCTTTTACGCCCCTTGCCAATACGCTTGCAAAGTACGAACGAACCTCTGGAAATGAGAGGATTATACGGTTATCGCAATAAATTGGTGACTTCCAACCGCTCGCCCAAGTAAAATAATTTTCAGAATTCAATTTAATTGCGTTAATTTGCAATAAAAATTCAGCGGTATTTTGTGCCGTAATACTATCTAAAATCATAGGTTATGTATGAAATATTTTTAGACGAAAAGTCGATTATTTTGACAAATGTACGAGAAAATATTGAGAACGTCAAATGTTTTCCAATAAAAGATGTTACTCTTGATGTTATCTTGGAGGAACTCAAGCGAAAAGAGGTAGAAAAAATCTACTTATATCACCCTAAGGAAGAAAAACTTATGAAGAAATTTAAGCAACTTATTCCTACCATAAAAGCAGGGGGTGGCATTGTGTATAATCAGGAAGGAAAAGTACTAATGATTAAGCGTCACGGCAAGTGGGATTTGCCCAAAGGAAAGAAAGAAAAGGGCGAAAATATCGCTACTTGTGCTTTGCGTGAGGTAGAGGAAGAAACAGGTGTTAAAAAACTGCTTATCCAGCGCTTCCGAACGATTACTTATCACATATTCAAACGCGATGGGCAATATTTTTTGAAAGAGACCTATTGGTATGATATGACTACTACCTTTAAGAAGAAATTGGTACCTCAAACTGAAGAAGATATAGAAAAAGCGTGTTGGAAAGACGAGGCAGAGGTACGAGAGTTAGTGAAGGATTCGTATAAGAATATTCAGAAGCTATTCAATTAGCAAAGAATCTCTCTCACAAGCTAGTGCGAACAAAACGCTCGTGTCCTTTTTATTACTACCTATACCGAAGCTACATTGAATCTTCAGTGGGTCTACAGTGGCTCTACAGTGGCTCTACAGTGGCTCTACACCGAACACTAAACGGAGTTATAGCGAATATCACTGAAATGCAATCACTATTTCAAACGGTTAATTGTCAATGGTTAATTATCAATTGAAAATTTGTCCTTACCTTTGTACCACTAATATAGCCCTAAAGCCTAACCTCTAAACTCTAAGTAAACTATGGCAAAAATAAAAAACATCTGCCTAACAGAAGGGTCTTCGGGAAAAGTTGGTAACCAATTTTTCTTTCGTAAAGTGCGGAATAAGACTACCAACAGCTAAGAGTAAAAGACGATTTCTATATGGTAAAATAATAACATCACACACGATTTTGGTATCTTTGCACTATATAAGCGAATTATAAATGGATTTATGACTTTACAACAATACTTTGCTGAATATATTTCGGGGGAAACTGAGCAAATAGAAGCCCTTTGCTCCGTGAAACAAACGTTGTAAAATATGGTAGTTTTTATATTAATAATCAGCATTATTCTCTTAAGTGTGCTTTTTCGCAAACGCGAAGAGCATTGGCTCTCTTTTGGCAAAGACCACATCTTGCGAAAATTCAAGCAAGGCGGACGTACCTTTATCTACGAAGAAGCTTCTTTTGGGGCTTCGCAAGAAACGGTGTATTACACCTATCAATTGGTATATGAGCTCACTAAACGCAAAAGCTTATTGGAGAGCAAATACGATTTATACGATTTTTCTTACAACATCTTCTGTTATGAAGAAACAACCCTAAGGATATTTCGCTATGACACTTATATATACCTTATCCGCTCAGTAGGGCCTATGAGTATTGAAGAGTTTGAAAGCATAAACCCAATAATAAGCCGTTAGTAATTAGTCCTCCCACACTTCCCATTTTTCTTCCTCTAAGTTCAATTGTCGGTGGAAATTGCGTATTTGTTCTTCATCAATACGTGGGTTCTTATTCAGTTGGTGCAATATCTCCCGCTGATAATGCAAAATAGCAATGTATTTCTTTCGCACTTCGGGGGTAGTGTTGCACTTAGGCATATCGAGCTGGTATTGCCATATATCTTTTTGATTCTGTAATAGAAAACTATCGGTTATTCCTTCTTTGTAATGCTTTTGCATATAATCTAAAGCCGCTTGCGCTAATGATTTACGAATAAGACTCTCAGCTTCGGCTTCAGGAATATGGTCTTCATAATCGGGAAATTTTGCCCATCGAATAAGCGCTGGCAAACTGAGTCCTTGTACGAGTAGGGTTGCTAATATCACTATAAAAGTAATGTAGAGAATGAGGTTGCGATGCGGAAAAGGCTCGCCATTCTCTAAGGTAAGAGGGATAGAAAGCGCTACGGCAAGTGAAAGCACCCCACGCATCCCCGCCCAGCCCATTACCAAAGGCACCCGAGTACCAGGGTTTCGCCTGTCGGCTACTGCAATGAAGTGTTTCATTACTTGGGTGATGAGTACCGCCCCATATGACGATAGCAGTCGTACCCCTACTACTACCCCTGTGATGAGCAGTCCGTAGTTGGTAGCAGTGGCAAGACTCATACCTTCGGCTTCTATACCTATCAGCACTTCAGGCAAAGCAAGACCTATCAGCATAAAAGCAAGTCCGTTGAGCACAAAGCCTAAAATATCCCATACCGCCACCCCTTTGTTGCGTGTGGAGGCACCAAAAATGCTAGTAAGGTGGAGCGACATATACATACCCCCAGCCACTACTGCCAACACTCCCGACACTCCCATTTCGTTAGCTACAATATACATTATATAAGGAGCAATAAGGGTAAGGATAATATCCATATTAGCATCGGTAGGAAGAAATCTGTGCAGCTTGCGCATCACCCACGCTACTGCCAAACCTATAAGAGCTCCCCCAATAACTACCCAAAGGAAATTTAGCGCCATATCCGTCCACACCAGCTGACCGGTAGTAACTACCAAAGCGGCAAACCTAAACACAATCAGTGAAGAGGCATCGTTGAGCAAACTCTCGCTTTCTATTATTGTGCTGATGCGTTTGGGTACCTTTACAAACTTCATAATCGTTGAAGCACTCACAGCATCGGTAGAGCCTATCACTCCCCCTAAAAGAAATCCTAACGCCAATGAAAACCCAGGGAATACCATATTGGCTACCCACGCCACCGCAGCAGCCGTAATAAAAACTACAATAAAGGCAAAGCTAAAGATAATGCGCCGGCATTTCCACATCTCTTTCAGCGATAGCGAAAAAACATCGGCATACAAGAGTGGAGGCAAAAAGATAATGAGCACCAAATCAGGATTCAGTGTAATGGTTGGGACATTGGGAATAAAGCTAATTGCCAATCCTCCTAACACCAAAAGAATAGGGTACGCTACCTTGAGCCGGTTTGCAAACATTATCAGTAGCATAATAGCCACCATCAAAAGTAATAAG
This sequence comes from Capnocytophaga sp. G1920, assembly GCF_051417515.1. Classification (NCBI taxonomy): domain Bacteria; kingdom Pseudomonadati; phylum Bacteroidota; class Flavobacteriia; order Flavobacteriales; family Flavobacteriaceae; genus Capnocytophaga; species Capnocytophaga sp. G1920. Next base: position 222,889 of record NZ_JBPRKH010000001.1, read on the forward strand.
TAAGGGAAATATTGTACCATAGGTCATTAATTATGAGGCGACAAAAATAGTAAAAAATACTTTTTAATCATAATTGATGACTATTTTTATATCTTTGCACTAACAAATAGTAAATTAATTTTTAAAATAGATTTTATGAAAAAGATAAATAAGTTAGCCTTAGGTCTTGTCCTTGCCCTTATAGGGTGCAATACTCAAAAACAAACCTCTTCTTCTACCTTATCTGAAGTAAGTCGTCGGACGGGTGAATATGGAGGAATTGATAAGAGTTATGACGACCAACTTTTTTCTTTATGAAAAGAAATAATCCCTAATTTTAAACAGTTGTATGTTCAAATTTGTATTTTTGCACTTTGATAAATATCATTTAAATAATTTTAATCATTTTTACAATTTCTAAAATTTATAAACTTATGGAATGGATTTTTGACGGAATAGGAACTGCAATTATAACACTGATTCTTGGTTTATTAGTAGGAGGAACAGTAGGATATAAAATAGGCATTAATAAGAATATTGTTAGACAGAAACAGAAAGCTGGCAATAATTCTTCACAGATACAAGTAGGGAGGGACTATAATGGGAAATAAACAAGTTCAAGAAGCCGGTGACAATTCTCAGCAATTCCAAGCTAATAATATGACTGTCAATCTAGGTATTGATGAAAAAAGAGCAAGGGAAATCTGTCAGGAAATGATATTACAGTTGAAAAATAAGTATACAGAGGAAGCTCTTAAAGTTGCAGAATCAAGAGTCTCAGAATTCGAAGACAAACTTCTGCCTAAAATGAAAGCAATAGATGGTGCTTTGGAAGCTTTTGCAGATCCAAGTTTTCAATTACTGCTCGTAGAAGCCCAAAAAACAGCAGCTTCTACAGAAAGGCCTGCTGATTATGACCTTTTATCAGAACTGTTGGTTCATCGTTTTCAGAATGGGACTGATAGAAATACACGAGCTGGAATTACACGAGCTGTTAAAATAGTTGATGAAATATCAGATGAAGCATTACTTGGTTTAACTGTTTTTCATGCTGTAACTTGTATTGAGCCTGTGACTGGAGTTATCGAAGAGGGATTGGATATTCTAAATGATTTATTCGGTAAATTAATCTATGCTACACTTCCTAATGGGAATAAATGGCTTGATCATTTAGATATTTTAAGCACTATAAGAGTTATTAATTTTGTAAGGTTACCAAAGATGGAAGACCATTATTCTGAACAATTCGCTGGTTATATGGATGTTGGGATAAAAAAGTACTCTCAAGAATTCTATAGAGCTATTGAATTACTTAATAGCAACAATTTGCCTAATATATTAATTGAACACGAATTAAATACTGACTATGTCAGATTATGTGTTCTTAATAAAAATGATATTGATCCTACAAAATTAACACATCTTAGCTCTAATAATACTGTAATTTCTTTGACTGATATTCAAAAAAATGCAATTAGGTCTATATATGATTTATATAAGCAAGATGTAGCGATAAGACAGGAAAATGTAAATAAATTTATGAAAGAATGGAACAAACGGACAAATTTAAAAATCCTTAGAGAATGGTGGAATAATATTGAATACCTGATGCAATTGACCTCTGTTGGAAAAGTATTAGCACATGCAAATGCTCAAAGATGTGATAAAAGGTTATCTCCTCTAAATCACTGAATGAATTAAAGTATATTCTCACAAGAAGCTTATTCTTCTTAAAATAAAATGAAAGCCCTCACCCACCCCAAGCTACACGCTCATCTGGTTAATTTTGATACCCCTGAGGCGTGGTCAGATTTGGTTTTGGATGATGCTTAGCAACTAGCAGTTTGCTCATAAATCACTAAGAATATACATTCTCTTCCACCGAACGATGAGCGAAGGATAAGCGAACGATGAGCGAAGGATAATTACACATCGCTCTCAGCAGACCAGAAGTCGTCATCGCTAAAACCTACTAAATAAGCCTTGCGTTTGGCGCGGGTCAGCGCGGTGTAAAGCCAGCGGTAATAGCTCTCATCAATTACATAATCAGGGGGGAGGTAAGGCTTTTCAATAAAGACAATATCCCATTGCCCCCCCTGACTTTTATGACAAGTTAGGGCATAGGCAAACTTTACCTGTAAGGCGTTATAATAAGGGTTTTGCTTCAGTTGCTGGTACTGCTGATGGGTAGAGGAAGCCTCGGCGTATTCGCTTAGCACCTCCTCATACAGCGATTGGCTTTGGGCAGGGCTGAGGGCAGCAGAGTCAGAAGTGAGGGTGTCGAGGAGGACTACGGTATCGAAAGGCGGTTGGAGTTCTCACAAGAATTTATGCTGCGGAATTAAGGTCTTTACATGAAAGTGGGATGTTTCATAGGAGAAAAAATGGTTTCAAGCTTGCAGGAAAAGAAAGAAAATATGTATCTTTGCAATCAGAATTTAAGAAGAGAATTATTAAAAAAGCTTTGTCTTTTGCCTGTCGGCTGTGAGGTGGAGTGGATTTTCAATTTTCGTTTCCTAAAAATTATACTATGGAGTCATTCGTTGAGCTTATATTTGTGCTATTAGGAGCATTCGCATTGGTGATATTGGTCTACAACCTTATCTTTAAATATTCGCCTATCCGCTCGTTTCCCAGCGTGACAACACTTCCTGTAAGGTCTAGGTTGGGCATTCTGGCAGCTACATTTCTCACCGCCGTGAGTATTGTTTTGTTATTTTGTTACGACCGCGAATTACAACAACTTTTTCCAAATTTCTTTGAGTATGGAATATTTGCGCCTTTGATAGCAGTGATTCTGCTTTCGTGCCTGATATGCTTGATTTTCAAGTATGAAAAGAATGTTTGGTTTCGTTGCCATCCCAAACGTAGCAAGCTAATATTACAGGCGGTCAATCATATGTTCCAAATAGAAGGCGTGTTAATTCGCAGTATTGATGACATCAATAATGGGCATGGCGTAAGCTTTTCATGGATTAACGGCCGTTTTATTGCTGCGGGAAAGCACAAGGTGACATTTCAATTCTATACCTATCAGAAACTCCAGCGGTATGCTGACATGAACATTGTCTATACGAAAGACATCACCATGGAGTTTCTCCCGGGCGCTGTTTACATTGTTGAAGCACGCTCGGGAAATAAGAATTTCCGCATTACACGCGACATGAAACAGAGCATATAGCAAACAGCGCCGACCTGAAAAGCCAGCGCACGCTTGCTTGTTGCTGCCAACATCAATTCTTTCTTTCCTTTGGAAAATCGGCAGTTGCTGTTCGTTGAGCCTGCGAAATGAGGAAAGCAAAGAGTTGATGTGAGTCGCCTTTCTATAATATTTGCTCGGCGTGAGCCCTCACTTTCACTTCCTTCGGGCCAATGATGCGGGTCACTGTACCCTCGGTATCTGTAATAAAGGTGGTGCGTATACAAATGAAAGCAATCGTTATTTACCAAGCAGGCGATGCCCACCAATTACAAATAGAAGAACGTCCTATCCCTACGCTAAAAGAAGGGTGGACGTTAGTAAAAGTAAAAGGCTTTGGCATCAATCGTTCCGAGATATTCACACGGCAAGGGCACTCCCCCTCAGTCATATTCCCGCGTATCTTAGGCATTGAGTGCGTAGGGGTAGTGGAAGCTACCACTAGTCCTACACTTAGGGTAGGGCAAACCGTTGTATCGCTAATGGGCGAAATGGGCAGAGCTTTTGACGGCAGTTATGCCGAATATACCCTCTTGCCCAATACACAGGTATATCCTATAACCTCCTCTCTTAGTTGGAGCGACCTCGCCGCGGTACCCGAAACTTACTACACCGCTTTTGGCTCTATGCAGAATCTGCAAATCAAACCTACCGATACCGTGTTAGTGCGCGCGGCTGCCAGTGGGGTTGGGATAGCCTTTTTGCGTCTTGTAAAAGCCCAATACCCAGCCCTTAGGGTAATAGGCTCTATCAGAGGTGATAATGCTGAAAAAGTAGCTACTCTCTTGCGTTTAGGATATGATGCCATCATCACCGATACCGATAACACTTTAGCCACCGAGGAGTGTTTTGATAAAATATTAGAATTAGTAGGTCCTGCCAGCATTAAAGATTCTTTTGCCCATATAAAAGAATACGGCATCATCTGCTCTACCGGACTGTTAGGAGGCAAATGGTATTTAGAAGATTTTGACCCCACCCGCGACCTCCTGCACAATGCCTACCTTACTACCTTCTATTCAGGTAGCGTAAATGCCGAAAAGATAAGGGCATTATTTACCTATATCGAGCAGTACCACGTACCCGTAGCCCCCGAAAAAGTTTTTGCCTTAGAAGATATAGTCGCTGCGCACCAATACGTCGAAAGCAATGCAGGCTATGGCAAAGTAGTAGTGCTAAATTAGCTAATCGACAAATCATTGAATCAGCTCATTAATATAGCAATTCCTGCTTTTGGTATAGAAAAACAGCTCTTTCATCTTCTAACAATCCGTTTTTCTGTACTTTTGCCACTGTAATACTTAAATCTTTATTATAGTGAAAGAAATATTTACTTTTATAATCTTGCTTTTGGGAATGAATTCTTTTGCGCAAATTAGCGTAAAAACGGAATACATTGGCAACTCTGAATTCTACGATGCAGTAGCTGATACTAATACGGGCAATGGTTCGGCTATGATTTATTCGGTAGGCGCAATGGTGCCCCTATCGATGCAAACGCCCGCTGAAGATGACCCTTATAAGCGTGCTACCATTTGGGGCGTGGCTCTTAGCGGTACTTTTGTAAAGATGAACAACCACAACTTTCCTATCGGGAAAGAACTCCCTTCAGAGGTGATGAACCTCGGCGTGAGCGCTATTCATCTCCGCCCTTTAAAAACACGTTGGTCTATGCTTATGGCACTCGGTGCAGGAAGTTATACCCCCGAAAATCGTCTTTCGTCTATTCATATAGGTGAAAATGTAGTAGCAAATGGTGCTGTAGTATTTATATGGCACTGGAAACCCAACCTCGAAATAGGGGGAGGTGCCGCCCTTAACAACACATTTGGCTACCCTATGCTATTCCCTGCCCTTTATGTTAAATACAAAGGTGGTTTTGCCGACAAATTCACTATAGAAGCTGCTTCTATCGATGGTGCAAAAATTGCTTTTGGGTATAACTTTAGCGAGCACTTCAATCTGAAATTAGTTGCTAATGTGGGAGGTTATGCCGCTTACTTAAAACGTAACGGACGAAAGGAAACTTTCACCCAACAGAATATCATCACAGGCTTGCAACCTGAATTTAAAATTGGTAAACACCTAAGTATTCCTATTATAGCAGGGGCTAACTTTTTGCGTTCGGGTGTATATCAAGAGCGTAAACTCTCTGCGATGTTCAAGTCTGAAGCCAAAAATGAAGATGGCACCCCTCGTTCCAGTCAGTTCAATCCTGCTTTTTACCTTTCGGCAGGGATTACAATCGGAGGAAACTAATAACAGGCTTCAAAAATCTAAAAAGGTAAGACTTTACCAAATAGAAACTATGGACGAAAATCCCTATATATTTCTAAAAAACAACTTCTTCTTGCAGTTTCTTATAGCTGATAGATACCGCATCTATCGGCATATAACTGCTTGTTTATCATTGTTGTTGTTTTTCCTAATTACTAAAGAATGGGGAGCCTACAAAGGTTTTGTAGACCATTGGGACTGGATAGAAAGGTGTATGATTATCACGCTGGCTTTTTACCTAAATCTCTATGTCCTTATCCCACGCTTTTTGTTCAGGGGAAAGCTTGTTATCTATGCTTTTAGCCTTATAGGGGTTCTCCTTATTTGCCAAGTGATTACCTATTACCTAAACACAGTAATATGGAGAGAGTATATTATCAGTGAAGACCTAAAAAAAGCGATGGCTTTGCCTATCCCTACCCTATTTATCTTTTCATTATTGAGTTTATTGCCCTTTATAATGCTATCCACACTCATAAAAATATTCCAATTGTGGATAAAAAGCACCGAAAAGATGCAAGAATTAGAACAACAAGCTGCCAAAAGTGAGCTACAAGCCCTCCGTAGCCAGATACAACCACACTTTTTGTTCAATATGCTCAATAGTATCAACACATTGTTGTATATCGACCCCGAAAAAGCCTCTTATAGCATCGCAAAACTATCCGATTTCTTGCGACATTTGCTCTATCAATCGCACGAAGAGCGAGTTTTCCTCTCTTCCGAATTGCGTTTTCTCACCGATTTTCTCTCTTTGGAAGCAATGCGCCGCGATGATTTTACTTATGAGATTACCTACAATGAAAAGAACGTACAAGGCATACAAATTCCCCCCAACATACTGCTTATCTTAGCTGAAAATGCTGTAAAACATAGCATTGATGCCCTTGCTCCTACCTATATCTATATAAAATGTGAACAAAAAGAGGGATGGTTACACTTTTCTGTACGCAATTCCGTACCTTTGCAACCTAATCCTCAACAAAAATTCAGCGGTATAGGATTAACTAACCTCCGCCGGCGGTTAGAACTGCTCTATGGCAACCGTTTTAAACTGTCACAAGAAGCACTACCACAAGAATATTTAGTAACCTTAGCGCTACAACTATGAATTGTTTGATAATAGACGATGAACCCTTAGCCCGTATTGGTATGGAGCGCCTTGTAAGGCAATACAGCAACTTGAAGGTAGTAGGCACCTTCAAAAACACTGTAGGCATTGCTGACTTTCTGAAAAAGAACGAAGTACACCTACTCTTTTTGGATATAGAGATGCCTGGGGTAAACGGCTTGGAGTTTGCCAAAACCTTACCTGAACATACTTTGGTTATCTTTACTACCGCCTACAGCCAATATGCCTTAGACAGCTATGAAGTAGATGCCCTCGACTATTTAGTAAAGCCTATTACTCCCGAACGATTTAAAAAAGCCGTTGCCAAAGCCGAAAATTATCTCCAACTGCTCTCTCAGCAGAAAACCGACTTTGAAGCTACCGATACGCAATACATCAGTATCCGCGCCAATAGACGCAATTACCGCATTCCTCATAACGATATCCTATATATAGAAGCATTGAAAGATTATGTGATTATCCACACCTTCACCGATAAGTACATCACGTGGATCAATCTCAAAAACATACATAGTCAGCTCCCCGATTCGGTATTTGTACGCGTCAATAAGAGTTATGTAGTGAATATACAACACATTACTTCCTACACCCACCAGTTTGTGTATATAGGTGAGACAGAAATTCCTATAGGCAGGGCGTATGAAGTAATTAGCAAATTTGCTAATTAGCTAATTATTCACTACTTTTGCACTCATCATTCGTCATTCATCATTCATCATTCGTCATTCATCATTCATCATTCGTCATTCGTCATTCATCATTCGTCATTAAAATTATGCCTCATACCTCTTCATTACTTTGCAAGGCAATTATAATAGAGACTATAGTTGTTGTTATTTCAGTATATATATTAGGAACAATCTATGGCGGAACAGATGCAGCCGATTCAATTATAGGGATTATCTTTATCCCCTTACTTGCAGGAGTAATTCCCTCTTTCTTAATAGCTAAAATCATAGAAAAGTACATAAAACTCACTTCTAAAAACGCAATAATAGGTGTTCTTCTATTTTTTGTACTCACCTTTATTTCTGTAAATATAGGCGCCATAGTTTTCAGTTTTTTAGAAGATGGTAAATGGATTGATAGACATCATTTATATGAAATACGCGAAGCATTCTTATATTCCTGTGGTATACAAACCTTAGGGGTAGCCATTTGGTTAGGGATAAAACTCGATAAAATCAAGCAATCCTCTAAAAATTAACTTGTAAAAACTCTGCTATATTTTCCTTTACCTGAACAAATGAATACTTTCATAACCTTAGACTTTGAAACTTTTTAAGTAAGAAGAAGTTAATTATCACATTAGCTAATTTGCTAATTATTTTCGTATCTTTGCCCCTAAATCATCAAATACAAATCCAATGAAAAAGATTTTTTTATTCTGTTTAGCCCTTGTGGGCTTTGTAGCTACAGCACAAACCTACGAATTTAAAGTCGTAACTGCTGTAGAATCGGTCGTACCTTATGGAATCGGTCGTTCTCGTTTGATCTCAACTAACGATGAGCGCAATTACAAAGATTTTACCACCACCCGCTCCGAAGACGGGGATGAACGTAACAAAAGCGACCGTGATGAGATTCGTGTCAAAGGTTTTGACGAAACCAAGTTGCTAAACTTCTTTAACCTCGGAGGGATTCGCTTTCAGAATATCGCTGCCAACGATGCCCTTATCACTTCCAAACTCAATGCAATGAGTGAAGAAGGATGGGAGCTCGCCTTTGTTACCAGTGGTGTAGAAAGTAATTCAGGTAAAGACGATTCTACAGGGCTTTTTATCACCCGCTTTGTTTTCAAACGATTGAAAAAGTAGTCTTCAAAATTAGTAAACGTAAAATTGTCAATTTCGTGAAAATTTATCTTCCACATTACCCAGCAGCGCCAACTCGCTGGTTTTGTGGAAGATTAAAATACTTTGCTGTTTTTTAAATAATTACTTACGTTGAACTTTCATTATTTATCACAGAGTCATTTCAAATGGATAACTATATAGTCCCTGTAAAATAATAAACACTAAATATCAGATAAGATGGAAAAAGTATTGACTTTATTGTTCTTAACGACGTTTTTTTGGGCTAATGCCAAAACTGAACCCTTAGAAATACAAGGTGCGGTAGGCAAACTCCGAGGGGTGCTTACTACTCCCGACAATTTTAACCAAAAGAAAATCCCCGTGGTGATTATGTTTCACGGTTTTACTGGAAATATCAACGAGAAAATAAACATTACTATAGCCGAAACCCTTGCCAAAGAAGGTATTGCTTCTGTGCGTTTCGACTTCAACGGACACGGGAAAAGCGATGGCGACTTCGAGAAAATGAGCCTCGATAACGAATTAGAAGATGCGCGCCGTATTGTTCAGTATGTTGAACAACTGCCTTTTGTGAGTAAAATAGGCATCTATGGCCATTCACAAGGAGGGCTGATCTCAATATTGCTCAGTTCAGAACTCGGCAAGAGCAAAATCAAGGCAGTAGCAATGCTAGCTCCAGCAGTTATCATTCACGATAATATGTTACAAGGGTCTTTTTTTGGCACTACCTTCGACCCCCTAAATGTCCCCGATAAGGTGAGCCTCTCCTCAGGCAAAATTACCGTAGGCAAGGACTATATTCTTTCAGGGCAACGCATAAAGCCTTTTGAAGCCGCTAAGCGTTACAAAGGAAAGGTAAAAATCATTCACGGAACAGGTGATAGAGCTGTACCTTACTCGTATAGTGAATATCTTTTGTATTTCTACAAAAACGCCGAATTAACAATCACTCCAAAAGCCGACCACATTTTCTCTAACCAAGAAGATATCCCCGCCACCGAGGTAAGTCAATGGATGAAAAAACAACTTAAATAACGTGAGTTCGATATAACACTGACTTTACTTGTTACCTGAATAAAATGAACACTTTCGCAGCCTTAGACTTTGAAACCGCCAACCAATACCGCAGTAGCGTATGCAGTATCGGACTCGTTTTTGTAGAAAATAACGAGATTGTCGATACTTATTACCAACTGATTAAACCTGCACCAAACTTTTATAGTTATTTCAATACCCAAATACACGGTCTTTCACAGCGCGACACCGAAAAAGCACCGCTCTTCCCCGAAGTATGGGCAGAAATATTGCCAAAAATAAAAGATTTACCCCTTGTAGCTCATAATAGTGTGTTTGATGAAGGTTGTTTGCGAGCAGTATTAGCTTATTACGCGCTCCCACAGCACACCAATCTTTTCTTTTGTACTTTAAGAGCAGCGCGCAAGAGCCTCCCACAGCTTGCGAATCACAAGCTAAACACCGTATCCGCTTATTTTGGATTTGATCTCAAGCAACATCACCACGCCTTAGCCGATGCCGAGGCTTGCGCACATATTGCTTTAGAACTTTTCAAGTAAGATAGCAAGCAAAAATTTTAGCAAATCTAAAAAATTGGCTAATTATTTGTACTTTTGCACTCTATCAATAGCAAACAACGTGTTATCACTTCGCCCCTATTATCACCCCATACAATCGATTATACCTGCGGAAGAAAAAGAGGTTACCTATACCGAGTTTCTTCCGTGTGAGGCTTTGCGCTCATTTATCTATTGCTATTGGGAACTGAAATCACCTCCGCGTAACACGCCTTTCTTTTACCGAGTAGTTGCCGATGGTTGTATAGACCTATTTTTTGACTGCAACGCCCCGCAGATGAGTTCCGTTATGGGCTATTGCAATACATACATAGAGTTTCCTATAACGGGGGCTTTCCACTATGTAGGGGTGCGCTTTCTGCCCAGTGCCTTTCCGCTGCTTTTTGGTCAAGATGCTTTTGAAATCAGCGCACAAGAAATCCCCTTGCGCGAGGTAGTGCCCGCACTGGCTACTTTTATAGCTCAGCAGTTGGAAACTCCCCTTTCGTTAGCTACCATTGCACAATGCTTAGACAACTATTTTCTCCGCCACCTATCACAACGCCCTTTGCAGATAGACAACCGCTTTTTCTCGGCACTTTTGCAGATATTACAGAGCAAAGGCACGATGCACATCAGTGAGTTAGATACTGGTATCAGTGCCCGACAGTTGCGCCGCCTTTTCGACTACTACATAGGCGATAGCCCTAAGACTTTTAGCAATATTGTGCGCTTCCAACATATACTAAGTGCAAAAGCCTATCACAACCATTCTTTTTTAGACACTTATTACGACCAAGCCTACTTTATCAAATCGTTTAAAACATTCTATGGCGATACCCCGAGCAAGGTGTTGGGCTGAAGAATGTCCGTTTTTTACAATCGTATTCCCTGCGCTTGCGGTACTTTTGCCCCCGAATAACAAATACATTATCAGAATGAAATTAAACGCAGGTATTATCACCGAGAAATTAGCCGAGAGCAAAGTTTTCTACACCCAAGTATTGCAATTTGGTGTTACTTTCGAAAACGACTTTTATTTGCTGTTGCACACCCCTAATCACGAGGCAGAAATCAGTTTTTTGTTGCCTAATCACCCTTCGCAACAGCCTCTCTTCCAAAAACCTTTTACCCAACAGGGCGTATACCTCACCATTGAAGTAGAGAATGTAGATGAGTATTACCACAAGTTAAAAGAGCAGGGCGTACCCATTGCCATAGACTTACGCGAAGAGCCTTGGGGCGACCGCCATTTTGCTATTATAGACCCCAACGGCATCGGCATTGACATCGTAACCTATTCCGCACCCGAATAAAAATGAAAATCCCCTCTGAAAGAGAAATCTCTCAGCAGGGATTTTTTAATTTGCTAATTATTCACTATTTTTGCACTCATCATTCGTAATTCGTCATTCGTCGTTCGTCATTCGTAATTTGTAATTCGCCATTTGGTTAGGAGGCAAACTATTTGCTCTCAAACAATCCTCTAAAAATTAACCTATGAGAATATTCCTATTCTTAATCTTTATGCTTAACTATTCTCAAAATATGTTTAGTCAAACTAAGACAGATATAGATACCATCTACAAACAAGATTTCGAGGATTTTACCCTGCGATTAGTCAGAGATGATAGTGGTGAGAAGCAAGCCGAATTCCGTACACTTTATATAGACAAAAAATCAGGAGAAGCAACTAAAATATTTCTCTCTACTTATAAAAAGGACTCTAATTGGGCAACAAGTAAATATTTAGGAGAAGGTGCATATCATACTTATAATATCATCAAAGGATTTCATTTGGACAACAAACTACTTGTTTTCTATTCTTGTTGGGGAGTAGTAACCGCTGTAAGTTTTGATTTAACTACAAAAACACACAAAACCTATTATATAGGATTATACTCTCATACGGGAGCTTTTGCAAATCTCGCACATAGTATGGAAACCAAAGAATATAAAGGTATATTCTATTTTCATATTGAAGCAGGACAACAATACGGTGGGAGAGCTAATATATTAGGCTACTTTAACCCTAAAACTAATGAAATGTATGACTACATTCCTGATAATAATCTTGGAAAACGCATTTCCGATATAGATAAATCTTTTGAAAGCCTAAAAGAAGACAAGGAAACTTCTCTTTTTATAAAAAAGCTACTCATAAGGCTCAAATTAGCCCCTGATAATATAGAAATTTCTTATCTATTTAGGTCTGAATATCAAAATTTCACTTATTTTTTCTATATCAAGGACAATTCATCTACAGAGATTCTAAGATATGATAGCGAAAAAAAGGAATGGTTCGTGGGTGGTTATAGTGCCTCTCCTTCACCAACCTATGAAAAGCCATAAAACCTTTAGAAAACATACAAAGCCCCTCCCCGCTTATAGAGAAATCTACCAGCGGGGAGTTTTTATATCCCTAACTTATAGTAATACTTACACCTCAAAAAAATATTTATAAAATAATATATAGTAAGTTTGCTTATTATATAAAAACATATTACCTTTGCGCCCGAATTACAAATATTAATTTTTATGACAACCGCTACACTTATTGTACGTATTGTATTAGGGGTTATATTGGTAGTATTTCCAGTGAATGCTCTTTTTATCAAGGCTTTTAAACCAAAAATGCCTGAAAAAGCACAACACATTATGCAAGCTTTTCAAGAAACGGGCTATTTGCTTACTTTTGTGCAAGTAACAGAATTGATTGTTGGAATTTTGTTACTCTCAGGGTATTTAGCGCCCTTAGCAATATTGATATTGTTACCTATCTCTATCAATATTTTGCTATTTCACTTATTTGTAGCTCCTCCTGTGGTAGGACCTGGCTTATTTATTTTCTTGATGAATGTATTTTTACTATATTCATATAGAAATTATTACGAACTCCTATTCCATTTATAAATGAAAAACAGACCTATCAAATATTGGATTATCGTGGCGAGCAGAGACCATGTACAAATGGGCGTTGCGGGAGGCTTTGCCCAAGCCTGCCACGGCAAGGCACAGCCTTTGAAACGTATGCAGGAGGGAGACGGTATTCTCTATTACTCTTCCAAACGCTATTTCGGAAAAGAAGACAAATGCCAAGCCTTCACGGCTATTGGTAGAGTGAAAGACGAGGAAGTCTATGCCTTTCAGATGAGTGAAAATTTCTGTCCGTTTAGGAGAAATATTACTTTTGTAGACTGCGAAGAAACACCCATAGCCGACCTTATCGAGCTATTGGACTTTATACCCAACAAAAAGGCGTGGGGATATCCTTTTCGCTTTGGTATTTTGGAAATATCCGAAAACGATTTTAAACTTATAGCCTCTAAAATGTTACACAATGACCTCTCAGCCCTCAATTTTTAATTTGAAAGCCGAAGAAAGCTCAGGGCTTTTACTTTGGCAGGTAAGTATGTTATGGCAACGCGGAATCAAAAAAGTGTTGCAACCTTTCGACCTCACACACCCCCAGTTTGTACTCTTGGCGAGTGCCCAGTGGTTTGCCCAACAAGGAAAGGAAATCACGCAGGTGTCTTTGGCAAATTTCACCAAGATAGACCCAATGACCACCTCGCAAGTGGTGCGCACTTTGCAGAGCAAAGACCTTATTACAAGGGAAGAACACAAGACCGACACCCGCGCCAAAGTAGTTGCTATCACCGCTCAAGGTGCTGAACTTATCGCGCAAGCCGTCGCTAAGGTCGAGGCTTTTGACGATGAATTTTTCAGTATTTTGACTACCGAACAGTCCTCGTTCAACGCTCAACTGCACAAACTTTTGACGAATTAGCAGAATCGTTTTGCTCCTTGCTATCCTTGATATAGGTTTTTGTTTGGGTATTAATGGAGTGAATGCTTTGAAGAAGGGAGAGTCGTGTAACTGCTACGTTAGGAGATAAAAAGGCTGTGAAAGTAGGTACTGATTTTCTAAAAATTAAAGACGGGAAAATCACCGACTGCTGGACGATGAACAACAGAGAATAAAGAAAAGCGTTTTTCCTCGTGCCATGCATAGCGCAAATGCTTTTTTAGCTAATGGCACAATGAAAAACAGCAACGCAAGGGGTGTTTTAGGTATTTTTCAGGTGAAAAAACCTTACAAAAACACTTTATGGACTTGTGGCATTTTTCCCAAAGGCTAACTTATCGCTTGGGCAACCTTTGGCATTTTAAAAAAATATAGAAAAACGAATATTTTAGGCTTTTTCCTGCGGGAAAAAGCCTAAAATATTTATAAAGATACCCTTTTCTCGCGGGCAATGGGTGGTTATTGTATAATTATCAAAGATTATTTTTTGAAAAAATAGAATTTAAATAAATATCTTTCCTACATTATCAAAATATGGATATTCAATAATGTAATCTTTACCGTTATATTCTAAATCTATTTCCTCAAACACATTTTCTCCATCTAACATTCTTGCAAAAGTATGAATAGTATAACATTTATATTTTCCATTATACATATAGGTTGTTGAGGCGTTAATTATAAAAATACCTTCAATTTTATAATTTAAAATATCTATAGTTTCTATTTTATTGTCTCTTAATTTAAAATGTTCTTGAATAATTTCTCTATTTTTATTAGCCCAATTTATTTTTCTTTCTAATTGAGGTTCAAACTTAGCTTTAAATTTATCATAGTCTTTTTTATACTCTTTATAATCGTGTTTAAATCTAATATTTTTACATTCACAAATATAAATAGTTCTATTATTATCATTAATAAATAAAATATCTATATCTCCTATATCATTCTTTATATTTATATTGTGACTATTTTGAGTAATAAAGCTTTCTATATCTATTTCATAAGGGATTTCCCTATCATTCAATAAAACAGTAATAGGTTCCTGTAGCTCTTTATCGTGAAATTTTTCATTATATTTATTAAAGAACATTTCTAATTCCTTATTCTTTTTCCATTCAGTAGGATAAATCCCAAATGGGATATGATTTATTGTCAATAAGCACATACTTTCTTGCCATTGATTTATACCTATTTTATAGTATATTTTCCCATCTATATTATGTCTAAGTATAGGTCTAAAAATATATCTATTTTGATTTAAGGCATTAATTATACTTTTTTTAGTTTCTATTACATTTTCTTTAGAAAGAGTAATACCTTCAAAAAAACTATCAATAAAATTACCATTAGCTAATTTATGATCATTTTTTAAGTTATTAATTCCTTTATCTAATAACATAACAGTAAAGTCAGTATTATTGTTATTCAAATAATGATAGAAATCACATAGATTATCATATGATATCTTATATTCTTTAAAAATGAATTCTTTAAACTTGTAAATAATTTTAGATAGAGATACATCTTTATTATCATATATATAGTTAAGGTATATCTTTTTAAATAGTTCATTATATGGAAAATTAATATTTATTTTTATATTATTATTTCCCCGAAAATATTTTATTGATATAGAACTATTAAAATGTTCATTTATAGCTATAAGTTCACTTATTTTTATAGCCTCTTTAGTAACTAATAATAATTTATCTAAATAGTCTATATACTCATTAATATTATTTTCAATTTCAAAACTAAAATTATTACATCCTATTAAATTATATTTTACAGATTGCTCTATTATTATCTTTAATGATCTTCTCATTAATATGAAATCTTGTTCATCAATTTTTAATATATGCTTTTCTTTTATTTGTTTCATATATATATTACTCATTCCTTCATTTATATAAATACAATATAAATAAAAAGAAAATCTATTTTCTTTCTTAATTAGATCATCTATTCTATCACAGAAAAAATTAAAAATATCATATAATATATCCTTAATTATATTGTAATCATATATTTCTTCTGTTTTTATAAAATATTTGTTTTTAATAATTTGAGATATTTCATCCCAATATAAAATTTCATATTCTTTATTAGATATATAAATATCCATATTTTCATATCTAATTACTGGCATATCGTATAATTTGATTTTTATTAAACAATTGATAAATTAAATAGTATATTTTTAAGAGAAAAATACAATTGCAAAGATAATAAAAAAATATTACTCCATCTCTTGTCAATTCAAAAATAATTCGTACTTTTGTAGTAGAAAATTAACAGCTAAAAGCACAAAAATATCAAAACTATGGGAATTAAGCTATTACAAAAAGCCCGTATCACTGAGGTGGATGATACTTCCGACCGCCTCGTGGCGCTCTTCAAGAGCGAAACCGCCCTCGCTGAGGACGCTTTTCTTAAATCTCTATTTACCGAAATGGAAACACTCTCGGCTAATCTTACCGAGGCTATCAAGCGCGATAAAGGAGTCTCCGAACTCGAAAAGGCTGACAAAGTGCGCAACAACGCTATTCGCACTTTTTCCAAGGTAATCGAAGGTTACCGCGCTATGCCCATCGCTACCGTTAAGCAAAAGGGCGAACGCCTGCACAAGGTGTTTTCCAAGTATGGGTTACGACTTATCTAGAAAAATTATACGGATAAATCGTCCTATATCGCTGCGCTTCTGAAGGATTTGCAATCCCCAGACCTTACGACCCTCATAGCAGAGCTACAAGGGGTAACCGAGTGTATAGACGGAATACGGCAGGCACAAGAGGCGTTCAATACGCATCGTGTAGGCTATGAGAAAACGTTGGTGCATAACGTAAAGCAGGATTCGGCTACTCAGATGAAAGCCCCTATGTTCACGCTCATCAACGAAAAGCTCGTGCCTTACGCCACTACAATGAAAATGGTAGATGCGACCAAGTACCGCCATTTCGCCGATACTGTAACGCAAATCATCACCGATACGAACACTGCCATTAAAGTACGTTCCACTCGCAGTGCTAAAGGTAAAGATACCCCAACGACTCCCGCCAAGTCATAAGCTTTTGGAAAAGATACAACACCCTCCCCACTGGTAGAGAATACTATAAGTGAGGAGGGTTTTTATTAGCTATTCTTCAAGTGGTCATTTCCAAAACGGATAATTGCTTCTATGATAGGCAAGGCTTCTTTACCTAAATCGGTAAGGGAATATACTCCACTCGCGGGGGTACTTCTGGATAACTTACTTTTGCTACCAATTGATGAGTGCAGAGCGTTTTTAGTTCTTCATTGAGTACTTTTTCACTCACTTGTGGAATGGCACGCTTTAGTTCCCCATAACGATGTGTGCGCTGACTGAGATGAAACAGTATAAGCATTGCCCATTTGCTTCCCATTATTTGCATTGTTCGCCATACAGGACAGTCTTTGTTAATATTTTTTTCGTTCATCGCAATATTTTTTCTATTTGATACTGAGTAATTCTAACTTTTTTGTAAGGTGCTTACTTTCTCGTAAGTACTTGTGTGCTTGGATACAAAGGTATAATTTTGCAGTGAAATAACAAGGAAAAATTCATATAAAAATGACAAAAACAGAAATTGTACATCAGTTTTATGTCTCCTTAGCTAAAGGAGATTTTGAGAAAGTAGGCAGTTTATTAGCCGATGATTTAGTATGGCACCAACCAGGGAAAGGGGCTCTTTCAGGCAGTTACAAAGGTAAAGAGGCTGTATTCTCTCATTTGGGAAGAATGTCGCAACTCAGTGGAGGCACTTTTGCTATTGACCAAATTGATTATATCACCGAAAACGACCCTTTAGTAGCTGCTGCTGTTGCTTTTGAGGTCTTTGCTTTTGACAAAAGTATGCGAATGAGAGGTATTGATCTCTATCGGGTAGAGAATGACAAAATACAAGAGGTTTGGTTATTCTCTGAACACATAGACGAAGAGGACGCTTTCTGGACAGAAGTCCTCAGGTTATCTAACCAACAGAGATAATATTTCCCCGCTCGTAGAGAATACTATGAGCGGGGATTTTTATGTTATACTAAACCTTAGGTATTTCCATTACATTGGTAACTTACTGCAATTTTTATAGAACAAAGGTGCTTCTATACCTTTTTTCTTACCTTCTTCATACACGCACTTGCATACATATAATAAGTCGGGGAGGTTGTTGTGAAGGGTCATTATTTTTTGGGTGAGGATATTGTTGGCAAACATTCTTTTCATCAAAGGTGCTGAAAGGAAAGTAGGCAATTTGTAAGGTAGTAACTCGTTGTTGTAGTGTTTTAGTACCACTCCTCGTGAGGCTACTATCTTCACCGTTTCACGTACCGATTTTACGGCTTGCTTCAGTAGTTTGGCAGACTGCATTAGCTTCTCGGCTGCCTCAGTAGTTTGTGCATTATTGCTATAATTTTCCATTGTAGTACTTGCTACCGAAATAACTCCCGCATTAATAGCCAGATGTAACCATATCCATTCGAGCATATCGTAAGGGTGTTCTAAGGCTATGTGGCAATCACTAAATAGCTTTAATAAATCGTCATAATTATCGATAGTAGTTTTTGCTTTGCTCTCCAGCATAAAATGGTCAAACAGACAAGCATTAAGAGTCTCACCTTCTAAATTGCCTCCTGCTACGGGATAACCCAATACATAAGGACGATTACCTAAGAGTTTTTCCAGATAATTCTTATCTTCCCAAATACCACAAGCAATGAGCAGTGTTCCTGTAATATGCTCTCTATTGAGTTCTTCTATCACACTTGCTAATTTTCCAGAAGGTACCGCAATGAAGATAAAATCATACTCCTTTTCCGTGGCGTGCTCAATAGAATAGCTATCGGTATACGAAAGTCCTTTCTTGTGTCCACGTCCGTCCAAGATATGAACGTTTAAAGTGTGTATGTTATTCTTTTTACTGTCTTTTCTAAGGTAATGTGTTACTGTGTGTCCTGCTTTAGAAAATACATAGCCGTAAATAGAGCCTATAACGCCTATGCCTATTACTAAGATTTTCATAGTGTCTTTTTTATCTAAGGACAAAGATATGAAATTATTATCATCCCCTTCAATTTCCTCAAAATACCTATCCAAATGGCATCCTATTTCCATATCTTCATCGGAAGTATTACGCAATACCATAAAATGACAATTTTTCTCGGCATTAACGAATACATAATTTTGTTCGCCGTAGTACACTTGGTATCCCTCATCTACTAACGACCAAACTTCACCCGCTTTAAAGCTGAAAATATCATTTTTTACCCGATAGCTCTTTCCTACTTGCAATTCCATAATAATATGTTTTTTTTAAGGCACAAAGATAATAATAATTTAGTCAATTTGCTAATTAGCTAATTAGCAAATTATTTACTACTTTTGCCGAATAAATTGTCAGCAAAAAAGAAAGGATATGAGCGATTTTAAACTAACACTTTTGAGAAAATGGGAATTTGACAATGAATTCTCATTTGTTTATGCTTCAATTTTACTACCCAATGGCACGGCTGTAATCCTAACTTCGGATCATACCGATTGGCATAAATATTACGCCCTTGTTCTTTCAACCGAAGGCGTCAAAACAATTCCCATTGAATATACCCCAACATCCGACAGAGATTATCCTGTCCTTTTCAGATATAAAGAAGGGGTTGGCATCATCATCTCGACAAAAGAAGTGCGGTATTACTCAGAGGTACATTCGTCGCCAACACTCATTCCGATAAAAAATAAATCATTACTCAGATATAACATTGTACCTGAGAGGGCTGAACAGAGGTATTTTCAAAATATATCCGACAGTCAAACGATTCCTGTTTGCTTTGAAAATGAAGTTTATTACGGCAATGCAAGATGTTTCGCCCTTTTAGAATTTGATGAGGTAGCCAAAACTGCCAAATGGAAATCCTTTTCTTGGATAGATAAAAAAGCATTTACACATCGTGACAACAGAACAACCGATACCCCAAAAATAGACAGTCTTAAAATATCGGATAAAAAAATCTACGCCTTCATTTCAGGTGAAAGCGCTTCATCGGTCAATAAATGGGGAATGGATTATTATGCGCTCGCACAAATTTCTGCCGAAGGGAAGGTCATCGAGAAAATTATTGAATCGGACAATTTGCATACCGATCATAAAAAACGCGGTGTTAATGGCTGTTTCACAGAATCTGAATATGTGATACTAACACCTGTTTTTAAAACCGATGATTGGAAGGGCAATCAAAAAGTCTTTTCGCTCACCACTCGCGAATATAGCAATATTTTCTTGCCTAAAGGAATGACAAAACACAAAGTCAAAAATATCACAGGTAAATTTTGCTTAACTTCTCTTTTCGACAGAGGTTTAAAAGAAATATCCTTGTGTAATTACAGTAACTTAACGTAAGTTCAACGTAAGAAAAGTGTAGCTTACGCTACAGAAATCTTACAAATCTTTAAAAAATCAAACAAATAGGCAACAAGTTGCCTGAAAGTCTCGCACAGATTACACGGATTGCACGGATAGTCTTTCAATTGACAATTGTGACGCGCACGGATTGGCAACTGCGTTGCTGGATTTCACAGATTACAATATAAACACAACTGTAAAATCAGTATTATATTATTATATCGAATTGACGTTAACTTATAAAACACCTTAGGTATTAGCTTCTATGTCTCAAAAAATCAAAGTTTTCAATAAATTATTAGCCCATTACGGCAAGCAACATTGGTGGAATGACCCCAATCGCATTACCGACTGGATATCGATGATTCTCATTCAACAAACCACCCAACAGAATACCGAAAAAGCCCTTGCTAACTTAGAGGGCAATCTATCAGTAGAGGCTTTACACGCTATGGAACTGAACACTTTACAGGAATATATACGTCCGGCAGGCTTCTACAAGCAAAAAAGCACTTACATCAAAGCCCTAATGGAATGGTATGTGTCGCACGGAGCTTCCTTACAAAAGTTTGAGGCTATCCCTACTGAGGAGCTTCGCAAGGAACTACTCTCTATCAAAGGTGTGGGCGAAGAAACTGCCGATGCAATGTTGTTGTACATTTTTGAGCGAAAGGTGTTCATAGCCGACCAGTACGCTATACGACTTTTGAACCGCCTGAACCTTTCTACCGCACAAACCTATAAAGCCCTACGCGAAGAATGTATGCCCTTAGTTGCTGAAATTCCCTTAGAAACCTGCCAAGAATGGCACGCTGTGATTGATGTACACGGCAAAGCTTACCGCAAAGGTTTTACCGATGAACAGTGGTTGTTAGAGTAATAAATAAAAAAATTATGAGCAAAATATGGAAAAATATCATTGCCCAAACACAAGAAGAAGTAAAGGTAACCTTGCGTGATGAACAAATCTAACAAAATAATTGTAAGTATGATAAAATCAGTTTTAATAGTAGGACTTGGGAGCTTTATGGGCGGAGTTTTTCGTTATGTGCTTTCAGTAGGATTAAGCAGATGGGGTAAAATATTGTCCTTCCCAATAAGTATTTTTATGGTAAATATATTGGGGTGTTTCTTGATAGGAATACTCTACGGTTATTTCAAGAATAAAGAAGTAGATAGCTATTTAGTTTTATTACTAATGACAGGCGTTTTGGGAGGCTTCACCACGTTCTCTACTTTTTCATTGGAAGTACTGCATTTATTTCAGCAAAATGAACTACTAAAAGCTACTTTTTATGTAGTAGGAAGTGTAGGATTAGGAATTTTGGCGTGCTTTTTGGGATACATTATAGGCAACAGGTAAAAGGTAATAGATTAAGCCAGCGATAGCTGGTGTTTAAATAAGAAGTTTTTACATTAAAAAAATATATACGACAATGAAGAAATTTTTGTTAGGAGTAGCTGTGGCTGTAGTAGCCTTGCTATTAATAAAGTATTTTACTGATAAGAAAGAAGACAAAGAGAGATTGGAGGCTGATACGGCTCTGATACAAACGCAAATAGCCAACGTAAGCAAGTTGGTTGTTACTGAAGGACATTTTGCAGAAGTACTCTCGTATACCGATACTCAAAAGTACTTTATGGATTTGCTTTCGTTTGACAAGAAAATCCTCACAGTAGTAAATGCTGATGTAACGGTAGCTTACGACCTGCACAAAATCAGTTATGAGGTAAACGAAGAGCAAAAGAAAGTCATCATTAAATCGTTACCAGAGGCAGAGGTAAAGATATACCCAACGATGAAATATTATGACGTGAGCCAGAGTCAGGTGAACCCTTTTACTCCTACCGATGTAGAGAAGATACAGAAGAAGGTAAAAGCCGAGTTGGAACGCAAAGTGAATGCTTCAACCCTAAGGAGCAATGCCGAAAATCGATTGCTTACCGAACTTTCTAATCTTATTTTTGCTACCCGAGCTGTGGGCTGGACGTTAGAGTACCAAAATACGCCTATTGAGAGTAGAGAAGATTTTAAAATGCTGAAACCATAACAAAAGTGTATTAGTTTTGATTATTTTCTGTATATTTGCCCCATAAATCAAATATTGAATATTCACTTATGAAAACGGAAAAACAATTAAATATTAAATATAGCGTTTTTGAGGGGGTTACTGACCTGCCAAAAAAAGCACAAGAACTAATGCAACAAGCTATTATGGCTAGAGAAAATGCTTATGCTCCTTACTCGAAATTTAAAGTAGGAGCGGCGGTTCGTCTTAAAAACGGACAGATTTTCATAGGTTCTAATCAGGAGAATGCTGCTTATCCGTCGGGGTTATGTGCTGAAAGAGTGGCTATTTATCAGGCTTCTACCCAATGTCCTGATGAAGAAATAGAGATGATTGCTATTTCGGGCACTGCCGAAGCCCCTACTTGTTACCCTGTTTCTCCGTGTGGAGCGTGTAGGCAATCACTTTCAGAATACGAGACTAAGCAGAAAAAGCTAATACCTGTTTATTTTATGGGAGCAGAAGGGAATATCATCAGAACAGCTTCTATCAAAGATTTACTACCTTTCCTCTTTGACGGTAGTTTGATGTAAAAGTGCGAGCCACAAGGGCAGGTGAGAGTTAATAGATAAACGTAAAAAAGAAATACAAAGAGTAACTGCTATAAGGCAATGGTATGAAAAACCATTGCCTTATTTTTTGCAAAAGAGAGGGATTTACAAAAGTGCATTATCGGAGTATTTCGGATATACACGGAAGATATCGAAGATAGGGTTATGGTATAGTTAGCTTATAGAAAGCTTATAGGAAGCTTATACGAATCTTGGACGATTGGTATAGAAAGGGTATATAAGTAGTTAATAATGAGAGGGTAAGAGCAGATATTAAAAAGTTAAAAAATGTTAATTAAGTGAAGGATAATGAGGAAAAAAAACGAAAGTGAAGAGTGTATTAGGAGGGGAAAGATGATTTCAACTGGGGTGGTTATCCGTTTAAAAGGCGAAGGTAGGATAATGATAAGATAGGGTGAAGGTGAAGTTTATTTAAAAAAATAATTTACACATTTGGTGTAGAAAAAAAGTGATATCCTTTGCTAATTATACTTTATTTTATATTTTTGCACCAAATTACATTATCTCATAATGTACCTATCTGCCAAAAAAGAGGTTATAACGTTATAGCAATAATTTGGTTTATAGGTGTTTAATTATTTCTTATAAGATGTCAGTAAAGCAACGTTTAACCTTATTTCTACTACTTTTAGCAGGATTCAGTGTTCAAGCACAAGTAACCCCTACGACCCAAACCGCTACGAGTACTCAAACTGAGACGACTGTGCGGAATGGCATTGGGCGTATAGGGTTAGAGCAACCTAAAAGCATTGTGCATCAGTATACCTATAACCCGACGCTCGACCGCTATGTATACACTGAGAAATTAGGGAATTACGACCTTTCTACCCCTATGTTTCTCACAGTGCAACAATATGAAAACTTGGTGTTGCGTGAGCGTATGAAGGAATACTACCGAACTAAATTGGACGCCATAGGCGATACCCAAAGCAATACTGCCGATAAGAAAAAAACGCAACGCGACCTCTTGCCTGAATTATACGTAAATTCTGACTTTTTTGAAAGCGTGTTCGGGGGGCGCAATATAGAACTGATTCCGCAGGGAAGTGTAGGGGTAGATTTAGGCGTACGCTATACGCGCAACGACAACCCCGTAGTGAGTCCGCGTTACCGCAGTTCGTGGGGCTTAGATTTTGAACAGCGCATCAGCTTAGGGCTTACCGGTAAGATAGGTACACGCCTAACACTTAACGCTCAGTACGACACACAAGCCTCTTTTGATTTCCAAAATGTATTTAAATTAGAATATACCCCTGATGAAGACGATATCGTACAAAAAATAGAATTGGGTAATATCTCAATGCCGATGTCTAACTCACTCATCACAGGTTCGCAGAGCCTTTTTGGGGTGAAGACAGAACTTAAATTTGGGCGTACTACTGTCACGGGTGTTTTCTCTGAACAGAAATCGGAGCGCAAGACCGTAAGTGCCCAAGGCAGTGGTACTATTACAGAGTTTGAATTTTCGGCTCTTGACTACGACGAAAACCGCAACTACTTCCTGGCACAGTTCTTCCGTGATAACTACGACCGCGCTTTAGAAAACTACCCATTTATCAATAGTAAAGTGCAAATTACCCGTTTGGAGGTGTGGGTAACCAACCGCAATAGCCGTATGGGGAATATCCGCAATATCTTGGCTGTACAGGACTTAGGTGAACCCAAAATGGAGAATACGCGTTTGGGAAATAAAGCAGGAGCTAGCTTCTTTAATGCTACTACCAATAATATGCCTGCCAATGGGGCTAACAAATACGACCCTACACGTTTGGGCACGCCAAATTCAGTACTTACCAGCGCTATTCGGGATGTGGCTACGGTACAACAAGGTTTTGGCACGAACAGCTCCTATGTGAGTCAGGGTTACGACTACGCTGTTATAGAGAACGCTCGTAAACTTGAAGAGGGAGTGGACTATAAAGTAGATACCAAACTCGGTTATATATCGCTGAACACAGCCCTTAGTAGCGATGAGGTATTGGCGGTGGCTTATCAATATACCTACGGTAGCCAAGTGTATCAAGTGGGTGAGTTTGCCAACGACGGTATCTCGGCAACTACCAATCAGTTCTACGGAGGTGGTAACAATGCGATTACCAACAACCTTTTGGTGTTGAAGATGCTTAAAAGTAACCGCCTGAATGTGAAAGACCCTATTTGGGATTTGATGATGAAGAACGTGTATTCAGTAGGTTCAGCACAGCTTTCACCAGAAGATTTCCGTATGAATATCTTCTACTCCAACCCCTCCCCTATTAACTATATCGAAAAAGTAAACAATAACGGTTGGCCTACCGGATTGGAAGACCGCATTTTGTTAAATCTCTTCAACTTCGACCGCCTCAACAAATACAACGACCCTCAGCCAGGTGGTGACGGGTTCTTTGATTTTGTTCCGGGCATTACCGTAGACGAACAATACGGAAAAATATTCTTTACCAAAGTAGAGCCTTTTGGTGAATACCTCTACAACACCTTAGGTGGTGGTGCAAATTACGACGACCCTGCAACTTATAATGACAACCAACGAAAATACGTTTATACTTCATTATACAAAAATACGAAAACCCAAGCCCAGATGGACGGTGATAAGAATAAGTTCCAAATGAAAGGACGCTATAAGTCATCGGGAAGAAGGGGAATTTCGTTAGGGGCTTTCAATGTGCCTCGTGGTTCAGTAACCGTGATTGCAGGTGGGCGTATACTGGTAGAAGGGTTAGACTATTTAGTAGACTATCAATCAGGAATTGTGGAGATTATCAATCCGAGTCTTGAAGCCAGCAACTTGCCTATACAGGTTTCAGTAGAAAACAACCTGATTTTCGGTGGACAAACCACCCGCTTTATGGGCGTGAATGTGGAACACAAATTCAACGATAAATTTATCATTGGGGGGTCTATCGTGAACCTACGCGAACGACCTTATACCCAAAAGACCAGCTACGGACAAGAAGCCGTAAACAATACTATCTTCGGTTTTGGAGGAACTTACTCTACTGAGCTACCTTTCCTCACTCGGTGGGTAAACCGTATTCCTACGATTAAGAGCGATGCGCCGTCGAATCTATCTATACGAGGTGAATTTGCTTACCTAAGAGCCGGTACCCCTAAGGCAGATGATTTTGACGGAGAAACTACCGTGTACTTAGACGACTTTGAGGCAGCGCAAGCCACTATTGATATGCGTTCGCCCCTTGCGTGGAAATTGGCAAGCACGCCTTTGGAATTTGGACAAGGCAGTGGTACAGCTTCGCGCACCCTATACGGTAATGGGCCTGATGACCCCAATAACTTACGCAATGGTTATGGGCGTGCTAAACTATCGTGGTATACCATAGACCCTGTGTTCTATTCAAACCAAAAGCCTTCGGAGATAAGCAGTAGCGAAATCTCTAAGAATAGTACACGTCGCATTTTTATAGAAGAAATCTTCCCACAACAGCAATTAGCCCAAGGACAATCGTTAGTACAAACTACCTTAGACTTAGCTTATTACCCTAATGTAAAAGGTCCTTATAACAACGACCCAAGTTTTGCTTCTCGTACCCAAAACGACAAATGGGCAGGGATTATGCGCGGTATGAGCTATTCGGATTTTCAAGAAAGTAACATAGAGTTCTTGCAGTTCTGGGTGATGGATCCTTATTATTCAGGTGAATACAGTGGTGATGGAGAATTGGTGTTCAACTTAGGAAATATATCAGAAGACGTACTTAAAGACGGTAGGAAACAGTATGAAAACGGCTTACCAGGACTTTCTTCTACCTCAAGTGTTAATACCTCGTCTTGGGGTAAAGTACCTGCGGCACAATCGCTGATATATGCTTTTGATGACAACTCATCTAACCGTGCCTCGCAAGATATAGGATTAGATGGACTCAACGACACCGAAGAATCGAGAATATACAACAATAACGTAGCTACCTCACCTAACGACCCTGCGATGGATAACTACGAATACTTTTTGGCGCGTAGTGGTGGTATCTTAAACCGTTATTACAACTACAATGGTACCCAAGGTAACTCGCCTGTGGCAGTGACTAATACGAACAGAGGTTCGACCACAATTCCTGATTATGAAGATATCAACGGTGATTATACAATGAACACCGCCAACAACTACCTTGAATACAGAGTGCGTATTAAACCTAATATCACCACTGCTGACCCTTATGTGAATGATATTCGCGTGGTATCGGTAGAAGCACCTAACGGGCAACAAGTAAGTGCCCGCTGGATACAGTTTAAAATACCGATTGCCAGCGGTGAGATGTGGCGAGAAGGGTTCCAATATCCATTGAACAACAACGACAAGATGGATATCATCAACTCGATGACCCATATGCGTATGTACCTTACAGGCTTCCCTCAAGAAATGCTATTACGCTTTGGTACACTTGACCTCATTCGCGGTGATTGGCGTTATTACAACTATACCCTCAGCACTGATAAGGACGACCCAAGTGATGACGGCACCAAAGTAGAAATCAATTCAGTAAACTTAATTGAGAACGAAACCCGTCAGCCTATCCCTTACCGTATGCCACCAGGGGTACGCCGTGAGCGTATTAATACCAACAACACCTTGGTAGAACAAAACGAGCAGGCTTTATCTTACATAGTGGATAACCTTGAAAACAACGATAGTAGGGCGGTATACAAGGCAATGCGCTTTGACCTTCGACAATACAAGTATATAAAGATGTTTGTACACGCTGAAGCCTATAAGAACAAACCGCTGAGCGATAATCAGGCAGTGGCTTTCTTGCGGGTAGGTACTGACTTTAACGACAACTATTACCAAGTGGAAGTACCCTTACAGGTAACGCCTGCGGGTGCTTCGACAGAGCAACTGATATGGCCACAAAACAACCAATTGGTTATCCCAATGGACGTGCTCACCAAGTTAAAAGCTATCAGCATACGCAACCAAACAATGAGTGATGCGGTATACTACGATGCAAACTACAATGTAGTACCTGAGAGTGCACCACACGTAGCGGGACAAAACCGTTATGTAATCAAAGGGAATCCATCGCTCGGTAGTGTAAGAGCCGTAATGATAGGGGTGAAAAACGTTTCGGGCAGTAATGGACTGAGTGGGGAATATTGGTTCAACGAATTGCGTGTAGCCGAATTGGAAAACCACGGCGGTTGGGCAGCCGTAGGCTCTCTTGATGCGAATGCCTCTGAACTAATGAACATCTCGGCTACAGGACGTATGCATACCGTAGGTTTTGGAGCGGTAGACCAAGCTCCTAATCAGCGCGCCTTAGAAAGTACCCGCGAATACGATGTAATGATGAACATCAATGCGGGGAAACTGCTCCCTCCTAAGTGGAATATGCAAATACCGGTAGGTTTGAATCACTCGCAGAAACTCTCGACCCCAGAGTACGACCCCGTATATCAAGACATCAAATTAGAAGACCGATTGGACGTAGCACAAAACGCACGCGAGCGAGAAATTATTAAAGAACAAGCAGAAGATTATACACTAAGACGCGGTATTAACCTCATCGGGGTGAAGAAAAACTTAGGCGAAGGACAGAAAAACCGTATTTACAACATAGAGAACTTTACTTTTAACTATGCTTACAACGAGAAGAACCACCGCGATTACGAGTTGCGTTACGAAGATGAACAACAAGTGCGCGCAGGCTTTATGTACAACTATACTTTCAAACCTACTGCCGTAGAGCCTTTCAAGAAAAGTAGTAAGTTTGCTAATAAGCGCTATTGGCAATGGTTAGCAGATGTAAACTTAAACATTCTGCCTACCAGCATTATGTTTACTAGTGATATCAATCGTTCTTTCACCAAGCAATTGTTCCGCGATGTACATTTTGATGGTGTGAATGCAAATCAGCAAAAAGCACTCCCTGAGCTACAACAGCGCAATTACCAGATGAATCACCAATACGCTATTAACTACAATTTGACTAAATCATTGCGATTAAACTTTAATGCTACTAATAACAGTATCATTCGCAACTACTATGTGTACGATGGCAATGGCGATATATCAGGCATTAATAAAGAAGTATCACTTTGGTCAGATTTCTGGGATTTAGGAACTCCAGACCACTTCTTCTCGAAGTTCCAAGTGAACTACGATTTACCTTTTAGTAAGTTCCCTTTCTTTGAATTTATGAAAGCTAACTATACTTATTCTGGTGATTTCGACTATCAGCGCGGTTCACAAACTCTCTTACAATTGGCACGCCAAGAAGTAAACACCTTGCAAAACGGCAATACGCATAACTTTACAGCAAACCTTACTTTCGACCAGCTGTATCGTTACTTAGGCGTAAAAGCTACTCCAAGAGGAGAAAAAGCCAGTGTAGCTAAAACTTTCTTGACAATGCTCAAAACAGTAGGAGTGAACTACTCAGTTACCAATGCTCGCACCATACCAGGATATACGCAACAAGTGGGCTTCTTAGGTACCTTTAAACCATCGGCAGGCTTTATGTTTGGCGATCAAACTGACTTGCGTTACGAGATGGCAAAACGCGGTTACCTTACTGAGTTTCCTGATTTCAACGACCAATACATCAAATCACAAGAAAGACAACTATTGCTTACGGCTAATTTGCAACCTATCCCTGATTTGCAAATCAACTTAAAGGCTAATCGTCAGTATACCGAGAACTATACTGAAACCTTTGAAGTGCGCAACTTTGTTTATAATCCATTAGTAGGTAACCAAGTAGGTAGCTTCAATATCTCTACCAACTTGATAGCTACTACCTTTAATAAGATTGATGAATACAAGTCGGAAGCCTTTGAACGTTTCAAAGAAAACCGACTTACCGTAGCACGTCGTTTGGCTGAGGCGCGCGGTTTGAATCCAGGTAGCGTAGATGCAGAAGGTTACCCTATAGGTTATAGCAAAAAGAGCCAAGCAGTGATGATACCTGCTTTCTTTGCAGCCTATTCAGGAAGTAGTGCTAGTGGCGTATCGCTTGATGCTTTCAAGAATATTCCTATCCCTGAATGGAATATACGCTATACCGGACTAATGCGTGTAGAGTTTATAAAGAATACTTTCCGTCGTTTCTCATTGGCACACGGTTATCGTGCTAGCTACTCGCTTAGTGAGTTCCGCACTAATTTAGAATATGAACCGGCTAACCCTAATAAAACGAACGTAGCAGGCGATTTTCTCAATGAGAAACTCTATTCTACTGTTACTCTCGCTGAGCAGTTCAATCCGCTTATTAGGGCAGATATGGAATTCAAAAACTCTATGAGCTTCTTGGCAGAATTCAACCGAGACCGTACTATTTCTATCAGCTTAGATAATGATTACCTAACTGAGATTCTCAAACGCGAATACAAATTCGGGGTAGGATACCGATTTAAAGATTTGCGCTTTGTTACCCGAGTAAATGGTAATCTCACTACCTTGAAGAGCGATTTGGTACTAAAAGGCACTCTTTCCTACCTCAATGAGTTTACGGTAATACGCAATATGGAAATATTCAACAACCAAGTAACGGCAGGACAAACCTCGTGGTTGGGTAACCTTACTGCCGAATATGCTCTTACTCGTAATCTTTTGGCATCGTATTATTTCCAATACAATTTCTCTAAATCGGCTATCTCAACTGCCTTCCCAATGACGACTATTCGCACAGGACTTTCAGTGAAATATACCTTTCAATAATTAGCTGATTTGGATACCTACAAAACCATAGCAACCTCGGTAGAAGAGGTGATTTTTAAGGAGAAAAGCAGTAAGTTTTTAGGCTATGCTTTCCCGATTACTTCTGAAGAGGAGATAAAGGTGCATCTCGAAGCTGTGAAGAAAGCACATTTCTCGGCACGGCATTGGTGTTATGCGTGGCAATTGGGATATGGCACTACCCAGCGTTATCGCACTAACGACGACGGTGAACCTAACAATACAGCAGGGATTCCTATTTATGGGCAAATACAGTCGTTTGAGCTTACTAACGTACTGGTGGTAGTAGTGCGCTATTTCGGAGGGATTAAATTAGGGGTAGGCGGATTGGTGCAGGCTTACAAAACTACTGCCCAACTCACCTTGCAAGAAGTAGAAATTGTAGAAAAGCTCATTACCGAGGAACTCATCATCAGTTTTGAATATCCACTGATGAACAAAGTAATGCGGGTAGTAAAAGAGCAAGACCTCACCATCACTCATCAACTGCTCACTGAAAACTGTGTGCTACATTTAGCCGTACGACAAAGTGATTTTATAAAAGTAAAAGAGATTTTTAGTAATCTCTTTGGGGTACATATAATAGAAGAAGATTAGGGTGTTTCTTTTCTTGGGTGCTTACTTTCATTGATTGTCTATTTGTATCTATTTTTTAAAAATGCAACCGAAAGCTTTTTTACTACTGCCTTTTGTTGTTGGTACACCAAAAAGGGCACATCATTTAGCACCGTCATATCTACTGTTTTACAAGCTGTAAGTAAGAAGCATAAAATGAAGGGTAAGAGGAGTTTCATCGTTAAGAGCTAGAAGTTAAAAACTTTGCCAAAGTTTTTCTGCCTGCACGGCTCGCTCCCTTGGCAAAGTTGAATATTATAGAGAACTACACTTTCTTCACTATAAAGTAGTTTTTCTTTCCGCGTTGTAATAAGATAAATTTCCCATCTACAAGATCTTTTTCCCCTATTTGGTAGTCTTCACCTACTTTCTCTTTATTTACGGAAATAGAGTTCTCTTTCAAGGCACGACGTGCTTCGGAATTAGAATTGATAAAACCTGTTTTTGCTGAAAGAATGGCAATCATATCAAGTCCACCAGTAATATCGGCGACACTTACTTCGGCTTGAGGTACGCCGTCAAACACTTCTAAGAAAGTTTTTTCGTCTAAAGTGCGCAAATCGGTAGAAGTAGAGTTACCAAAGAGGATTTGTGATGCTTTTTTAGCTTTCTCAAGCTCTTCGCGTCCGTGTACTAATAAGGTGAGTTCTTCTGCCAATTTGTTTTGCAATATGCGCAAGTGAGGTGCCTCGGTGTGCTGTGCGATGAGAGCATTGATTTCCTCTTTGCTGAGCATTGTAAAGATTTTAATATAGCGTTCGGCATCGGCATCGGAAGTATTAATCCAATATTGGAAGAACTTGTAAGGCGAGGTTTTCTCAGGATCAAGCCACACATTACCACCTTCACTTTTACCAAATTTAGTGCCATCGGCTTTGGTAATCAGCGGGCAAGTAAGGGCATACGCCTTTCCGCCTGCAATACGGCGAATAAGTTCAGTACCCGTAGTGATATTTCCCCATTGGTCAGAGCCTCCTATTTGTAAAGTGAGGTTTTTCTCGCGATAGAGATGCAAAAAGTCGTAACCTTGCAAAAGTTGGTATGAGAACTCAGTAAACGACATTCCATCAGTATTTTCATTAGGGTCGAAGCGTTTTTTTACCGAATCCTTAGCCATCATATAGTTTACGGTGATGTGCTTACCAATATCGCGAATGAATGAAAGGAATGAGAACTCTTTCATCCAATCGTAGTTATTCACGAGTTCAGCGCGATTAGGCGCAGTGCTTTCAAAATCAAGAAATTTTGCCAATTGTTTTTTAATACCCTCTATATTATGTGCTAATACTTCTTCGGTAAGCAAATTGCGTTCAGCCGATTTACCTGAAGGGTCGCCTATCATTCCTGTTGCCCCCCCTACAAGTGCATAGGGTTTATGACCGCAATTTTGGAAGTGGCGCAATATCATTACGCCCACTAAATGACCGATATGCAGTGAGTCGGCTGTAGGGTCAAACCCCACATAAGCGGCGCGTAATCCTTCCATAAGATGTTGTTCAGTTTCAGGCATTATATCCTGAATCATACCGCGCCAACGCAATTCTTCTATAAAATTCTTCATTAGTTTTTGTTCGTTTATAATTTATAATTTGGGCAAAGGTACGAAAAAAGTAAAAACACTCTTCTCTTCTTGCTAAAGTTCTAAATATGTAAGTATAAATATCTGTTTGTAGTTGTTTTATTATCCGCCTTTTCTTCGGTTTAGGTTCGTTCATTGTTCGTTCATTGTTCGTTCATTGTTCGTTCATTGTTCGTTCATTGTTCGTTCATTGTTCGTTCATTGTTCGTTCATTGTTCGTTCATTGTTCGTCTTTTGTTCGTCTTTTGTTCGTCTTTTGTTCGTCTTTTGTTCGTCTTTTGTTCGTCTTTTGTTTATCTGACCGTGCGACTCGCACCTATACCCTAAGCTTATTGCTCAAACGATTGCATTTCCACTAACTTTTTATACATACCGTTCTTTTGTATCAGTTCAGTATGGGTACCCTGCTCTACTATTTGCCCTTTTTGCATTACTACTATTTGGTCAGCATTTTGGATTGTTGAAAGGCGATGTGCAATCACTACCGAGGTGCGATTCTTCATCATATTTTCTAAGGCATTCTGTACCAAACGCTCGCTTTCTGTATCAAGTGCCGAAGTTGCCTCATCGAGTACCATTATAGGTGGGTTTTTCAGCACTGCACGAGCAATACTAAGACGTTGTTTTTGTCCGCCACTCAGTTTACTACCTGCATCGCCTATGTTGGTATCGAAACCCTTGGGAAGGTCTTTTATAAATTCATAAGCATTGGCTATTTTAGCCGCTGTCACTAGTTCTTCATCAGTAGCATCGGGCTTTCCTATCAGCAGATTGTTCTTTACCGTATCATTAAAAAGAATAGAATCCTGCGATACCACCCCTATGAGCTTTCGCAAGGAGGCAGTTTGCATATCTTTTACATTCACCCCATCGATAAGTACCTCTCCCTGATTTACATCGTAAAAACGAGTAATAAGATTCGCAATAGTACTCTTGCCACTCCCCGATTGTCCTACTAAGGCAATTGTCTTCCCTTTAGGTATTTCCAAAGAAAAATGAGTGAGTACGGGCAGTTCAGCATACGCAAAAGTAATATCTTTCAGAGCTACAGCAGTGGTAAAATCAGAAATTACAACAGGATTTTTACACTCTTTAATAGGATTCTCGTAATCAAGAATTTCCAAAATACGTTCGGCTGCTGCATTCCCTTTTCGCATATCGTATGATGCCTTACTGATAGCCTTTGCGGGGGTGAGAATATTGTACGCCAATCCCATAAAGGCAATGAATTGAGTGCCCTCTAATGTTTTATCTACCAACACTAACGAGCCTCCAAACCACAGCAAAATAGCAATCATCAGGATACCGAGAAACTCACTCATTGGCGATCCTAAGTTCTGACGATTCATTACCTTATTGCTCAATCGGTTAAAAGTATTACTAGATTCCTTAAATTTCTTAGAGAAAATACCCTCAGCATTAAATGCCTTTATAATGCGTAATCCCCCTATAGTCTCTTCTATGAGCGAAAGAAATCGTCCCTGTTCTTGTTGTAAAGCTATTGAATTCTTTTTTAGTGATTTGCCTATCCTCGAAATTACTGCCGCTGCAATAGGAATAAATACAAAGGTAAATACTGTGAGTTTCACGCTAATACCTAGCATCACCAAAATAGAAAAGAGAATAGTAAGAGGTTCTCTCACAAAAGCCTCCAATCCCGAGAGCAATGAGTATTGTACTTCGTTTACATCACCTACCATACGCGACATAATATCGCCTTTGCGTTGTTCTGAGAAAAATGCTATTGGTTGGCTTACAACTTTTTTGTAAAGTGCATCACGCAAATCGCGTAATACACCATTGCGAAGGTAAGTGATGAAAAAAGAAGCTAAATAGCTAAACATATTCTTCAGCAAGAAGAGTGAAATTACCAAAGCAATCACTATTCCAAGAGCCCAAATAGTATTTTCTCCCGCAAGAATTCCTACTTTGTAGTTTAAGTAGGCTTTACCATAACTCCCTAAATCCAACAAATTACCCGAATATACAGGAGCTTCAGCTACTGTTTGCGCTTTGCCAAAAAGTACATCAAGCATCGGGATAAGTGCCACAAACGAAAGTGCACTAAAGAGTGAATAAAGAATATTGAAAAATATGTTCAGTATTGCCTGTTTCTTATAAGGCAATATATAAGGGATAAATCTCTTGAGTTTCATCTTAATTCTTGTATTTCTTAACCGTTTCGTCCCTTCTTAGCTTTTGATTATCGGTATACACAAACTTAGGAACGAAATAGATTTGGCGAGGCACTTCGTATTTCAGTATATCTTTATCCATATAAATATCGTGTGCCAAAGTAGGGTAATCCTTCTCCTCACCCTGTACGTAAAGCACTGCTCGTTGCCCTAACTCATCATCAGGTTCTTTAGTAATAAAGTAATCACCTTTGATGTACTTCTTAATCTTGTGCTCTACACTTTCTGGAAAGACTTTAAAGCCTCCCGAATTGATAATATTGTCAAAACGCCCTAACCACTCAAATTCGCTATGCGATATGAGATTTACAATATCATTAGTAATCACAGGGTGGTCGGCAATCAAAGGTGCATTTATTACCAAACAATTGCGGTCGTCTTGGGTAAACGTAACATTAGGCATTGCTTTATAGGTAGTTTCGTGATCCATCGTGTGATTTACCCTGCGCATCGCAATATGCGAAATAGTTTCAGTCATTCCGTAAGACGAATACACTTCTGTGGGAATATTCTGTAATTTAGCTTCTAATTCTCCATCAATAGAAGCTCCTCCTAATATTACCTTCTTCACACGAGGCAAATCAGTAAGAGATTTCGCCGCTTGCAAAGGTATCATTGCACAAAAATCATAATCCTTACTGGTAAGCGATAAAGGCATAGACGAAGGGCGAATGATATCAAGGTGTAAACCTAAAATAATGGCACGAATAAGCATCATCTTACCTGCAATAAAGTCAGCTGGCAAACACAACAAAGCACGATTCTTAGGTGAAAGATTAAGGTATTCACCCGTAGCCAAAGCCGAATTAACCATACCTTGCTTCTTAAGGTGAATTTGCTTAGGAATGCCAGTAGAGCCAGAGGTTGTCGCTTCTATATAATCCCTGTCGTCAAGCCAATCCAAAAGAAACCTCCCCACCGATTTACGGTAAGGCAAACCATCTTTCACGTAGGCTACCGCCAAGATAATAAGTCGTTCTCTATCTATAGGAAATCCATTGATTCTAAAATCTTTATGTACAAATTTATAGTCTATTTCGTTCATCTTAAATGTAATATTGTTTTAATAGCAGTGGCAAAGCTACAATAATTAAACGAAATGAGCAAAATTAAATGTAAAATCTTATATTTTCATCGTTACAATTCGCCCTCATTAGAGTTGTCGGCAATTACCAAACCATCGCTCTATTCTCATTTTATCTTTCTATTACTTTCGCCTCGAAACCTCGTTTTTAGCACTTTTAGCCTTGCTATATTACAGTATAAATCAACTACTTATATACCCTTTCTATACCAATCGTCCAAGATTCGTATAAGCTTCCTATAAGCTCTCTATAAGCTAACCCCACCCTCCTTACACCCTTTTTTCATCAAAAACCCCTCTAATCATCTTTTGATATTCTTCGTTTTCCTCCGATAGTGCTGAGTCTCTCCGAAAAAAAACTCTAATGTGTTCTTTTTGCGACACACACTTTGGCAAAGTTGATTAAATTGATAATCAATTTAAAGACAATACAAACTATTATTAGAATTAACCTATTCTGTAAAATATGCTTTACTCAGAAAATATTTCTATAGTTTTAGTCTTTTACAACCTAATTATTCATCTAAAAATAATAATGATTATGAGCCTTTTATAAAACAACAGAAAAAATATTTTGTCTTTTTCCCTGCTATATCAAAAATATTTTCTAATTTTACCCCCAATAAATTTATAAAAGTATGTATGCATTAGACCGTATTGATTTAGCACTTTTAGATGAATTACAACAAGATAGCAAACAATCTATTAAAAAATTATCCGAGAAAGTAAGCCTGTCAATCACTCCAGTTCACGAACGTATCAAACGATTAGAATCACTAGGAATAATTCAAAGATATGTAGCGGTAGCCAATCCTAAAGCTCTCGGAAAAAAATTGGTAGCTTATTGTCAAGTAAAACTTCTTAAGCATAGTGCCGAATTATTTAATGAGTTCGAAAAATATATAAGCACTTTAGATGAAGTGTTAGAAGCCTCGTATATGGCAGGAGGCTATGACTTTCTGCTAAAAGTTATGCTCAACGATATGGAGGATTATCAGAGATTTGTAGTACACAAAATATCTAAATTAGAAATTATCTCTAACATTCAAAGCTCTTTCGTAATACAAGAAATCAAGAACACCTCTATGATTAAATGTCTACGTGAAGAAGCTGAAAAAACTAATTAAAAATGCACATAGCAATTGCAGGAAATATAGGAGCTGGAAAAACTACCCTTACCTCTCTATTAGCCAAACACTACCAATGGGAAGCCCATTTCGAAGATGTGGTAGATAACCCTTATTTAGATGATTTTTATCACCAAATGGAGCGCTGGAGTTTTAATTTACAAATATACTTTCTAAACAGTCGCTTCCGACAGATTTTGGATTTTAGAGAGAAAGGAAATAACATCATTCAAGACCGCACTATTTACGAAGATGCTCACATCTTTGCTCCTAACTTACACGAAATGGGACTGATGAGCTCTCGTGATTTCGATAATTACAAGTCACTATTCGCTCTGATGGAGCGCCTTGTTCTCCCACCAGACCTACTGATTTACCTCAGAAGCTCAGTACCCAACTTAGTAAACCAAATACAAAAGCGCGGTCGAGATTACGAAAATACAATCTCAATAGACTATCTCAACCGCCTCAACCAGCGATACGAACAGTGGATAAAAAGTTACGACAAGGGGAAACTACTCATTATAGAAGTAGACAACATTGATTTCGTAAACAACCCTGAAGATTTAGGTGAAATCATCAATAAAATAGATGCTCTCCTCTACGGACTGTTCTAAAATAAAAAAGACACCCACAATAGTGAGTGTCTTTTTTATTTTATCTTTTATTCGTTATTAAAAGAATTTGTTTACGTGGAAAGCAACCAAACCATCAATTGGTTTTCTTAGCACTGTACCCAATTTAAGGTTGTTTTCTGTCAATATTTCTTCCAAAATATCTTGGAGGAAGAAAGCAATACTACCTACAAAGTTGATAGGCACTTCGTAACGGTCTTCATACTGAGAAATCCAGTGGTCTACAAATAGTTGCATACCTTTTCTCACCATCTCACGGCAATATTCGTGATTCTTATTTTCTACTACGAATTTCGCAAAAGTAGCCAAGTAACTGTTAGGATTTGGCATCTTGTACAAATGATTTTTAATCACATCTGAGCCCAATTCATATTGGTTTTCAAATTTTTGTACAAGGTCTGATGGCATTTTCTTGAAGTAATAGTCGATAATCAATCGTTTACCATAAAAGTTCCCACTTGATTCGTCCATCAAAATATAGCCTAATGAATCTACTGCTTGGTATAATTCTTTACCATTCCAATAAGAGCAGTTAGCACCTGTACCTAAGATACATACGATAGCTTTATCGGTGGGAGCTGTAGTGGCAAACACAGCTGCATAAGTATCTTCTTTCACATCTATTTTAGCGTTTTTGAAGATAGTTGCCAAACTGCGTTCTACAAAGTAACGAATGCGTTCAGTACCACAACCAGCACCATAGAAATAAATTTCTGATACTGAATTTCTGTTCTCAAACAATTGATAATTGGTGGTAATACGCTCTACGAGAATTTCTTCTGTAAGAACTTCAGGATTTAACCCTAAAGTTTGAGTAAAAAATATTTTTTCACCTTTGCTATTTAAGGCTGTCCAATCCGCCTTAGTAGCTCCACTGTCTACAATTAAAATCATATCGTTTCGGTTTTATTAAGTTGTTTACTATTAAAAAAGGTGAGTATGCCTCCATAGGCAACTCACCTTTTTTCTTTATGAATTACAATTTAGCAATGTGTTGTGCTAAATCTACCAATTTGTTTGAATAACCAGTCTCGTTATCGTACCAAGAAACTACTTTGAAGAAGTTAGCACTCAAACCGATACCAGCTTTAGCATCGTAAATAGAAGTAAGTTTGCAACCTACAAAATCTTGAGAAACTACAAGGTCTTCAGTGTAGCCAAGGATACCTTTCAATTCACCTTCTGATGCTTTTTTCATAGCAGCATTGATTTCTTCTAAGGTAGTTGCCTTTTTAGTACGAACGGTAACATCTACTACTGAAACATCAGCAGTAGGCACACGGAATGCCATACCAGTAAGTTTACCATTCAATTCAGGGATTACTTTACCTACAGCCTTAGCAGCACCAGTAGTAGAAGGGA
Organism: Capnocytophaga sp. G1920; assembly: GCF_051417515.1. Taxonomy (NCBI): domain Bacteria; kingdom Pseudomonadati; phylum Bacteroidota; class Flavobacteriia; order Flavobacteriales; family Flavobacteriaceae; genus Capnocytophaga; species Capnocytophaga sp. G1920. The sequence continues at coordinate 262,016 of NZ_JBPRKH010000001.1, forward strand.
TAATGTTGCAAAGTGCTGAACGTCCACCTCTCCAGTCTTTTTTAGAAGGACCGTCTACAGTTAATTGTGTAGCTGTTGTAGCGTGAACTGTAGTCATTAAGGCTTCTTCAATACCAAAGTTATCATTCAATACTTTAGCAACAGGAGATAAACAGTTGGTAGTACAAGAAGCGTTAGACACGATAGTATCAGTAGGTTTTACTGATTTGTGGTTCACACCCATTACAAACATAGGAGCATCAGCTGATGGAGCAGAAATAACTACTTTTTTAGCCCCAGCATTGATGTGAGCTTGTGCTTTTTCTAAGGTAGTAAAGATACCAGTACATTCAGCAACTACATCGGCGTGTACTTCGTTCCATTTAAGGTTGTTAGGGTCTTTTTCAGCAGTGATACGCACTTTTTTGCCATCTACTACTAAGTGACCATTTTCTACTTTCACATCACCTTTAAAAGTTCCGTGAACTGAATCGTATTTCAAAAGATAAGCGATGTAATTTACATCCAAAAGGTCGTTAATACCAACGATTTCTACGTCGGCTCTTTCATAAGCAGCACGGAATACGAGACGTCCAATACGTCCGAAACCGTTAATTCCAATTTTTACTGACATAATTCTCTTTTAATTTAATTTATTCGTTATTTAATTTTAAGTTTGTTACGTTACTAAGTTGCCATTATTTCGGCTACACGGAGGAGTTCTGTATCTATTTTAGAACTGCCTTTGATAGCTTTTTCAAGCGGAGTGAGTTCCATTTTGTTGTTGCGAGTACCCACCATATAGTTAGATTTCCCTTCAAGGAGTGATTCTACTGCTTTTACCCCCATACGGCTTGCCAATACGCGGTCGAAGCAAGAAGGAGCACCTCCACGTTGCATATGTCCTAATACTGATACACGCACATCGTAATCGGGGTGGTGTTGTTCTACATATTCTTTAAGTTCGAATACGTTTTTACCTATTTTATCGCCTTCAGCAACCACTACCAAGCTGGAAGTTTTACCAGTCCTACGACTTTTTTCCAAAGATTCAAGTAGCTTTTTAAGTCCTATATTCTCTTCTGGAATCAAGATTTCTTCAGCACCTGCCCCTACTCCAGAGTTCAAGGCGATGTGTCCTGCATCACGCCCCATTACTTCTATGAAAAACAAGCGGTTGTGGGAGCTTGCGGTATCTCTAATCTTGTCGATAGCCTCAATTACAGTGTTGAGAGCGGTATCATATCCCAAAGTAAAATCAGTACCATAGATATCGTTATCGATAGTACCAGGGATTCCCATTACGGGGAAACCAAATTCTTTGTTGAACAAGAGTGCCCCTGTGAAAGAGCCATCACCTCCTATTACTACCAAAGAATCTACTCCTGCAGCTTTTAATTTTTCATAAGCTGCCTTGCGCCCTTCAGGAGTTTTAAAATCTTTAGAGCGGGCTGATTTCAAGATAGTACCTCCTCTATTGATAATATCTCGAACGCTACGTGCGTTCATTTCTTCAAAATCGCCTTCTATCATTCCCTGATAGCCACGATATACACCTACCACTTCGATGTTGTGATATGCACAAGTACGCACCACTGAACGAATGGCGGCGTTCATACCAGGAGCGTCTCCTCCTGATGTTAATACTGCTATTTTTTTTACTGACATTGTCTGTTTTTAATTTTCCGCCTCAAAAGTACAAAATATTTTTGATACAGCAATAATTTTATATATTTTTTTAACACTAAAAAATATAACTGTTTAGTTTATTAGGAATTAGAAAATAGGTGTTAAAAGTTAGTTTTATAAAATCTTCATTAAATCTTAATGTTTGTTGTATTCCTTTAGAGCTTCACCTAATATGTGAATAGCTTTTACTATCTTCTCCTTCTCGAGCACATAAGCTATACGCACTTGGTTGCGCCCTAAACCTTCGGTAGCATAAAAACCTTCGGCAGGAGCTAACATTACCGTTTCGTTATTTACTGAAAAATGGCCTAAAAGCCATATACAGAAGTCTTCTGCATTTTCTACAGGCAATTCGGCTATACAATAGAAAGCCCCCTTAGGCATCGATACACGCACGCCTTCTACTTTTCGGAGTTCTTCAATGAGCACGTTCCTACGCTGAGTATATTCCTTTAATACCTCTTCAAAATAAGTTTCGGGTACATCAAAAGCGCGCTCAGCTCCTATTTGTGAATAAGTAGGGGGAGACAAGCGTGCTTGAGCGAACTTCAAAACAGACATCATCACGTCTTTATTCTTAGAGACTACCCACCCGATGCGCGCTCCACACATACTGAAACGTTTAGATACCGAATCTATCATTATAGCATTTTGTTCAATGCCTTCTACTTGCATAATGGAATAATGGGTAGCACCATCATACACGAACTCTCGGTATACCTCATCGAAAATAAGGAAAATATCGTGTTTTTTAGCTATTGTTGCCAATTGCAAGATTTCTTCTTTAGAATACAAATAGCCTGTAGGATTTCCGGGGTTACAAATGAGAAAAGCTTTGGTTCTAGGAGTTATCTTTTTCTCAAACTCTTCTATAGGAGGTAAGGCAAAGTTATCATCAAAAGAAGACGTAATAGGCACACACACTGCATCAAAGGCTTCTGAAAAGCTAATATAGTTCGCATAGTAAGGTTCTGGAATGATAATTTCATCATCGGCATTAGCAACAGTAGCAATTACATAGGTAAGAGCTTCAGAACCTCCACAAGTGATGATAATATCACTACTTTCTACCTTAATATCGTGTTTTTTGTAGTATTCCACCACCTTTTCTCTAAGAGAATCAATTCCCTCACTTTTTGTATATTCCAATACCTTAGGGGTAAAATCTTTGACTGCTTGTACGGCTATTTCAGGGGTTTTAATGTCAGGCTGACCAATATTGAGGTGATAAATAGTCTTCCCTTCCTTAGCTGCTTTTTCAGCGTAAGGGGTCAGTTTTCTAATAGGTGACTGAGGCAATATTTGCGCTCTATGTGATATTGTAGGCATTTTTTTAATGATTAATGGTTAATTATTAATGGAAAAATTAGCAAATTAGCCAATTTGTCAATTAACACATTGGCTAATTGATAAATTGGCTAATTATATTATTTTTTTGCTACTAATTCAGCAATGCGAATAATCACTTCGGTAGCTTTTTCGAGGTTTTCTACGGGTACAAATTCGTATTTACCGTGGAAATTATGTCCGCCTGCAAAGATATTAGGGCAAGGCAAGCCCATAAAGCTAAGTTGAGAACCATCGGTACCACCGCGGATAGGTTTAGTAATAGGAGTAATACTTAATTCTTTCATCGCGCGTTCGGCTACTTCTACAATATGCATCACAGGTTTGATTTTTTCACCCATATTGTAGTATTGGTCTTTTATTTCAGCTACTGCTACATTAGGGATTTGCTTGTTAAGATCGTCTACAATTTGCTGTACTAAGGCTTTGCGTTTGTTGAAAAGGTCTCGGTCGTGGTCGCGGATGATAAGCTGTACTACCGTATTTTCTACATCTCCAGAAATATCGGTAATGTGGTAGAACCCTTCGCGACCTTCGGTGCGAGCTGGAATCTCATCGGCTGGTAGTGCATTGATAAACTGAGTAGCTACGAGCATTGAGTTTATCATTTTGTTTTTGGCAGTACCAGGATGCACGTTCTTTCCTTTGAAGTGAATTTTAGCCCCAGCTGCATTGAAACTCTCATATTCAAGTTCGCCTATTTGTCCGCCGTCCATTGTATAAGCCCAGTCGGCAGCGAATTTTTTCACATCGAATTTATGCGCTCCACGTCCTATTTCCTCATCAGGGGTAAAGCCTACGCGTATTTTGCCGTGTTTGATTTCAGGGTGTTGCACGAGGTATTCCATAGCGGTTACAATTTCAGCAATACCAGCCTTATCGTCAGCTCCTAAAAGGGTAGTACCATCGGTTGTGATAATGGTATTGCCTTTGTAGAGCAACAAATCCTCAAAATAAGAAGGTGATAACACTATGTTTTGTTCTTTATTGAGGACGATATCTCCCCCATCATAATTTTCTATAAACTGTGGATTTACGTTTTCACCAGAGAAGTCAGGTGATGTATCGAAGTGAGAAATAAAACCAATGGTAGGCACTGGGTAATCTACATTCGATGGCAACGTAGCCATCACGTAGGCGTTTTCATCTACAGTTACGTCTTGCAAACCAATAGCTTTCAATTCTTCTACCAATAGGTTTGCCATATTCCATTGTTTTTTGGTGCTAGGAGTTGTTTCGCTCTCAGGGTTGGACTGAGAGTCTATTTTTATATACTTAATAAAACGGTCTACTAAATTTTTCATTATATTATAGTTTTTAGTTATTTCTTCTTATTGTTAATTGGCTAATCTTCTAATATTTTCTTGCGTCTCAATTCAAAGTTTCTTCCAAGGTATACTTTTCTTACCATCTCATCAGCTGCCAATTCTTCAGGCACTCCTGATTTGAGGATTCCTCCCTCGAACATCAAATAAGTGCGGTCGGTAATGGCTAGTGTTTCCTGTACATTGTGGTCGGTGATGAGAATACCTATATTCTTGTCTTTGAGCTGTGCTACAATGCGTTGGATATCTTCCACCGCTATAGGGTCTACCCCTGCAAAGGGCTCGTCGAGCAAAATAAACTTCGGACTAGTAGCCAAAGCTCGTGCAATTTCTGTACGACGACGTTCTCCCCCTGAAAGCAAGTCTCCACGATTTTTACGAATATGTCCTAAGCCAAACTCTTCTATCAGCTCATCGGTTTTGCGTTGTTGTTCTGCCTTAGAAAGTTTGGTGAGTTGTAGGACACTTTTGATATTGTCCTCAATACTCAGCTTTCTAAATACCGAAGCCTCTTGTGCCAAATACCCAATACCGCTTTGAGCACGTTTGTACATCGGATAACTGGTGATTTCGGTATTATCCAAAAAAATAGTACCACCGTTGGGCTTGATGAGTCCCACTATCATATAAAAGGAAGTCGTTTTTCCTGCTCCGTTAGGTCCCAAGAGTCCTACGATTTCACCTTGGTTTACTTCCAGCGAAACGCCTTTTACTACTTTTCTTCCTTTGTATATTTTGATGATGTTATTTACTACTAATTTCATATAATCTTAAAACGAAAAGCGATAAGGCATTTCGTTGAGTTCTGTTTCTAAATCTACCCAATCGTGCACTTCGGTTACGATACTGTACACCATCTCTTCGGTAAGCACTTTCCCTTCGTAAAGGTCGGTAATGGTTTGTTCGCTCATTACTTCTTGCAAGAATCCTTCGTCGCCCAAGTATTCCACTGCCCATTCTTTGTATTTCATAGGGTCAGTAGAAATATACTCAAACTTATCGATATGTTCTTCCACAGGGAAGTTCTCTACACATTGCCACGTTTCGCCATCTAAAGAGTATATCACGAAAGGAATATCACTTTCTGAAAAGTTTTTACGATAGTACGGCAAGAACACCTTCGGGATACGCTTCTCGAAGTCGTGATTATCGCCTCCTTTGCTATCTTCGGCGCTCGAAGAGGGAACGATTAAGCAGGCTTTATCAATAAAATAAAACGACAGCGACGAACCGTCTTCATCTTCAAAGCCGTGCCCCCATTGGGCTTCATAGCCTTCATATTCTTCTTCATTTACTTTGTAGTAGGTGTGATAAACTTCAAACTCGTGACCACAAATAATCCAATCTAATACGGCTTCGCCTTTGCAAAGCTGTTTCAACGTTTTTACGTTGGGTAGGTGCTGTAAGTAGGTATTACAATCCATTAAAAATATTAAATTACCTTGTTTTGTTCTTTTTTTAAAACGTAAGCTGAAATAAAAATACTTATTTCGTATAAGAGCATTATCGGTATCGACACGATAATTTGGCTTACTACATCAGGAGGGGTTATAATTGCTGCAATGATAAGCACTACAATGACTGCGTGCCGGCGATATTTTCGCATAAAAGCAGGTGTTATCACTCCTAATTTGGTAAGAAAATAAACAACAATAGGTAGCTCAAAAATAATGCCACACGAAATGACTGACGAGCGTACTACCGAAATATAAGAGTTTAAATCTATTTGGTTTCTCACTTCGGGACTTACTGAATAAGACCCTAAGAAATTCACTGATAGTGGAGTAATGAGATAATAGCCAAACAAAACTCCTATAAAAAACAGCAAAGAAGCAATGAGAATAAAGCCACGAGCCAGCTTACGCTCGTTTTCATAAAGTGCTGGACTGATGAATTTCCACACTTCATAAAGTACATAAGGAAATGCGAGAATCACTCCTGCCCAAATAGACGTCCAGATATGAGCTGAAAACTGCCCTGCCATTGTACGGCTTTGAATTGTAAAAGGCAATTGTTCAGCACAAAAAGCACTTTCAAATCCAAAAAGATGACCTATCTTACAGAACATTCTGTAAGTAAAGAAATCACCATTCTTAGGAGCAAAGATGATTTGGAAAATAAAATCCTTGCACACAAACGCTACCACACCCACTGCTAAAACAGCTATAATAGCACGTATCAAGTGCCAGCGCAAGGCTTCCAAATGGTCTAAAAAGGACATTTCATCTTGTGATGATTCCATCGTTGCTTTGTTGTTTTTATCTTTTATAACAAATTTGATGGTGCAAAGATAATAAATAATTCATAATTCACAATTAGCAACTAACTTTTTTAACTTACCACCAGTAATATCAAAAATACCAATAATCATCTTTGCCAGAGGTCGTAGCACGATGGGCAAGTGAGTAAAGTAGTTGGACTTTTTAGACTTTCCGGGGAAGCTCGGAAAGACTCAGTGCTATCGAAGAAAAACGAAGGATATCAGAAGTGAGAATTCAGTCAAAAGGTAAAAGATGAGAGGTAAATTGGGTATGCTTAGCTTATAGGAAGCTTATAGGAAGCTTGAACGAATCTTGGAAGATAGATATACAAAGGGTATATAAAAAATTGATACTGAATAATTAAGAGTGAAGAAAAAAACGTAGCTTTGAGGGTAATAAAACGAAAGAAAAGAGAAGAAAAATTAGATGTGAGCTACATCAGAAATGTGAGCCACACAATATATTATGCAAAAAAGGCTGTTCAGCGAAATGCTGAACAGCCTTTTTTGAGGTTCTTCTATTTATATAATGCTATTTCTTAACGTATAACCAACCAACTAAAGATTCTTTGTTGTTATTACTATCATAATACTCTATCACGTAGTAATACGTTCCTTGTGGGAGCTTATCGGCTTGTTCGATAGTTACACGTCCGTTAGAGATGCCTCTAAATACGCGGGTAACATTGTCATAACCTTCGGTCTCGAATACTTTCACACCCCAACGGTTATAGATACGTACCACATTGTTAGGGTAACGCTCAATGCCACCGATATGAAAATAATCGTTTTTGCCATCGCCATTTACCGACATACCATTGTACGGCACTATCTTGTTCACTACATAGACAGTAACAGTAGCTGAAGCACAACCATCGGTGTTGCAAAGTTTATACACAAAGGTATCAGTGCCCTCAAAATTAGTATTTGGACGATATTCTATAGAACCATCTACATTCACAACTACTGTACCGTTAGCAGGGGTGGCTACCACATTAGGAGTTGTTGCTCCATTAGGGATATCGTTACCCAATACATTCACCACTACTGGAGTATTGATAGTGGTTGTAGAACGATCATCTACTGCTATTGGCAATACTGGGGTGGTGCTTGTGGTTGTACCACTCACTGTTACCACAATACTTGCGGTGCTACATACCGTAGGACTTGCTACGGCGCATATAGTGTAGCTTATCGTATGGATACCCACAGGGGTGTTTGGTGCTACCGTAATCGTTCCATTAGGGTTCAAGGTGAAGCCCGTAGGAGTTGCTGTATTCCAAGTAAGTGTTACAGAACTGATACTTGGATTTGGTACACCATTGAGTTTATCGTTAGTAAGAACGCTTGGTGTAGTGCCACCTACAGTGCTTGTAATCGTAGTTACCCCATCGTTCACTGCTTCAATAGTCGTTGGCGTTACTACAGTAGGAACAAACACTTTTACAGTAGCTGTGGCTGTTGCACAGTTATCAGGGTTCAAACGCTCACAGATGCTGTATACTATCTCATAAGTACCCGATTTAGTACCCGAAGGTACCGTAACAGTACCATTGTTGTTGAGCGTAGGCGTTTTAGTCGCTCCTACTACATCGGTGGTGGTAGTTACTACGGTAAGAATCACATCGGTAGTTGTTGGCGTTTTAGTGCCGAGTTTATCGTTATCTAATACCGTACCGGTGGTAGTTGTTGTGCTAGTACCATTGGTTATCGTATAAGTATCGGCTTTGGCAACAATTGGCGTACTGCCTACTTTTACAGTAGCTGTGGCTGTTGCACAATTATCAGGGTTCAAACGCTCACAGATGCTATACACTATCTCATAAGTACCCGATTTAGTTCCCGAAGGTACCGTAACAGTACCATTGTTGTTGAGCGTAGGCGTTTTAGTTGCTCCTACTACATCGGTGGTGGTAGTTACTACGGTAAGAATCACATCGGTGGTGGTTGGAATTTTAGTGCCAAGTTTATCGTTATCTAATACCGTACCTGTGGTAGTTGTTGTGCTAGTACCATTGGTTATCGTATAAGTATCAGTTTTGGCAACAATTGGCGTACTGCCTACTTTTATAGTGGCGGTGGCTGTGTCGCAAACGGTTATACTATTTTCGGTAAGACAGATTTTGTACTGAATAGTATAAGTACCCGATTTAGTGCCTGCAGGGACTGATATTTTACCTGTAGCGGTATTAAGTGCAGGTACATTGGTTCCTCCAGTAGCAGGAGTTACTATCGTAAGCTGTACATTGCTTGTAGTAGCTTGCATACCTTCTACCCTATCATTTTGCAATACATCAATCACATCATTAGCACCATTGGCTCCATTGATGATACCCGTATGCGTATCGTCTACAGCATCAATTTGCAATACTTTGATAGTGCTTGTTTTGGTAACGGTGTTGCCTAATGGGTCTTTACCTACAAAGGTAATAGTTACTATCGAAGTGTTACACCAATCCGTCGGTTTCACCGCAGTGTAGTTGTGGGTAAGGGTAGCCGTACCACAAGTATCGGTAACTGTAGCTTGGTTGAGCCAATTGCCTACAGTTGTTGCTATGTTAGCATCATCGCAAGCAATGGTTAAAGGTGCTGGTACAGTAAGGCTTAATGTATTGCTATAGACTACATTCACTGCTGCACGGAGACTTTCACAACTGCCATTTCTCTGAGCTACATAGTAAGTACTACCCGCTACCAAAGGTGTTGTATTTGCTAGAGGTGTTGTGCTGGTAGCTGTAGCATACCATACTATATTAGCACCTTGCGGTTGCAAGGAAGCTATGGTGGCATTACTACAGAAAGATTGGGTAGTTTGGGTAACTGTAGGAGTGGCAGGACGCTGCAAAAGTGTAAAGGTAATAGGAGCCTTTTCACTCACACATTTCCCAATATCGCGAAGGGTGTAGTAATAATTGGTAACAGCATTAAGAGCTGTAGCATCTGCTTCCTCTACATATTTATTTTGACCATTAAGTGTATAGATTTTCACTTCATTACCCTGCAAGGCTACTTTCAAATCCCTTATAGTAGCATTGCTATTGCACAATGATAAAGAGACTGGCTGTGCTAAAGTTTTACCTCCTAATGATTTTGAAAGGTATATCCTTTCTTTTCTACTTTCACAAGTATCTCCTGTGTTCTTTATAGTATAGAAATATTCCATACCTGCTGCCCAATCTATATTATCATTATCATTAACTTCCATAGATAGAACAGCCTGCTGAGAGTTTGTCTTTAATCTTTTATAGATTTTGATATTATTTCCTGTTAATTTAGCTCTTATAGCCGATACTTTATCTTCTTCACACACACTTATATCTACCGAAGTAGCTATAGCACGATTAATATCGGCTACAACGATGATTTTCTGTTTAGCTGATTCACATTTTCCTGCTTCTTGCAAAGTATACGAAAAACTATCATTATTCAGATATATTTTATCAGTAGGTTTTACCTGAGGAATATAATTAGGTCCAAAACTTCGATACAATTTAACTGTCTTATCTGTATACTTCGCTTGAAGGTAATTCATTACCACAGCATAAGTAGTATAATAAGATAGATTTTCCACCTCGTAATCACAAACTGTTACACTCTCTACTGGAGGTATGGGAGTTATAGGGGTGAGGGTGAGATTTATGTTAGCCGAAGGTGTTTCACAAGTGCCCACTTTATACGTATAAGTATACTGAATGCCTGTTTGTAACACATCATCGTTAGAAAGTAGGGTTGTACCCTTATAAACAGCTACTTTATTTACATCGGAAGTAGATGGCTTAGCAATTTCTTTCTTCAAGTCGGTTACGGTAGTTCCTTCACAAAGTATTATGGTTTTATCACCTTTAGAAGCTGATGAAAGGCGCATAATATTCACTTGTGCAGGTGAAGAAAAACAGAAACTATCGCCTACGTGTTTCCCTTTTATGTAATATTGATTATTCCCTTCGGATAGAGACAGCGATGGAGCGGTAATTCTATTCGTTTCATTAATTGCATCTGCGGAAGTAGGATACCACTGAAACTCAAAGTTATTACCAAATATAGATGTTGTTATACCTGCGTTTGTATTTTTAATAATCGTTTCGAGTTCAGCCAATGTTTTGGTGGCTTCACAAACATTTATACTTGTAGCGGGAATTCCTTTATAAGTTTTTACTTCTAAAGTAGCTTCCGTTTGTGTAATCACAGAACCACAAGCCAATTTTATACGGTATATAAAAGTATGTTTTCCTACAAGTGCCGGACTCATTTTAATCATATCTTTTATACCCACATAATCCATTTTGGTAGTAGAAATCAATCCATCCTTATCAATTATATCGTAAGAAACGCCACTTTCAAAAGAAGTAGGAACGTTTTTAAACAGCTTATTTACATCGTAAATGTTATTAACACTATTATTTGTTTCGTCTAAACACTCCACTCTATTAACCGCTATAGGAGCTTTATAAGTTTGGCTATAAGGAGCGTGAGCATTGAAACGAATAGTGTCAAAACCATTGAGATTTTGCTCTATACAGTTTTTTACATTAGGGTCGGTAATATGAGTAAGTGTTAGCTTCAAGCTAAAAGTATTGTCGAGATCGGCTTGAGTAAGGTTGTTTATAACAAGCTCATTGTTTGTACTCAACACCGTTGCAGGCTGATCGTTGCGATACCACTGATAGCTAACGCCACTTATTTGTGGCACTGATAGTACTCCTTTAGATCCCACGCAATAGTAATCTTGGTTTTTCTGTACAGCAAAAGGTGCAATTTGTGAAAGAGTCTCTTCATACACTTTCCCTTTGCCACAAGAATCTTTTACCAAAAACTTATAGCGAGCCTGAGGTTTAGAAGCATCTATATTGATAAAGAAATTGTTATCGGCATTATTTTGATACACAGCATTCGTAGTGCTACCATCTATCTCAGCTTCCGATAGTTCAAAAGTATAAGGAGGCACTCCCCCTTGTGGAATAATGGCTATATGATATTTTTGAGTCCCTCCTATTGCCGAGCAATCCATACGTACTCCTTTAGGCTGTTGCATTTCACCTTCGGTAAATTCGTGTTCAGCTACCACACGGGTACATTCTTTAAATCTATTTCTACTATCGGGTTGTATAATGCGTAAGACGCGATATTTACCTTGTTGAGGATTCGGGATATTGAACTCAAATCTATCTCTTCTCGCATCAAGAAAAGTATCTCCTCCATAATAACCATAAGTAACCGATGCCCATCGGTTTTCTTTAGTCTCATAGCGTTCTAAAATATACTGTATTCCCTCTGTAAGCGAATAAGAGGTGTTTCTTTTCACTATCAATTTGGGATTACAACCATCTTGCCATTCAAAGGCAGTGTTCTCAGTACCTCCGGTTTGTACTTTGAGGGTTTCAGTCTTGTTACACGACCCCGACCATCGCACATTGTAAACTCCTGCGGGGAGCTTTATTCTCCACTGTTGTGCTCCCGATCTATAGGCTTCGGTAATATCGATAGGCAATGTAACAGGCATTAAGGCACTATAGTCGGCAAAGCGACTATCTTTTTCATAGGAAATAATTTCGACTTTGGTAATGGTACCATCGGCAATATTTCCCCTTTGGAGTACAACCTCTTTCCAAAGAGAATTATCATCGGGAGTTCCCGAAGGACTACTACAAGTAGCATAGGTTTTAGCCTCTAATGTAAAACGTCCTTGACTAGTAGCGTAACCTGTATAACTGAGGTCATTAGTAGTATTCGTACATTCGTCTACCACTTTAAATTTGTAATTACTACCTTCTTCTACAAACTTTGCAGGCAATAATGTTTTTTTACCATCAGCACTTTCAAAGAATTTCACCCATTTGTTTTGCAAATGAGGATTAGAAGTCGTTATTTTATAAAAACCCGCTGCCTGATAATCAAATCCAGCAGGAGCATTTTCTAACACTGTATAGAAGTTCTTTAAAGTTTGTACATAATTACTATTAGTAAGAACGAGTTTTTGGTTTCTACAATTAATAGCCAAATCGTCTTGAGCAGTACCTATCCCTACCCCTGTAATAGGCAAAAAGACCTCTTTTTCAGTTTCAGGGATAACATTCTGTTTGCCACAAATAGTATAAGTCCCTTTAAGTTTCCATTTGCCCGCCTCATAAGGAATATTGTTGTTAGAAAGTTTGAGAGGTCTTAGTGCGAAACTATTGCTACTCACATTAAAAGTATCTTCTAACTCTTGCTGGTTATTCACCACAAAAGAGAAGTGATACACCTTATTAGAAGGAGAAGTCATCTCAAAAGTAAAAGCAAGTGGATAAGGAATCAAGTTCTTTTCAACCATTTCTCTTGCATCTTTCACGTAGAGTTCCGAGGTAAACGAAACCATATAAGGACAATCGGCTTTAGGCGAGAAGCCACTGTGATTAGTAACCTTGAAGAACCCTAATCTTTTGGTGACTTTGTAAGTTTGAGTAGAAAAGTTACCACCACTGGTACCACAGGCATCGTACACACGCACTTCATAGGTAGCTCCTTCTTCTACATCTTTAAATATAGGAGAAGTTTGATTTTTTATCTCTACATTATTTTTGAGCAAAGTAAAAAATAGGGGATAACTGTTATCAACTGAACCTCCTACCTTTCCTTTTTTAGTATCTACATAAATAGCCATTTTGCCAGTACACACATCGGCTACACTACTCAATTGAAAATCGACATGTTTGGTAAGCTTCTCTATTTTTACTTTTTGTGTATAGGTTTTACTACTGTCATTCTTGTTTACCGCTTTTACTTCGTAGGTACCCGCATCTAAACTAGTATAAGAATGTCCTGCCAATTGCTCAAAATTGCCATTAGGCTTTTTGAAGAAGAAATTGTAATTGGCATTATCATCACCCACCATATTCATATGCACTGCTCCTGAGTGTGCACACCATTCATGTTCGACACTGAGAGAAAGTTTGAGTTGAGTATTGGGGGTAATTACATAATATCGCTTATTAACATCGCGATTGTCCAACGATTGATAAGCACAATCGCCGTTGGTAGCCCTAAATATAAAGCTCTGCTCAGTAGTTACCTTCCCTACTGGAATCTCAATAGTGAGTTCCTCAGGCATACCTGTGTAAAGTTTGCTATAAGCAACACCAGTTGCCTTATCTATAAATGAATAGGTAGTTCCTTTCAGAGGGTTTTTAATGAAGAATGAAGCATTACTGTCTTTGGTTACTTCTTTATGGTAATAAATACGGGTTCTTTCCAACCCTTTTAATACGTTTTCATCACACGACTGTGCTTGTCCTTTTACAAATAGAAATAGTAAAATAAATAGCGATAACTTAATAGTTAAATGTTTGTACATTTTGAGTTTTATAATTGTTTCGTTAGTGATTTTCGGGGTGCAAAAGTAGGGAAAATTTTTCACATACAAAATATTTTGAGTAATATTTTCTTTTTCTTCTCAACTATTGTTACTTTTTCTACGAAACTGTGCAACAAAAAAGCTCTTACTAAGTCCTAAAAACTTAGTAAGAGCCTATGTTTATACTTTATATAAGTAGCCTATAATTTACTAATATGCAAACAAAGGTCTGTCTTCCATAAACATATTTACTTCTTCTGCTATTTCTTCAAGCACTTCATCATTATCTCGATTAGTAATCGCACGGTCTATAAAGTCGGCAATGCGTTCCATATCAGCTTCTTTCAGTCCACGAGTAGTGATTGCTGATACTCCCACCCTAATACCACTGGTTACAAAAGGCGAGCGAGTATCAAAAGGCACCATATTCTTGTTCACAGTAATATCTGCTTTACCAAGGGCTTCTTCTGCTTCTTTACCACTTACATCTTTGTTGCGCAAATCAATAAGCATTAGGTGATTGTCAGTTCCTTTTGAGATGATATCATAGCCTTTTGCTAAAAGTACAGATGCTAATTTACGCGCATTCTTTTGCACTTGTATAGCGTAATAGAGAAAATCATCAGAGAGTGCTTCGCCAAAAGCAACCGCTTTTGCTGCGATGATATGTTCCAAAGGACCTCCTTGGTTACCTGGGAATACCGCACTGTCTATAAGTGACGACATCATTCGCACTTCTCCCTTAGGAGTCTTTATACCAAAAGGGTTCTCAAAATCTTTACCCATCAAGATAAGTCCTCCTCGAGGCCCTCGCAGTGTTTTATGAGTAGTAGTAGTTACAATATGACAATACGGGATAGGGTCGTTCAAGAGTCCTTTGGCTATAAGCCCCGCAGGGTGTGCAATATCAGCAAAGAGAATAGCACCTACCTTATCGGCTATTTCCCTAAAGCATTTAAAATCAATATCACGAGAATACGCCGAAGCTCCTGCTACTATCATTTTAGGGCGCTCTCGTTCCGCTATTTCTAATATATTGTTGTAATTGAGTCTTCCTGTTTCCTTTTCTACCCCATAAAATACGGGCTCATACAACCTACCTGAGAAATTCACAGGTGAGCCGTGTGTAAGGTGTCCGCCGTGTGAGAGGTCGAAACCGAGAATTTTATCGCCTGGTTTAAGACAAGTAGCATAAACTGCCGCATTAGCTTGCGAACCGCTATGAGGTTGTACATTGGCATATTTAGCACCAAAAAGCGCTTTAGCGCGGTTAATAGCTATTTGCTCTATTTCATCAATCACTTCACAACCGCCGTAGTAACGCTTGCCTGGATAACCTTCAGCATATTTATTAGTCAGTACCGAACCTGCTGCTTCCATTACTTGGTCGCTCACAAAATTCTCTGAAGCGATGAGCTCAATTCCCAACTCTTGGCGCTCTCTTTCGTCTTCAATTAGTTCAAAAATATCAATGTCTCTTTGCATATTAAAATTATTTAATGTTTAATACTCTTCTCATTGCTTCTATTTCTGGGCAAATATATGCTTTTTTTCAGTATCACACAAACATCTGTAAAGAAATATTTGTTAGCCCAATACCACGTCCATTGCCATCATCACTACAAAACCTATTAAAAAGCCTATGGTAGAAACATCGGTGTTCTCATTTTGCTGGGCTTCAGGTATCACCTCTTCTATGACCACATAAATCATCGCTCCTGCCGCAAAAGCAAGGGCATAAGGAAGTATCGGAGTAAAAAAGAGTACTGCAAAAGCACCCAATACCCCTGCTATGGGTTCTACAATAGCCGAAAGTTGCCCATAAAAAAAGCTCTTACATCTGCTCACCCCCATACGTCTGAGTGGCATCGCTACGGCTATTCCTTCAGGAAAGTTCTGTAGCCCAATACCGATGGCAAGAGTTACCGCTCCCGCAATAGAGGCTTCGGGAATACCAGCGGCTACTCCTCCAAAGAGTACCCCTACCGCCAATCCTTCAGGAATGTTGTGCAAGGTGATAGCTAAAATAAGCAAAGTAGTTTTTTGCCAATCGGTTTTAATACCTTCTGTTTGTTTGAAGTTGGCGTGAAAGTGCGGTAATAACTTATCTAATACATAAAGAAAAAGTGCTCCCATAAATATCCCTACCGTAGCAGGTAGAACCTTTATAAAGCCTTCACCTTCTGTCATATTAATAGAGGGTATTATCAAACTCCACACACTGGCTGCCAGCATCACCCCTCCTGTAAAGCCTAACATACCATCTAACACGGTCTTGTTTTCTTTCTTAAAAAAGAATACCACTGCAGCCCCCAAAGCTGTTACACTCCACGTGAAAATGGTAGCGTATAAGGCAGCAAGTATAGGGTTTATGGTCTCTAAATAAGTAATAATATCTCGTATCATTTTATGACTTATCTGAAAATATTTTGGTATAATAACATATCTTTATAAACTCCTTGACTGTAAAGCCAGTCTTTTTGTACACCACTGCAACAAAATCCTACTCCCTCAAAAAGGCGTATACTCACCTCATTATCAGCAGGGATATAAGCAATCAGTTGGTGTAAGTCTAAGTATCGTTGTGTATAAGCTATCAACTGTTGCAAGGCTTCTTTGGCATAACCTTTCCCTCGATAGACGGGCAAAAGAGCTATCCCCACAGCTGCTCTATGGTGCTTCGGACTAAAATCGTATAAATCTACACAGCCCATAGGCATTCCCTCTTCAAACGCTATAACATAGCGATACTGCTTAGCTTCGTAAATATCCTGTTGGGCATTCCGTATATAATCTTGTAGCAAATGCTTAGCAAAAGGCAATTGGGTGTCACTCACCTCCCACAAGGCTTCTTCGTTTTCTAACTGATACAAGAAATCTATATCCTCAGGTTCTAACGCTCTTAACTTTATCATTCTTTACCTTTTAACTCCTCTATTGTTCCTTCAAACACGAATTGAGCACTACCACTCAAATAGATATTCTCATACCCCTCTCCTACTCTATCGAAAGCCACTTGCAAGTCACCTCCTCGAGTGTGCAGGGTAATCTGTTGTGCATCGGTTTCTCCTATGTGATAAAGAGCAATCGCTACGGCTGTAACCCCTGTACCGCAAGAGTAAGTTTCATCTTCCACTCCACGCTCATAAGTGCGCACTTTAAAGCCTTTCTCTCCTTTGCTCACAAAATTCACGTTACTACCGCCCTGAGTAGCATAAAGTTCTCCATAGCGTATAGTAGCTCCTTCGTTTTTCACGTCTACGGTATCTACCTCTTCCACCCATTGCACGTGGTGAGGCGACCCTGTATTTAAGAATACGTAGCCTTTGTGTTCTTCTACCTCAGTTACATTTTTCATTTGCAAGCGCACGTAGCTATCGCCTTCAATCGTAGCACGATGTTCCCCATCTACAGCTATAAATAGTGTTTCGTATTCTATAATACCCAATTGTTTTGCAAAAGCCACCACACAGCGCCCGCCATTGCCACACATCGTACTTTCACGCCCGTCAGAATTGTAATACACCATACGGAAATCATACTGCGGGTCGTTCTCAAGCAATATTAATCCATCGGCTCCAATGCCAAAACGCCTATGACACAATTGTGCCACAAGCGTTTCATTATTTTTAGGAAATACCCCTTTGCGATTGTCTATCATCACAAAATCATTCCCTGTTCCTTGATATTTGTAGAATTTCATCATCAAAAAAGGTCAAAAATTAGTAGGGTTAAGTACGCAAAAGGCGAGGCAAAAATAAGGCTATCCAGGCGGTCGAGTAAACCTCCGTGTCCTGGCAGTATCGTCCCGCTGTCCTTTACCTTAGCAGTTCGTTTAAAGCTAGACTCTACCAGGTCGCCTACCGCACCGGTAACCACCAAAATCACTGCCAATATAAGCCATTGCCATAGTGGTCTGCCACTGTAATACGAAATAGCCGTAGCGATAAGCATCGCCCCTATGAGTCCGCCCACAAAACCCTCAATAGTTTTCTTAGGCGAAATGCGCTCAAAGAGCTTGTGTTTGCCAAAGGCTTTGCCTGTAAGGTACGCAAAACTATCACTCGCCCATATAATACACAACAGTCCTATCATCGTAATTTGCGACTCGTTGCTGAATATATTCTGATAAAAATAATTAGGGTTCGGGTTATTCTCATATTTGTAAATCAGAGGCATAAATATACAACCGCCTCCTATATACAGTAGGCTAATAAGCAGTTTAGTATTGTTACTTTGCTTGCGGATAGGCGTTTTTTCGTTGAAAAGCATCATCGTGAGGTATATATTGGTAAGCAAAGTAGCCAAAAGCAGTATATAAACCGAGAAAGGATAAGTTTTTAAGTGAATAAACAGCCACCAAACCAACAAAAAAAGCAAAAATATATGCAATTCCTTTAATCTGATAAGCCTTTTAAACTCAAATAAACAAATAATACCAAAGGATAAGAACAAGAAGTCAAAAGCATCAGCATTGAGCATAATCGCCGATAGCAATAGAAAAACATAAATAAAGCCTGTAATGGTTCTTTTGAAGAGTTCGTTCATAAATTATTATTTATCAATAGGTAAATCTTCTAAGAGTATCAGGTATGTCCTCTTAGAACTCGTGCCGTAATGGTTGATACTATTCTTCTCAGGGTCATCGGTAAAACTTTGTAGCGTAATGAGCCCCGTAGGAAATTGTTGTGGGTACTTGTTCTTTATACCCCTCATTCCTTCGGGGATATCTCTCACCATCTGACTCGTTTTGGCAAAGACAATAAATATTTCAGGTAATTCATTGATATTCTTATGCCTCAACTGATGCGAAGAGAGCATAATCCCGCCCAAAGTAGTGATAAGATACTCACAATCCGTCAAATACACGTTCGAAGTTTCGATATCAGCAGTAAACAGTGGCGTGTGTTCTTCAAACATTGTTTTAATAGTGTGAGAAGCATTACTACTCATCTTCACATATACACCCAACTCTTTCAGTATATGCCGAAAAACCTCTTGCACCTGTATTTCGGTAGTGCAATAAATAAACTTTCCGCCATTTTTAGTAAAGTTCATCGCAAATTGCTCATCAGCAGGAAGCTGTTCATTTAACTTGCGTACTTCATCTTCACTTTTTATATCATTCCCTTTAAATAATCTTCTAAATAAATTCATTGACAATCCGTTTTTTACAATTGGCAATCTAACTAATACTTAATCTTCTTATCCATTGAAAATCAACAAAAGAAGTATTTTATTCCATTCATATCTGCCCAGCAGATAATACAATGAGCCCTATTTTTTTGCAAATATATACAAAATAAATGAATCTATATACTTTTTCTATAAAATTTGTCATTTGCTTTTATTTTCCTACCTTTGTGCCCTTACTGAATATATGATATTTATTTTTTTGCGTTTTTTTCGCCAAAAACGCAATTTTAACATTTTTTTCTCAATAAACTAAAAGCAGCTTTTTTCCGTTTGATATTCAGCTTAATACCCTCTTTCCTTCGCCTTAGCTTCGTCTTAGGTTCGTCTTACCTTCGTCTTAGGTTCGAGTAAAGTAGAGGTAAAGTAAAAGATAAGAGCTAAAAATATTCATTGATTATCAAACTTTTATATTTTTGAGGTAAAAAAACAGAACCTTATCTTTTTTTGAAGAATATTCGCGAAAAAGCAATTTTTAACATTTTTTTTGCAGTCAATATGGCTATTAATATTAGTATCATAGGAGGAGGCAATGTGGCTTATCACCTCACCAAAGCCCTCTATCAGCTCCCTGAGGTGCACCTTCAGCAGTTGTATAACCGTAGTGAATTTAGCCCTGAGTTTAATGATTTTCAGGTAGATAAAATTCACAGCCTTACCGACTTGCGCCCCACCGATATATGTATTATAGCCGTGAAAGACGAAGCTATTAGTGAAGTTTCAGCCTCTCTTCCTTTCGAAGGGCAATTGGTTGTGCACACCTCTGGCAATACCCCTATGGAGGTACTCTCACCCAAAAACCGACGTGGCGTGTTTTACCCCTTACAATCCTTTTCAAAAAGCACTCAGGTCGATTTTTCAAACATTCCTTTTTGTTTAGAGGCTGAACATACTGAGGATATGGAAAGACTTCTATACCCATTAGCCCAAAAGCTTTCTACAAAAGTGTATCCGCTCAGTAGTTACCAACGCAGTATAATGCACCTATCGGCTGTTTTCGTTAATAATTTCACCAATCATTTGGTGGCTATCAGTCAAAGAATATGCGAGGCACACGCCATTCCTTTTGAAATATTAGAACCTTTGCTAAAAAATACTTTCGAAAAACTCCAAACAATGCCCGCCCTCGAAGCACAAACAGGACCTGCACGACGTGGCGATACTCAAACTATTGCTAACCATTTAGCTTTGCTTGCAGGTTATGAACGAGAAATATACAATATAATTACAAAATCAATAATAAACACCTATGGAAAGAAAGAACTATAAAGAACGTTTAAAGAACATCACAACTTTTATTTTTGATGTTGATGGCGTATTTACCAATACTCAAGTGTTTGTAAATAACGACGGCGACCTATTGCGCAGTATGAATATGAAGGACGGATTTGCAGTAAAAACAGCTATCGCCAAAGGGTACACCATATGTATCATTACAGGAGGAGGTAACGTAGGCGTACAAAAACGCTTCGAAAACCTCGGTGTAAAAGATATCTTTATGCTCCGTCACCAAAAGCTCGAAACCTTTTTGAAATACCAAAAGGAAAAACATCTTAAAAGAGAACAAATACTTTATATGGGTGACGATATGCCCGATATCCCCCCAATGAAGCGAGCAGGATTGGCTATTTGCCCCGTAGATGCCGTGCCCGAAGTAAGAGCTGTATCCGATTACATTTCGCATCTTGAAGGCGGACAGGGAGCTGTGCGCGATATTATAGAACAAGTGCTTAAAGTGCGTGGCGATTGGACTTTTGAAGATAAATAATCCCACTTTACTTATTATATAAAGGGCTGTCTACCTTGCGGTAGACAGCCCTTATAATTAGATGATAGAATTAATATTTTCTTAATTCTATTTCTTTTTTAGCAATCGGCGAGCAGCTTCTGAGGCTGCTATCAATCCACCTGCCGACATAATAATATCTTTCAATACTAAACGTCCCGCTCCCGATAGATAAGGGAATCCATAAGCAGGCGTAGGCATATCTCCACCTAAGTTAGGCACATACACCTCAGGAGTCGTGATGAGGAAAGAGAGGGTAACTATACTCATACCGAAAGTAAGTAAGCCTCCTATCACCCCTATTTTAGGCGACCAAATACCAAGTAAAGTAAGGAATCCTATCAAACAAATAAAAGCTCCTAAACCATATGAGAACACATAAGTACCGTTCTCTTTATGCCATTCAATATTAGCTTTTACCATCTTCCCTTCAGGATTCTTGTGTAGCTTGTATTGGGCTACTTCTTTACCTTTGTTTGCTTCACCTGTCACGCCGTTCTCATCAATGGCAGTTTTGCCTGAATTGTTGTAAAAGAAACTCATAAACGGGCTATTCGTTACAAAGGGAACAATACCATCGGCTTCGTACTGGCACACTTTAAGTCCACCAATCCAAGCCATTACAATAAAGATAGCGACCCTGATAAAGTTTACAAAGCAACGTTCGCTATCGGCTAAAAATGATAATAATTTTTGCATAGTGATTTAATATTTAAAATTAACTTTTTATTTGCGGGGGCAAAGATACGGCATTATTTCGTATCTCGAATGGATAAAAAAGGTTATTTCATAGACTTTTCCGTTTTAGGCTGGGCAACGATAGAGATTCCCACCTTTTTTCGGAAGTGTTTGGGTGAGAGACCTACATTTTTCTTAAAAAACCTACTGAAATAAAACTCATCTTCAAAGTTGAGTTCAAAGGCTACTTCTTTAATGGATTTATAGGTGAGATGAAGCAGTTTTTTAGCTTCGAGCACTACACGTTCTTGTATGAGTTTATTGGGTGTTTTTCCTAAAAGTGTTTTTATTTTCTTGCTAAAACTATCGGGAGTAAGGCATAATGCTGATGCATAAAAGGACACGTTGCGTTCTGTAATAAAATGGTCTTCTAAGAGTTTTTGGAAGTCGTTAGCTAAATGATGTTCAGTTTTAAGAGAGGTATGCTCTAATAATAGGCTTTTTTCTTTACTTGCTAAAGCCAAAATAAGTTGCAAGTATGATTTGAGTACTGGTTCTGAATAAAGGGAAGGCGTTTTGCTTTCGTCTTCTATACGTTCAAAAAGGGTTATTATTTCAGCAAAACGTTTATCAGTAACCTTGATATGAGGATGCAAGAAGATAGCGTTAAATAGGAGTCCGTTACAGGCTACTTCTTTCTTATGGTACTCAATACAGTAGAAATCACCGTGGAATTCCAACAGTAGGTTATCATTCGCAGTACCTTCTACCCATTGAAAATATTGATAAGGTGATAGAAAAAGTAGTGTATTACCTTCATAGGAATAGGGCACCGTATCTACGGCAATAGTTCCTTCTCCTCGAAATATAAATACACAATAATTCTCCACACGTACAGGTGTGGAGAATTGTTGTAATGTAATATGTTTAACAGCTATATTCACTGTTTATTAAAACGCCTTAATACGGTACATCAACCCAATACTTACGCGATTGGTATCAGTAGTTACATTCGTAAGCTTGTTTTCACGACTTCTTCCTATATAAGCCAAGAAGAACCGCAAGTCTTGCTTTTCAAAAGGTAAGTATTCAACCCCTGCAAAATAACCTATACCTGTCATTTTATTATCAGTAAGGTCATTTTTAGCAGTTTCATATAAGCCTTGTGCAAAGATATTGAGTTGAGGAATAGGTTGATATTCTGCTTTTAGTACAAAACTGTTGTACTTAGCATCTTTTACAAGTACTGTGCTACTCATCGGAGTATATTTCAATCTATCCAATTGTTCATTAGCCATCATATAATCAAAGAAGACTTGGAACTTAGGCAAATTGAGCTTTGTACCCAACATCAACATCCAATTGTTATAGCCGTCGGCTTCACTTTGCAAACCTCCTCCCCAACGAGTTTGGATAAGATTGTCAAACAAGTTACCATTCCAATTAAAAATATAAGTAAGAGGTGCTTTGCTCGCATTGATAGTATTCGTAGCTGTTCCATAAAGTGTTTCAAAGCTATCATTGCGTACATCAGTAATCTGCAAATTGAACTCGTGGTTTTTATTAGGTGCATAGGTTATCATTGCTCCTAACATAAAGTTATCCATATTTTCAATGAAATCAGAGTATTCATAGATGTTCATTGGGTTTAGGTCAAACTCAAAACCTCCCCACGCTTGGCACATTTTACCTGCAGTGAGTGCCCATTTATCGTCTAAACGGAAACCTGCATAGAGCATATCGGTAGCTTTGGCGAGATTATCCAAAGAAGTTGCTGCATTTGATTTGTTCAAACGATGACGGAAGCGATAGAAAATACGGTCGGTAATATCACCTCGAACCTCCAATCGCAATTGGCGCGCTTTGAATTGAGCAGTCATATCTTGGTCTTTTACTTTTTCAAGATCAAAGCTCGATTGAAAGTTGAAGTACATATTAAACTTCTTATGAATAGGGTTTTCTTCTCCATCTTGTGACATAGGTAGAGGCGCAGGAGCAGTAGCTTTTAACTGGTCGATTTCTGCCCTCAATTGGTTGATTTGGTCTTGCAAATCTTGTTGTGCAGTGGCAACACCTCCTACCAGAAGGCTCATTGCCAATAATATTTTTTTCATAGTATAAATTAGTCGTTAATTGTTAGTCTTTAATCGTTAGCTAAGTACTAACGATTAAAGACTAAATCTTAATATTCATTAAAGTATTTTTGGATTTGTTTCCAATCCTTAGTTTTAGTGAGTGCCAACATCAGTAGTACGCGAGCTTTTTGTGGGTTGAGTGTTTGTGAAGCTACAAATTGATATTTAGCATCGTCTACTTCGGCATCGAGAGTTGTTGCTCCTGTAGGTACGCGTGAAGAACGCACAAACTGAATGCCTTGCTCTCTAGCTTTTACTGCCAAATCGAAAATAGTGTGATAGAGGTTACCATTACCTACTCCTGCGTGTACAATACCATCGAATTTAGCGTCCATAAAAGCTTTCATTGGTAATTCAGATACATTAGAATAACTGTATACGATACCTACTTTAGGCAATTGTTTCAAATTATCAACATTAAACACTGATTGATAAGTGTGTTTGTTTTCAGGAGTACGATTAAAGAATACCTTACCGTTGTGAATGTATGCCAATTTGCCATAGTTAGCACCTTGGAAAGTTTCGACAGCTGTAGTATTGGTTTTAATCACATCTTTAGCATCAAGTACAATATCGTTCATACAAACCATTACTCCACGTCCCATAGCATTTTTATCGGCAGCAGTTACTACTGCGTTATAGAGGTTTAGAGGACCATCGGCACTCATACCGGTAGCAGGACGCATTGCTCCTACCATTACCACAGGTTTTTTGCTGTGTACGGTAAGGTTGAGGAAGTAGGCGGTTTCTTCCATTGTATCGGTACCGTGAGTGATTACCACTCCGTCGTATCCTTCTTTGTTGAGCAATTGATTGATGCGTTTGGCAAGGGTGAGCCATACCTCATCGTTCATATCTTGTGAACCGATTTTCACAATCTGTTCACCACTTACATTGGCTACGTTCTTCACTTCAGGCACTGCCTCCAAGAGTTGATAAATACCGAGCTCACCAGCTTTATAGTTGGTTTCAGTATTCGATTTACTTACTCCAGCGATAGTCCCGCCAGTAGCTAAAATACGAATCTTTGGCTTTTGTTGCGCAAAGACTGCCACAGTCATCATTAAGAGCAATGAGAGGGCAATTTTTTTCATCAATGTCATCATATATAATTTTAGTTATTAGTTTTAAATGGAAAGTTAAGAATTAGAAATTAGATATTTCACATAAACATAATTATTAGGTAACCTACTGCAATGGCTACAATAGTAGCTACAAAACCAGGAATTTGGAACGAGTGGTTCAGCACGTACTTGCCTATGCGAGTGGTGCCTGTTCTATCGAAATTGATAGCAGCTACTACGGTAGGATAATTAGGGATAAAGAAATAGCCATTCACCGCAGGGAACATTGCTATCATTGCCATTGGGTGAATGCCTAAGGCAATCCCCAACGGATAAAGAGTTCGTACCGTAGCGGCTTGACTAAATAAAAGAACAGACATTACAAAAAGGGCTACTGCAAAGAGGAAAGGATATTGAGTAACTATTTGTTCGATGTGCATTTTGAAGAACTCAATATTGCCATTGAAAAAAGTATCTCCCATCCAAGCAATCCCAAAAATAGCTATCACGGCTTGCATACCTGCAATAAATACCGAGCCTTTTACTGCTTTGTTGATGTCTACTCGAGTAAAGATAATCATCAAGCCAGCGATAGACATCATTATAATTTCGATGAGTTGGGTCATTCCCATCTGTACTTTCTCACCTCCTACTTCAAAAGATGGACGCAAGGTATCAATAGAACCAAAAAGTACGATAGAGAGGACTCCTATAAGGAATATAATCACTGACGTTTTGGCTCTTTGCAGGTCTTTACCGGTCATTTGCGAAGCGGTATGACTTTCTTTTTCTAAAAGCCCTTCACGTAAACGGCGTTGGTATTCAGGGTCTTTTTCGAGAGGAACGCCCATAAAACTCACGGCTATGGCGCCTACAATTACCCCTATGAGCGTAGCGGGGATACACACCATCAGGATATTGCCCAGCGTAATACCTTTACTACCTAAGAGCTCAGCTGAAAGTAAAGCGGCTGTAGCTGCCGAAATAGGGCTGGCTGTAATAGCCTGTTGTGAAGCTATTACCGATATAGAAAGGGGACGCTCAGGGCGTACCTTGCTATCGGTCGCAATTTCGGAGATGATAGGTAAAAGCGAATAGGCAATGTGACCTGTACCTGAAAACAAAGTAAAAAAGTAGCAGACTACAGGTGCCAAGAAGGTAATCATAGCAGGATTTTTGCGTAGAATTTTTTCGGCTACCTTCACCAAATAATCTAAACCTCCCGCTGCTTGCAATGTAGCAGCCGCTGTAATAACTGCTACAATGATAAGCATTACATCGATAGGCGGATTACCAGGTTTGAGTCCGAAACAAAAGACCAGAATTCCTAAACCTATCATACCGAAGATACCGAGCCCAATACCTCCTACTCTGGCTCCTACAAAGATAGCGAGGAGCACGATTAATAATTCTATATATATCATATTCAATGAATAATTGACAATAACAATTAACAACTACTAATTTCGGGTCAAAGATACGAAAGTTTTTGAAAACAAAAAAGAAAAAAAGAATATTTTTTAAAATAAAAAGAACTTTTAAAGTTAGGAGATAACTTATACTTAGCTTATAGGAAGCTTATAGGAACCTTGAACGAATCTTGGAAGATTGTTATACAAAAGGTATATAAACACTTGATATACAATAGTTAAAAATAATATAATTTCTATAATTCAGTTAATTTCCATTTTTTGATTTTTTAAGATTTTTGTATATAACATTAAAAATTCTTTTCAATGTCGAACGGAGGACATTCGCAATTATTTGCTACCTTTGCCCTCAAAAATAACGTTATGGAATTTACCTACACTTTAGCGGATATCGATACTATTGCGAAAAAACTTCTTCCTCACTTACACTACAAAGTGGTGATTTTTAGAGGAGGAATGGGATTTGGCAAAACAACACTCATCAAAGCCTTGGTGCGTGCCTTAGGCAGTACCGACATTGTGAGCAGTCCTACTTTTAGCCTTGTGAACCCTTATGAAGGTGCTGATAGTCGTATTTACCACTTTGATTTCTACCGTATCAAAAATGAGGAAGAGGCTTTTGATATTGGTTTTGAAGAATACCTCTATTCGGGCGATTGGTGTTTTATTGAATGGGCGGAAAAGGTTGAAAAATACTTGCCTGATACTTATACCACAGTCGAATTGATACAAATAGATAAAAACTATAGAAAATTAGTAATTAGCAATTAGAAAATTGACAAATTGATAAAATGCTCGTGCAGCTCGCACCAAATTATGATTAAACACATTCTCAATTTTAAACGTCCTTCGGGGACATCAAGAGGGGTTCTTACCTCCAAAGAAACCTTCTTTTTAGTAATAGAACAAGAGGGCAAAAAAGGCATAGGAGAATGCAATCTCTTTCGTGGGCTTAGTGCCGATGATGTACCTGATTATGAAACCAAATTGCAATGGGTAGAACAACACTTACACTTGGGAGAAAAGGCTTTATTAGAAGAGCTCAAGACTTTTCCGTCTATACAATTTGGGGTGGAACAAGCATTTAGGTCGATAGCAGCTCCACAGTGGTACGAGCTCTTTCCTTCGAACTTTACGAAGGGAAAAGACGCTATACCTATCAATGGACTCATTTGGATGGGCTCTCCCGACTTTATGAAAGCGCAGATAAAAGAGAAACTCGCTCAGGGTTTTCGCTGTATCAAAATGAAGATAGGAGCGATTGACTTTGAAGAAGAATATCGCATTTTAAAAGCTTTGCGCAATGAGTTTTCGGCAAACGATATAGAAATACGGGTAGATGCTAATGGTGCGTTTCAAGCAACTGAGGCACTGAGGTATTTAGAACACTTGGCTACTTTGCAATTACACTCTATTGAGCAACCTATACGCGCAGGACAGTGGGAAGCGATGGCTGAACTGTGTGAGCAAACACCTCTGCCTATTGCCCTCGACGAGGAGCTGATAGGGATATTTACAAGGGAAGAAAAACAACGACTTCTGAGAGAGATACAACCGCAGTATATCATTTTAAAACCTTCGCTCATAGGAGGTTATAGTGGTTCTGAAGAATGGATAACTCTTGCCGAAACATTGGGTATAGGTTGGTGGGTAACATCGGCTTTGGAGAGCAACATAGGGCTTAATGCCATTGCACAATGGACGTACACACTTCGCAACCCAATGCCCCAAGGCTTAGGCACGGGAATGCTGTATACAAACAATATACCTTTTCCTTTGTATGTAGAAAACGGACATATAGGCTTTAATCCTTGTGAGCGCGTAACATTTCCCTTTTCATAAGCGGTCCGGGCAATCGTTCCACCGTAAAGCCACAAGCCTGCATTGCACGACGCACAGAGCCTTTGGCAGCATAGGTTACCAAATAGCCTCCTTGTTTGAGGGCAATGTACATTCGTTGGAAAATAGCTTCTTGCCACAATTCGGGTTGTACTTGCGCCCCAAAAGCATCGAAATAAATAAGGTCGAAAGTATCGGTATCGTTAATAGTTTCGAAACGTTGTAATCGCTTTTTGAAACTAAAAGAGGGTGATAGGGTAATGAGTTTGTTCCAGATACAGCGATGCATCTGCTCAAAAACGGGCACGAGTGCTGTAGCGTTGAGCATCTGTGGAAAGTTCATTTGCGAGGCTTCGTCACACGAAAGTGGGTAGGCTTCTACCGTTTCGTAATGAATGTTGAGTTGCAAGGATTCGTGCTCTTTGTAAGTAGCCAAAGCGTTAAGACCCGTACCAAATCCAATTTCTAAGATAGAGATGCTTTGATGGTCAAATAGTTGCAGTCCGTTCTTGATAAACACGTGCTGAGTTTCTTGAAGCGCACCGTGTACTGAGTGATAGGTCTCGTCTAACTGTGGAATATAAAGGCTGGTAGAGCCATCAGATGTTTTTATAAGTTCGTGAGTCATTATTCAGGTAAAAGATAAAAGATAACAAGTAATCGTTTAATAGTTAGTGCGTTGAAAAATATAGGTAAAGATTTTTGTATTTTACGCGACAAAGTTAAAAAATATTTTATACCTTTGACGAAAATTTAAGAATTAAAAACTAAAACAATATGAATTTAAAGATTGAAAAAGTAAAAGAAAGTCGTATTAACCAGATAGACTTTTCAAAACTGAGTTTTGGTAAAACTTTTGCCGACCATATGTTCATCTGCGAATACAAAGATGGACAGTGGCAAAACCCAACCATCAAACCTTATGCTCCTATTACCCTTGAGCCTTCAGCAAGCGTATTCCACTACGGACAAGCTGTTTTTGAGGGAATGAAAGCTTATAAGGACGACAACGGACACGTTTTTCTATTCCGTCCGCAAGAAAACTATAAACGTATCAACAAATCCTGCTCACGATTGGCAATGCCTGAGTTTCCTGAAGAATGGTTTGACCAAGCTCTCCGTACTCTTGTAGATATTGATAGTGAGTGGATAAAACCTGGATTTGGCAATGCTCTCTATTTGCGTCCGTTTATGATTGCTACTACTGCAGGCGTACAAGCGGCTCCTGCTAAAAACTACCTCTTTATGATTATTACTGCCCCTGTACAGGCTTACTACAAAGGCGATGTAAAAGTAAAAATAGCGGACTATTATAGCCGTGCTGCTAATGGTGGTTTTGGTTTTGCTAAAGCAGCAGGTAACTACGCAGGTCAGTTTTTCCCTACTCAGGAAGCTGCCAATGAAGGTTACCAACAAGTGATGTGGACAGATGATGCTACACACCAATTCTTAGAAGAAGCAGGTACAATGAATTTATGGTTCCGTTTTGGTGATACCCTTGTTACTTGCCCTACCAGTGAGCGTATTCTCGATGGGGTAACTCGTAAAAGTATCATTGCAGTAGCCAAAAAATTAGGTATCAAAACCGAAATTCGTCCAGTGAAAGTAACCGAACTTATTGAAGCTGCTGAAAAAGGTGAATTGAAAGAAGCATTTGGTTGTGGAACGGCAGCTGTGATTAGCCCTATATCTGGATTTGGCTACAAAGGCAAAGATTACAGCGTAAATCGTCCTGCAGAATTGTACACCGATAAAATTAAACAAGCTATACTTAACATTCAGTATAACAAGGCTGAAGACCCCTTCGGCTGGAGAGTGCAAGTAAAGTAAGAAGAAAATAATTTGTGAAAAAAAGTTGTGAAAAAGTTTGCAGGTTTCAAAAAAGGTCGTACCTTTGCACCCGTAAAACAAGAACAACAATGGCCTCGTGGCGCAACTGAATAGCGCATCTGATTACGGCTCAGAAGGTTACAGGTTTGAATCCTGTCGAGGTCACGAAAAAAGCTCCAACAAAGTTGGAGCTTTTTTTATCTTAATGAACGTCGTATAAGGAAAATAAATATACACAATTTAAATCTTAAAACAAAGTAGTGGCATAATAAACTTTTCCAAGAACTTAAAGTTCTTGGAAAAGTTTATTTTTATAATGATGTAAATACTTAAAAACTTCCTTCTTAAAACCTAATCTTATTTCTTATAGAGCTCCAAGTATTCCCGTACGATTTCAAAGTCATCAAAATGGTGTCTAACGCCTTTAATTTCTTGGTAAGTTTCGTGTCCCTTACCGGCGATGAGAATTATGTCTCCCTTTTTGGCATTCTTGCAAACGGATTGTATTGCCTGACGACGGTCGGTGATGGTTTGTACTTTGTGAAAGTATTGTGGCTGTACCCCTTGTTCCATTTCGGAAAGAATCGTCTCAGGTTCTTCGTTGCGCGGGTTGTCGGAAGTGAGGATTACATTATCGCTGAGGGTTGTAGCTATATCAGCCATTATAGGGCGTTTGCCTTTGTCGCGATTGCCACCACAGCCCACTACGGTAGTGAGAGTCTCGTTGTGAGTGCGTATATCGTTGATGGTTTTCAGAACGTTTTCAAGGGCATCGGGGGTATGAGCATAATCCACTATGGTAATGACTCCCGTAGCCGATACTGCATACTGAAAACGTCCTGCCACAGGTTCTATGACACTGATAAGCGTAAGTGCATCAATTTCATCAATACCCAGTAGAGTGGCAGTAGCATATACTGCCAAAAGGTTATAGGCATTGAACTCACCTATGAGTTTTGTCCATACCTCGTGTTGATTGATACGCAACAGCAATCCGTCAAATCTACTCTCGATGATATATGCCTTATAATCTGCGTGAGTTTTAAGCGCGTATGTTTTCTTTTGAGCTTTGGTATTTTGTAGCATAAAAGCCCCATTCTTATCATCGTTGTTTACTAAAGCAAAAGCAGTAGAGGGTAACGCATCAAAGAAGCGCTTTTTCACATCGCGATAGGCAGCAAAGGTTTTGTGATAGTCGAGGTGGTCGCGGGTGAGGTTAGTGAAAATACCTCCTGCAAACTGTAGTCCTTCGGTGCGATGCTGGTCGATGCCGTGAGAGCTCACTTCCATAAAGCAGTATTTCACCGCTTGTTCTACCATTAAGTGCAGGTAATGATTCAGTTGAAGAGGGTCGGGGGTGGTGTGAGTTGCTTCAAAGCGCTGGTCGTCTACGTATACCGCCACTGTGGAGAGTAACCCCGCTTTTTGTCCTGCTTTTCTAAACAATTGGTAGAGTAACGTTGCAATGGTAGTCTTTCCGTTAGTACCTGTTACGCCTACTAAGGTAAGTTTTTCGGAAGGATTGCCATAGAAGTTAGCTGCAATCAAGGCTAAAGCACTATGACTATTGGGAACTACTATATAGCTCACATCAGGCAAGGGCTGTTGAGGTAATTGCTCACATACAATGGCGTTAGCGCCACTGCGTATAGCTTGGTCTATGTATTCGTGTCCGTTAGATTGCGTACCCGTGATGGCAACAAACATACTTCCCTTTTCGACCTTGCGAGAGTCGAAGCAAACGGAGGTAATATCTTTATCTTCCACATAAAGAGAAGTTTTTATAATGATGTTTTTAAGTAATGTTTTTAAGTTCATAATGTTAATTAGTAATTAACCGATTTTTCTATTTGTCAGTGTCATTTTACAAAGGCGAATGTTCAAAAACTTTCTTAGGAGAAGTAACCATTTCATCGAGGCGTTTTGCTATCTTTCCCCATTGGTATTTCTTTTCAGTGAGTTGAATAGGGACATCAAAATAAATATCATTATGAAACAAAAGAGCTTTTCGGTATATTTGCAGATTTTTATTAGGAAATTTATAAGCTACAAACGAGAGCATCTCATCAAATGAAAATCGCATCGACAAATAGGCTATATCAATAAAATCTTTCAACCGCGTACCATTATCGGCAATAGCTAAGAGTTTCATTGCAATAATATCCTGCAAATTGAATAGCCTTATACCTCCTATGTTTTGTATCTGTTCGCACAAAGGAGTATTAAAAGTAATAAAGTCTATTTTAACTCCTTCTATACTTCCTTTTAGAGTACTGCGAGCCTTATTGTCAGTAAGAAAGTTATATTGCTGAGATAGATAAAACTCTAATTCAGTATTATCAAAATCTTCTAACGAAAACAAATCTAAATCAATACTAGTGCGATGTCCTAAATACAGGGCTATAGCAGTACCTCCAGCTAAATAGAATTTATTCAGCTTTTCATCTTTCATCAAGATTTTCAGGAGTTCAAAAGTTGCTCCCGGTACTGTCTGTTCTTGTAACATTGTAAATCGTTTAAATCTATTTGAAATGCCTTTGAAACGAAATTCATATCCCTTTCGTTTAGGTAAGGCACTTGTTTTACTATTTCTATAAACGCTTCCAAGCCCCCATACAATTGCATAGCGGCATAAAAATCGTTGTCCCACCCCCTTTCTACAATGCGTTGTACGACTATTACTTTACCTTTCTCCCAATCAAAGGTAGAGAGGTCGTAGTCCCAAAGTAAAGTAGGAGAAACTTTTAAAGGGTCTTTATCTTTCCAATCATCAAAAAGCATTATTTTTTAGTTATTAGTTTAAATCGGATAATACAGACCAGTAGGACTGGTTGGAGTTTGTAGGGTACAAATGTACAATAGAATGCAAGGTGTAAAATTAGTATATTAGCACGTTGGCTAATTCTCTAATTTGCCACATTGTAACACTACTACTATATTGCGGGGCACTTTAGTACCTTTGGCAATTGATTGTGCGCTTACTTTACCTTCACCAGAGAATTTCACTCGTAAGCCCATATTCTCCAAGAGAGCAACAGCGTCCATTACGTTCATACCACTAAGATCAGGCATTATGGTTTTGTACTTAGCAGCTTTGGCGTAGTAATCTTCGTAGTTTGTTGTGGTACTGGCTGATATTTTATCTACGTTTTCTACCGTATCCATCAACAGCGAATTGGTATAGATTTTATGAGCAATACTCTTAAATACGGGACCTGATACATCGGCTCCATAGAAACCTACACTCTTATCGGGTTCGTGAATTACCACTATACAAGAGTATTTCGGGTTATCGACAGGAAAGAAGCCTGCAAATGAAGATATATAGCTAAGCTTACTCTTATCGGCGCTAGCATAGTTCTTACGGGCTGTTCCTGTTTTACCTGCCATTGAGAAATCGGGAGAATGGAGGCGATGTCCTGAACCGTAGGAACGTTCTACTACATTAGCCAATAGTCCCTTGGCACGGTCAGCAGTTTGTTTAGAACATATTTTATCATTGATAATCTCTACATTAAACTTCTCTACTGTTTTATTCCATTCCTTTACTTCTTTTATCATTCGAGGTTTGACCATTACTCCTCCGTTGGCAATTGCATTATAGAAAGCCAAGCTTTGCAAAGGAGTAAGTTTTACGGAATAACCTATTGCCATTGACTCAAGCGTTACCCCACTCCATATTTTGTCGCGAGGTGTAGGAATATAGGGAATCCCTTCACCTAAAATAGGTAAGCCTAAGGGTTGATTTAGGTTCATTTGAATGAGCTTGGTAGTAAAATCAGAAGGAGATTTTGAAAAGAGGCTATGCACGAGTTCAGTCATTCCGACATTAGAAGAGACCGAAAAAGCTTTGTTGAGACTTATATTTCCTGTAAACCTATGTTGAGAGTCTTGAAAAGTCTTATCGTAATACTGTTGTTTTCCCTCCTTGATATCTACTACATAAGTCGTATCGATATTGCGGGCTTCCATAGCGGCTACTACCGTCATTAGTTTGAAGACTGAACCAGGTTCGTGTGCTTCACCAATAGCAAAGTTATAACGCTCAGAATACGTATCGTTTCTAGTATTCAGCTCTAAGTTAGAAATAGCTTTTATCTCACCTGTATTCACCTCCATTACTATCACACATCCGTGCTGAGCCTTGTATTTTTTAAGTTGTGTAAGCAAAGCGTGGTGAGCGATATCTTGGATATTGATATTGATGGTAGACACTACATCGTAGCCGTCCTTAGGTTCGATGATATTAAAACCACTAGCAAGTTTCCACTGTCCTTGTGCTATTTTTTGTTCTACGCGTCGACCTTTGGTTCCTAACAAATAGCTGGCATAAGCACCTTCCAAACCTACACGGGTAGTATAGCCTGTTTCATCAGTACGGGCATAACCGATACTGCGGTGTGCAATCCCTCCTAATGGATATTCGCGTTTTATATTGCGCTCGACGATAATACCGCCTTTATAAGGACCTTTATTGAAGAGGGGGAATTTCTTGATTCGGGAGTACTCGCTATAACCCAGATTAGTGGCTACGAGCATATAGCGATTCTTTAAGCTACGTTCTTTTTTAAAGAGATTTAAGTAATAGCTATTGGGCTTTCCAAACATACGCGAAAGCGAATCGCTGAGGGGTTTTACATACCTATTGAAATTAGCTCTGGAAGGTGCAATACCGTCCCAACGGATATCATACCGAGTTACCGAAGTGGCAAGCAAACTACCATCATCAGAATACAAATTACCTTGACTGGGGATAATATCAGCTTCTCGCAAGGTAGTTTCGTCTACTTTGGCGCGATACTCATCACCGTCAATTTGTATTTTTATGAGCTTTACCGCAATGACACCTATCATCAGTAGCATCATAATGGCTACCAAATAAGTGCGCGATGTTATCTTTTTATCGTTTTTTTCCAATGCTTCTTTCTACTTGTATTATCTATTATCTCAAAGATTACTCTTCTACAATTGCCTTTATCTTTTGTGGTGGTTTTTCGGGTTGTTTGAGTCCTTTGCTTTCTAATTGTTCTAAAAGCGAAGACTCCAAACGCACTTTCTGCAAACGCGAACGCACATCGACGAATTCACTCTTGAGCTCATTTACTTCGTCGTTGAGCTTAGCTATTTGGTGTACTTTGCGGTCTACCATATGTGAGCTGGCTATCATTATAACTCCCAAAGCAAAAAGGAAGCTTATGAAAAACCAATTTCGGGTAGCTTCTTTACCTTCTACCAAAAATTTTCCTCGCAATATATTCTTTATTTCATCAGTGGCTTTTCCCATTTTTTTTCAGTTATGAGTTTAATCGTTCGGCGATACGGAGTTTGGCACTACGGGCACGGCTGTTTTGTGCTATTTCAGTATCATCAGGAGTGATGAGACCGCCTACTTTTTTAAAGGGTACTGACACATTGCCATACCAATCTTTCTCAGGAGCTCCTTCTAACTGTCCGTCTCGAATGAAGCGTTTTACACAGCGGTCTTCGAGTGAATGATAGCTGATAAGGCTGATACGCCCTTGTGGCTTGACTACGGCAGGGAGTTGTAGCAAAAATGATTCCAAAGCTTCTATTTCGGCATTTACCTCTATACGAATGGCTTGATAGATTTGTGCTAACACTTTGTTCTCTTTAAATTTAGGCAAAAGAGCTTTTACTGCCTCTTGTAATTCACTGCCTAAGCGTATTGGTTTCTGCTCTCGGTAACTGATTATGGCACGAGCTATCGCTTTGGCATTTTTCAGTTCGCCATATTGAAAAAAGATATGAGTGAGTTCTATCTCGCCATACTCATTGACGACTTCTTGGGCTGAAAGAGGAGCTTGCTGGTTCATACGCATATCGAGTGTACCTTCAAAACGAGTAGAGAAACCACGCTCAGCTACATCGAACTGGTGAGAGGAAACCCCAAAATCACCCAAAACCCCATCTACTTGTGTTACTCCATAAAAGCGCAAATACTGACGCAGATACTTAAAGTTTTGCTGAATAAGAGTAAAACGTTCATCATCGATGGTATTATTAAGGGCGTCGGCATCTTGGTCGAACGCATAGAGGCGTCCGTTTTTACCGAGGTGCTTTAAGATTTCGCGCGAATGCCCTCCCCCACCAAAGGTAACGTCGACATAAGTGCCATTATCTTTGATATTCAGTCCCTCAATGCTTTGCGTTAAGAGTACAGGAGTATGATAGGGGGTGTTATTGTTCATTTACTTGCTACGTGATATAATAGAGTGCAAAGGTACGAATTTAATACTCAACCACCAAATTTAAATTAATGGTGAATGATTAGTGGTTAATGGTTAATGATTAGTGGTTAATGGTTAATGATTAGTGGTTAATGGTTAATGATTAGTGGTTAATGGTTAATGATTAGTGGTTAATGATTAATGGTTAGTGGTTAATGAGAAAATGTGAGAATGAGAAAATGAGAAATGGAGAAGGTTTTGAAGGAAATTGCAAAGGTGTGTTATCGGAGAATCTCGGAGAGACTCGTAAGATATCGAAGATAGGGTTATGGTATAGTTAGCTTATAGAAAGCTTATAGGAAGCTTATACGAATCTTGGACGATTGGTATAGAAAGGGTATATAAGTAGTTAAGAATGAGGGATTAAGAGCGAAGATTAAAGAGTTAAAAAGTGTTAATTAGACGAAGGGTAAAGACTGGAGAAACGAAAGTATATAGAGGCGAAAAAGGAGGAATATAGAAACCGTAAAGGCTGTGAACTGGAAGAGAATGGTATAAAAAAAGGCTGTGAACTGGAAGAGAATGGTATAAAAATTGATGTGTGGGGCATAGATGTATTGGCATTTATGATTATTTTCGTATCTTTGCACCATCATTGGAATGAATTTGAATGAAAAAAACGTATTACTATATATTATTCACTTGTTTATTAACCTTTTGTACTAACCTTTGGGCTCAGAATGACAATAGCAAGACCCGCCGTATCGAAATTATCTACGGGGGGGAATTTACGATTGACAATGAGAAATACCCTGGGGCTACTATCTTTAAATCGGATGGACAACGGGTACAGTTTCGACATCAAGGGTTAGACGTGTGGTGCGATTTGGCAGTGCTCTACGAGGAGAAAAACGAGGTGATTGCACACGGCAATGTAGTGCTACAACAAGGCGACACGCTACAAATGAACAGTCAGTACGTATCGTATAAAGGGAATACTAAAACAGCTGTAGCCCGCGAGAACGTGCTATTGCGCAATGGGAATATGACGCTGGAAACCCAAGAACTCTTCTTCGACCGCAACTCTCAGGAGGCTTATTACAACAATTTCGGAAAAATTACTGACCCTGAAAATGAGCTCACCAGTAAAACAGGAAAGTATTACGTAACGACCAAGAAAAACCAATTTACCAATTCGGTAAAGATTGTCAATAGAGATTTTACGGTTAATTCGCAGGTGTTGGACTATTATCACAATTCGGGCAACGCCTATTTTTACGGCAAAACTACCATTGTGGGCGCTGACTACAAAGTGTATTGCGAGCGAGGTTTTTACGATACGCGTAGACAATTGGGTTATTTTATGAAGCACGCCAAGATAGAATACGACCTGAAAACCTTGGTGGGCGACAGTTTGTATTTTGATAAACGCCGTCAGTTTTCTTCGGGCTCTAACAATATCTTCATTTCAGACACGGTAAACAAGACCTTTGTACGAGGGCATTACGGCGAAATTCACAAGGCAAAAGATTCGATGTTTATCACCAAAAAGGCAGTGGTAATCACATTAGTGGAGAAAGACTCGATGTATATGCACGGCAAGCGCATTTTGGTTACTGGCAAACCGCAATACCGCGTGATTCGCGCTTACCCCGATGCTCGTATTTTCAAAAGTGATATGCAAGCCAAGTGCGATTCAATTCATTCTGACGAGGCTAATGGGCTGACCCAAATGGTGGGCAAACCTGTAGCTTGGACGGGCGAAAGCCAAATGACGGGTGACAATATTCACTTGATTGCCAATACGAAGACCGAGCAATTGGACTCTTTAAAAGTGTTTAACAACGCACTGGTGGTAGAGAAAGACAGTTTGGGCGATGGCTATAACCAAGTGAAAGGTAAGTTCTTGTATGGCAAATTCAAGAAAAATGTTTTACGACAAATAGACTTTTTGCAGAATACCGAGTCTATTTATTACGTGTATAACGACGCTAAGGAGCTGGTAGGTATCAACAAACTGACTTGTAGTCATATTAAGCTCTATTTAAACAAAGACCAGCAAATACAACAAACGGTGTTTATTACACAACCATCGGGGAATTTATACCCAGACGATAAATTACACGTGAACGACCGCAAGTTTAAGGAATTTATATGGCGAGGTGATGAACGTATCCGCAGTAAAGAAGAGATTTTTAGCGATGCGGAGAAGAAAATAAAACCCAAAGAAATTAAGGGAATGAAGACCCCTGAGGAGATAGACGAGGAGGAAAATTTGCTTGCAAATCCGTCGCTTAAAAAAGACAATAAGGCAGGAAAAGAGAAGGCTAAAGAGAAGCCAAAAAGCAAATAAGACGAAAAGTTGGCATTTTTATTGCACAATAATAAAAAAAGGCGTACATTTGCCTATTGATTAATTTTAAAACATAAACTATATGAAAAAATTTATTATCGCAATGTCGGTGTTGGGATTAATTACCACATCGTGCGTATCCAAAAAGAAGTATGCTGAATTAGAAGCAAGAAACAAACAGACTGAGGATTTACTAAACACTGCTACCGTAAAACTCAATATGTGTTTAGACGAAAAGAACAACTTGACTCACAAGTTGGAGAGTATGAAAAATCAGAACGACTTGCTCAAAGAAAACAATCAGCAGCTCATCAACAATATGGGTAACCTTACTACGCTTACCCAAAAAGGTGCTGAGAACCTTGAAAAATCATTGGAAAGCTTGCGTGAAAAAGATTTAACTATCAAGAATTTGCGCGATGCTGTTACCCGTCGTGACTCAATAAACCTCGCCTTGGTACAAAGCCTCAAAGGAGTGTTGGGTAACTTAGACGACCAAGATGTAGACATCAAAGTAGAAAAAGGTGTGGTATTTATCAATATCTCTGATAAGATGCTTTTCAGCAGTGGTAGCTACACTATTTCTAAAAACGCAAAGAGCGTACTTGAAAAAGTTGCAAAAGTGGTTAAAAATAAACCTGACTTTGAGTTTATGGTGGAAGGACACACCGATAACGTAAACATCAAAACAAGTTGTATTCGTGACAACTGGGATTTGAGCGTAATGCGTGCTACCGAGATTGTACGTGTATTACAAAAAGACTTTGGAGTTGCTCCTGAACGTATGACTGCAGCCGGTCGTAGCTATTACGTGCCTTTAGCAAGCAATGGTGATGCTAACGGACGTGCCTTAAACCGTCGTACTCGTATTGTGATATTGCCTAAGCTTGACCAATTCTACACTATGATTGAAGAGGGAATGAAAGACCCTGCTATCGGTGGTAAAGGAAAATAATTAGCAAATTTGAACATTAGCAAATTAGAAAATGAAATAAGAGTCAGCAGTTAGTGTAAGGCTAATTGCTGACTTTTTTGTATGGAAGATGAAATACGAATTACTTTTAAACAAGATAAGGGGATATATAGCTCTATCGGGAAAGGACTGTGTTCTTATAGAAGAGCTTTTTGAGCCTTTGTATCTTGCCAAAGGAGAGGTACTACTACAAGAAGGTAAAGTCTGTAGGCATTTCTGTTATGTAAACAAGGGGTTACTGAGGCAATTTATGAATTATGATGGGAAAGAACTTACTATACACTTTAACGAAGAGAATACTTTTGTTTGCGACTATGAGAGTTTTATAACTAAAACACCTTCACAGAAAACAATCATTGCACTTGAAGATAGTGTCTTGCAAATGATTTCTTACGGTAATCTGCAACGGTTTTACAAAGAAATAGAAGAGGGTGAACGGTTTGGTAGGCTACTACTTGAAGAGACTTTTATCAAAGCAGTACAATACATCATTTCGGGACTTACTGATAGTCCGCAAGAACGTTATTCGAAATTTATGAAACAATATAAAAATATTGAGCAACGAGTAGCACAGAAATACATAGCTTCGTTTGTAGGAGTTACTCCACAATCATTGAGCAGAATTAGAAGAAGAATAGCCTATATGTAATTTATTACCCCAAGTTAATTTTTATCTCACCACTTCTGCATTATTTTGCATCTCAGAAATTAAAAACAGAATAACAGATGAAAAGTAAAAATCTTCTTCAGCGAGTAGCTCAATTTATTACTATTGTGGGGCTTAGTTTATTAATAGGAAATATTTCGGCTTTTATAGCGATGAATATGCTTTCTACACCACAAGACACTTCGTTCTTCTTATGGCAACGCCGATTTATAGATGCGATGGTTCAACTGGGAATGATTAAGGGAATGTGGTTGTTCCTTATAGGCAATATTGTAATTTACTTATGCCAAAGAACTCGGAAAAACTTACTATTGCTTATACTT
Source organism: Capnocytophaga sp. G1920 (assembly GCF_051417515.1). Classification (NCBI taxonomy): domain Bacteria; kingdom Pseudomonadati; phylum Bacteroidota; class Flavobacteriia; order Flavobacteriales; family Flavobacteriaceae; genus Capnocytophaga; species Capnocytophaga sp. G1920. The sequence goes on from NZ_JBPRKH010000001.1 coordinate 302,405, forward strand.
TCAATCGCAGTATTTATATTGGGTGAGTTTTTTATCATACCCTTATCTTACGAAACTTCACTTTTAGCTTTTCAGCAGTACGAAATGAACCAAGTAACTTCTGATTTTCTTACAATAAAACATAAAGAAGACGTTTTGGGAGGAGTCAATTTGCTTATATTGTTGATATATTGTGCGTGCTACACAGGCGCAGTTAGTAAATTAGAAAATGAAATAAGAGTCAGCAGTTAGTGTAAAGCTAATTGCTGACTTTTTGTATGGAAGAGTGAATAGAAAGTGCGAGCCACACAAGCAGTCGTAGCACGATAGGTATTTTTTTAATTGGTAAATTAGTAGATTTTTGAAGTTGTAAGTTTAGTAAAAAAACAATCAAGCGTTGGTTATTATTTCACTAATCATTGATTAGTTTTTTGTATAAACCACAATATTGTTATACCTTTGCACTCAAAAAGACACAAAATTGATAACTTATTAAAAGAAATAGATAAGTGCTATAAACATCTTGTCTTATACTTTTGTACCGAAAAATAAAAACAGTAACATATGAAAAGAAAATGTTTGCTACTATTGTTTTTAGTAGCTACAACTGCTGTTTTTGCACAGCACAAGTACACCCTTAGTGGTTCGATTGCTGATGCTTCTAACGGCGAAAAGCTCTTAGGGGTAAACTTTATCATCAAAGAACTGCACACAGGTACCTCTACCAACGAGTACGGGTTCTATTCTATTACCTTGCCCGAAGGTAAATATACCATTACCATTGAGTATATAGGCTATGGTACTCACCAAGAAACTATAGTACTGAACAAGAATATCCGCAAAGATTACAAACTGAAGCCTGAGGCTATTCAGCTTACAGGAGTAGACGTAACAGCAAATGCCACAACCCAGAAAACAGCAGTACGCAAGCCTGAAATGAGTGTAGCTTCTATTCCTATCGCTACGGTGAAGAAACTGCCAGTACTAGTAGGTGAAGTGGATATTATCAAAACGCTGATGCAGATGCCAGGGGTGAGCAACGCAGGCGAAGCATCATCAGGATTTAACGTGCGTGGAGGAGCTGCCGACCAGAATTTAGTGCTTCTTGATGAAGCAACGATTTTCAACGCTTCGCATCTCTTTGGTTTTTTGAGTGTCTTCAACGCTGATGCTATACGTGATATGAAGCTCTACAAAGGAGGAATTCCAGCACGTTATGGCGGACGTATCGCTTCAGTTTTGGATATTTATCAGAAAGAGGGGAACAAGAACAAGTTTGGCGCTACAGGGGGCATAGGGGTGCTCTCTTCACGACTACTAGCGGAAGGTCCTATAATAAAAGACAAAGCGTCGTTTTTAGTAGGAGGTCGCGCCTCTTACGCTCATCTCTTTCTCAAACTGAGCGACAATGAAAATTCGATGTACTTTTACGACCTCAATACAAAACTCTCTTACCAACTGAACCAAAACAATGCGCTGTATCTTTCGGGTTACTTTGGTAGAGACCTTTTTAAACTGAGCGATAACCTTACTAATGCTTATGGCAATGCTTTAGTGAATTTGCGTTGGAATCACTTATTTACTGAGAAGCTCTTCTCTAATTTATCTGCTATTTATAGCAATTACGACTATAAGTTTGACTTTAACTGGATTGATATGATATGGACTTCAGGGATAGAGAATTTCAACCTAAAATATGATTTTAAGAACTATGTATCAGAGAAGTTTAAATTCACTTATGGATTTCAAGGACTATATTATACCTTCAAACCTGGTAAAGTCCTCCCTAAATCTCCTGCCTCTACTATCAAAGAAAAGGTTCTTGACCATAAATACGCTGCCGAAACAGCTTTTTATATAGATGCCGAACAGAAATTAGGAGAAGCTCTTACGGTATCGTACGGAGTGAGATTGAGCTCTTTCTATCACTTAGGGAAACGCACAATAAATATGTATAAAGATGACAACCCTGTGATATTTAACACGAGCCGACAAATCTATCAGAAAGCGACCCCTATTGGGACGAAGTACTACGGTAGTAACCGTATTATAAATTTGTACTCTAACTTCGAACCGCGCTTTACTATGAGCTATGCATTCAACGATAATAAATCAATAAAAGCGAGTTATGCACGCACGGCTCAATATGTACATTTGATTTCTAACACAGCTTCGCCTTCGCCTTTGAACGTATGGGCACCCAGTGATGGGTTTATCAAACCACAGTTAGCTGACCAAGTGGCGTTGGGTTATGCTTCTAACTTCTCGGACGATAAATACAGCATAGAGGTTGAAACTTATTACAAGAAAGTGCAAAATCGCTTAGACTATATAGACGGTGCGAACCTCATTGCTAACGAAGCGATTGAACAAGTATTGCTAACAGGGGAAAACAGAGCTTACGGTTTGGAACTATTATTGCGTAAAAACACCGGTAAACTTACTGGGTGGATAGCTTATACGCTCTCAAAATCGGAAATGCAAACCAAAGGACGTACTCTTGAAGAAATAGGTATCAACTACGGCGACTGGTATAGTGCCCCCTACGACAAACCTCACGATATTTCGATTACGGCTACCTATGAGCTCTCTGCTAAATGGACATTCGGAGCTGTATTTAACTTTCAATCAGGTTTACCTACTAATTACCCCGTAGGACGTTATAACTACTTAGGAAAGAGTGTTCCTGACTATAGCAAACGCAACGAATACCGCTTGCCTACTTATCACCGTTTGGATCTTTCGGCTACCTATACGCCACAACGCCCAAACAAGCGTTGGAAAAGCGAATGGGTTTTCGGTATTTACAACGTGTACAACCGCAAGAATGCTGTGAGTGTTTCCTTCCGTGAGAACTTAGACACCCATAAAAATGAAGCCGTTAAACTCTCTATTTTTGGTATTATACCCAGTGTAACTTATAACTTTAGTTTCTAATGCTTAAACCTCTATTTACTATGAAAATAAGAAATATTTATATTATACTTCTCAGTGCTTTAGCTTTAACTTCTTGTGAAGAAGTTATAGATTTAAAGTTGGACTCTGCTCCCCAGAAGTTAGTGATTGATGCATCTCTCGATTGGAAGAAAGGAGAAACAAAAGCCTATCCTGTAGTGGACATCAGTTATACGGAAGCCTATTTTGGCGATACGCCTTCACCTGCTATTGATAACGCCATTGTGAAAATCAAAGCACATACTCAAACCCAGACGCAAGAGTACCAACTCTCGTTATGGGATGGTACTTCTACCATTACCACTGATAACGTAGCTACATTAAAAGGCGGGAGCCGTTATGTATTTCCCGCAGGTATCACTCCTGAATTGGGCAAAGACTATGAACTTATCATAGAACTCAACGGACAAACCTATACTGCTAAGAGCAAAATGCTTGAAGCTCCTATAATACCTTCTGACAAAATAGCACAGAAAGAAAACGGAGGCTTTTTAGGTGACCAAATAGAGTTAAAATTCTACTTTGACGGTATTAGTGATGGTGTAGCCAATGCTTATTTAGTAAGGCTGACACAAAGTAGTAGTAAAAAAATTACTTACGGGACTTTGGACGACAACTATATAGCTAACTATAAGTTTTTCTTTATAATGACAGGACTCAATAATGATAAGTTAAACAAAGGAGATATTGTAAACGTAACACTTTATCGGATTCACCCTCAATACAAAGAATTTGTGCAAATGCTTATAAGACTATCAGAAGGACAAGGTCCGTTTACTATTCCTACGCGCCCCATAGGTAATATTGTGAACAAAGGAAATTCTCGTGAGAACCCTCTTGGAGGTTTTCGGGTGGCACAGTATACTACGCTACAATATACAGTAAAATAGTAGCCCGTACGGCTCACACTACCACTTCACTTGTACCAAAAACTCGTGAGAGTTACGCGATTGTAAATTGAGATGTGTTTGAAAGTAGGTTTCAAAACCATATCCCACTGATATATAATAATTCGGGATATTGAAAAGCACATAAGAGCTAAAAGCCTTATCAGTGCGATAGGTAAGTCCTACCTCAGCACGGTTTAAATAGTCAGTAGCTACAGTGAAGTTTGTTGAGGCATCTTGTTTTTTAGCAAGATGTATTTGTACGCTTGGTTTTAGAGTAAATTCAGAAGATATATGCCAATGATAGCCCGCCATTGCATAATACAACATATTCTCAGCAACGGAAGTCATTACATCATTCTCCATACCCACTTTATCAGAAGCAAGCATATTGGGGATAGATAACCCTACATAAAAGTCAGGCAATTCATAATAAACTCCAGCTCCAAAGTTGAATTGGAACTTCCCTGATATATCTTGCAAATAGGGGTCGTAGCGCGTAGCATTCTGTCCCGCATTGTACAAGTGATTATATGTGCGTATTTGGCTTATATCAATATTAAAAAACTCTCCTCCAAACTTAATTCCTCCTACGATATTAGAATGTTCGTTTATAGGCACTCTATAAGAAAAGTCTCCAAAAACACCCGTTTGCTTCTGAATAAATACTTTATTATTGGTTACTGAAAGCCCTAAGCCCACGCGGTCAGTTATCTTGTGAGTGGTAAAAAAGGTTTGCGTTTGAGGAGCTTCATTCATTCCACGCCATTGGTTGCGAATGTCTGCTGAAATAGTATGTCCCTTTTCCTTACCCACTACAGCTGGATTCACCAAGTTTTGGTGTTGTTGATAAAATATGTACGTAGGATCTATAGATTGAGCTTGTAGTGCTCCTGCGATAAGCAAAAAAACACTGATAAGTAATCTTCTTTTCATTCTGATAATAATTTCTTCTAATAAAGGATAAGAGCAAATTGTAACTACAAAGCTCCAATATTTGAGTAAAGACAATATAAACTAACAATTAGAAACAAAAACAACTCAAACACTTAAATTCTGAATTATAATAACACTCTTTGTTTCATTTTCACCTCTTAGCTTTACCATTTAAATTGCACCAAAAACTCGTGAGAGTTGCGCGACTGTAAATTCATATGGGTTTGAAAATAGCTCTCAAAACCATAGCCTATAGATACATAATAATTAGGAATATTAAATAACACATAAGCATTCACAGCTTTATCTGTGCGATAAGTAATCCCTAATTCTGCTCGTTCCAAAAAGTTTCCTGCTACTGTAATATCGGTCGAGGGATATTCGCCTTTGGCTAAGCGCATCTGCAAGCGCGGTTTAATAGTGAAATCAGGAGTAAGACGCCAATAATAGCCTGCTATGGTATAGAAGTACATCGTTTCGGCTAAAGAAGTCATTTGGTCATTATCCATTCGTACCCTATCAGTAGCAAGCATATTAGGGATAGAAAAACCTACGTAAAAGTTAGGGTGGTCATAATACAGCCCTGCCCCAAAGTTAGTCTGGAACTTTCCTGAAATGGTTTGCAAATAAGGGTCGTAATAATAAGTAGGGTGCATACGTGTGCCATTAGGGTAATATTGGTTATATAAACCGTTATAATACGTCATATCACTGCCGTCTATATTATAGAAATCACCGCCAAATTTAATTCCTCCTATCAATCGCGAGTTGTACGAAATGGGTATTGCATACGAGAAATCAGCGTAAATGCCTGCTTGTTTCTGTATAAATACTTTGTTGCTTGCCAATGAAAAACCTAACCCCACGCGGTCACTCAAACGATGCGTAGTAAAAAGGGTTTGCGTTTGTGGGGCTTCGGTCATTCCTCGCCACTGGTTGCGTATATCTACCGAAATAGTGTGTCCAAACTCCATTCCCACTGCCGCTGGGTTTATTAGGTTTTCGTGTTGTTGATAAAAAATGTATGTAGGGTCTGTAGCTTGTGCGTGCAAAGCACTTGTGCCTATTACCAACATACTTAATAATATCTTTTTCATAGGATTCTGTGTTTTTCTCTTCTTAATAATTAATGTAAATCCAAAGTTGTTTCTTGTTCTTTTCACTGCCGTCAATACTGAAAATAGCTACATACGAACCTCGTGGCACTAAGGTGCCGTCAGACTTTTTACCGTCCCATTGGTTCTTATACCCGTGAGCCGAGTAGACTAATTGCCCTAAGGTATTGAATATATACAGGGTGTTATTAGGGTATCGTTCAGCACGCGCTATTACATAAGTATCATTCACCCCATCGCCATTAGGGGTAAAAGCGTTGGAGATAAGCACATAATCCACCTGTGGGTCTTGTGCATTCGGGATTCCGTCGCCATCTACATCGTCATCACAAGCGTCGCCTATACCATCATCGTCTAAATCAGCTTGGTCTGGATTGTATACATTAGGACAATTATCTTGGTCATTTAAGAAACCATCTCCATCTATATCGTTATCGCAAGCATCTCCTATACCATCGTTGTCAGTGTCTTGTTGGGTAGTGTTAGACACGGTAGGGCAGTTATCCAAAACATTTAAAATTCCATCACCGTCCATATCGTCATCACAAGCGTCGCCTATACCGTCATTATCAGCATCAGCTTGGTCAGGGTTGGCTACAGTCGGACAGTTATCCATACGCGAAGGTATACCGTCATTATCCACATCATCATCTTCTTTTACGGTAATATTCCCTGCATTCACCGCCAAAAATAGGTTCTCTTCAGCTTTCACCATAAACCTTCCTTGCTGCGTTTTAATAGCATCAGGCACGCTTATTTCAGCTTTCCCGTTATTGGGCAAGCCCGTAGCTAAGGTATGCGAAAAAGTAACTCCTCCGTCAGTCGAAAAGAGTATTTTCACTTTTTCGGCGTTCACAGGTGCTTTATCAGTGTTAGCTACATCCCACTGCAAACTTACTTTTTGTCCTACATACCAGATGCTTTGCTCGGTATGCGAACTCACTTTAAACGGACCCGCATCTGCACTCACTACCACATCAATGGTTTTATAAGCTGTATTTCCTGTTTGATTACTTGCTAAAGGACGGTCGATAACCATAAAAGTCCAATGCAAGGTACGCCCTATGTTGAGCACTGTTTCCCAAGCATCTCCTTTTTTAGGTTTTTGCTGGGTGAGCGTACCCGCTACTATACGCTCCAAACGCGGGATATAGCGATATGATTGTGCTGAGGGTTTCATAGAGCGTGCCGTAGCTCCTGAACGTATTGTAGGTGAAAAATAATAATTACCCGTTTCTGTATAATTGTCGCTTTCTTCCCACGTATAAAGCAATGCATCGCCATCAGCATCGGTAGCAGTACCTTCTAATAAATAGGCAGTTCCATACGGAATAGTATAGCTTTTCAAGTCGGGTATCTCAGGAGGGGTATTGCCCGTAGAAATTTCGGTAGCACAAGACTTGCCTTGTAGGTTATCTGTAATGTCGTAAATAGTGCGGTGATGAAAATAAGGGTCAGCATTCTGTTGCACATCATAATATCGCGTAACTCCTGCGTAGCTCATAATAGTAGTACCACTCCCTGGTTCCATCTGCGACCCCGACCCATCTTCTCTGCGATAAGAAAAAGTATGCCGTGCCCCCAGTTGATGTCCTATCTCGTGAGCTACCACATCTATATCAAAAGCACTTCTATTGCGTACGTAAGCAAACGGATAAGACGAAAATCCCTGTCCTTTGAGGTCGTTGGTACACACGCACCCTATACAACCTGCATTACCTCCTTCTGCGGCATTGTGAAACAACTGCCCTATATCATAATTAGCATTACCTATCTTGTTGTCCAAAACTTCTTGCAGTACACGAGCTTTATTTTTGTACCATTCTTTTTCGTAGTTAATACCCGTAAAAGGGTCAGTATCTTTAGTCTCATATACTATACTATCGTCCGAAACTAACTGGAAAACAATCGACAGCTGTTGCCCATAGACCTCATTTACACGGTTTAGCGTACTGACTATTTGGGCAAAAGCTGAAGCCTTCCCCCAGAAATAATCAGTATATTCGTGGGTGCAAGCAATTGCAATGCGAAAAGTACGTTGCATAGGTTTAGTCTGAAATGAAGGGCGTTGAGCCGCCTTACTTTCCTGCAAAAGAGTAGGCACATCCAATGTTTTACAGTCTATGAATGCTTTTTCAACATCCTTACGACAATAAACCCTGTAATAAACGCCTTCTTTATCTTCTGCTTCTATAAACGAATAGCTCAACTCTTCTTCCATAATAGCATCAAGCCCATAATCGCTCCACGTAAAACGAATATGTTTAGAGGGGTCGGTTACTGATTTACCCACAAAAGTTTTAATAGAAGGATATTTGCGTGCAACTGCTTCCGAAAGAACCTGCGTAGGTGCAATGCGATAAGTAATGAGAGCTCCGTTGGCATCAGGTATCTGAACGGTAGCCTCACTGCGTCTACTATCGGTTTCCAAAGCACGTGCAAACGCCTTTTTATTCAGTGTAAAATACTGATAATTGGGGTTATTAGTAGTTACTGCTGCACTGCGCTGAGTCGAGAAATCTGCTTTGCGCCAATAATTCTGTGCCGACCCTTGTAACACCACCAAAATAAATAACCAAAAAATACTATTGTAATTGCTATATCTCAATGTTTAATTCTTTATATACTTTTTATTTCTTTTGCTTCCTCACTTAATTTTCACCCAAAAAAATCACTGTCACGTCCTAAAAAAGATTGTCATAATTAATTATTGTTTTATTAGTCAAATTTTCTCATCTCCCCATTTTCCCATTCCCTCATTTTCTCATTTCCTCATTTGCTAATTAATCCGCCTCCACACACCCAGCAGTGAGCCCTCACTGGCTTTACCTTTTACCTCTTATCTCTTACCTTTTATCTGCCCGTGCGACTCGCTATAGTACTTAAACGCCTCGTAAATCTCTTCCTCAGGCACTACACAATCCGTTTTAGGCTTGCCTATCTCCTCCAAAAGCACAAAGTGTACTCTGCCCGCTACATTCTTCTTGTCAAAACGCATCAACTCACAAATATCCTCAATATCCTCTTTATGAAAAGTTTGTTTGCTGAAATACTCACCCAACACGCTTTTCACCTTATCGCATTTATCCTTAGGAAAACCTAACTTTTTCACCGATAGGTAAGTAGCCAACACTATTCCTATCGCAATAGCCTCACCGTGCAACAAACATTGGCGATTGGGGTTTTCCAAGCAATACGACTCGATAGCGTGCCCCAGCGTATGACCGTAATTCAGTATTTTTCTCAATCCACTTTCTTTCGGGTCTTGCATTACCACCTCGTTCTTTATCACCACCGATTCGTGAATAAGGCTGTCTAAATCAGCTAACGAAAGACTTCTCAAATCACACATTTTGTCCCAATAAGCCTCCGAACGAATAAGTCCGTGCTTAAACATCTCTGCCATTCCGCTACGCAATTCCTCAGCAGGTAACGTTCCTAAATATTGCGAGTCTATCACCACCCCCAACGGATTGTTTATCACTCCTACAAGATTTTTCAAAGGACCTAAATCCACCCCCGTCTTCCCCCCTACCGAGGCATCTACCATTGCAAGTAAACTCGTCGGTACATTAATAAAGGGCACTCCGCGCATATAGGTAGAAGCTACAAAGCCTCCTAAATCGGTTACCACTCCTCCTCCTACGTTTATGAGCAAGCTCTTGCGGTCGGCTCCTAATTCTGAAAGTGCGTGCCACACTTGCGTACAAGTGTCGAGGTTTTTATGCAGTTCTCCCGCTTCTATTTCTATAATTTCTATCGGAATATCAGTAATGAGAGTGGGTAAAAACACAGGCAAACATTTTTCATTGGTATGACTGTCCACCAACAAAAACAGCTTCGAAGGACGTTTTTCCGCAACTATTCGATTGATAAAATCAGTCCCTTCCTCATTAAAATAAACGTTGTAATTTCCAGCTCTGATAACATTTGCTTCCATCAGTACAGAATTTTTGGCAAAAGTAGTAAAATAATAACAATTGTACAAATTCCCCTTTTCAGCACCAAAAGACCGTCATTTACACAACACATTTATTCTTTCCATTCACCTTACATTCATCTTAGATTTATTGTTTCTTCGTTCATTCTTCGTTATTCCTTCGTCTTTTCATCATCTGCCCGTGCGGCTCGCACCGTCTTTTCTTCGTCTCACTTTTCCATTACTACACTCCCTCTCCTTGGGAGAGGGATGGGGAGAGGATATTTTCTTCGTTATTCCTTCGTCTTTACGTCGCTTTAGTTCCCCCTTTGGAAGGAAGCCAGCGAAAGCTGGGTATGTGTAAAGGGGAGGTTTTATTCGTCATTCGGTCGTTTATTCATCACTGTTGCACCATTGTAGAGCCACTGTAGACCCATTGTTGCCCCACTGTAGACCCACTGTAGACCCACTGTAGAGCCACTGTAGAGCCACTGTAGAGCCACTTATTGTTTAATTATCCTATAAGCTTTGTATAATTCTCTTCCAATTTCACGGCATTTGCATTTTAAATAATAAACTTATATTTTTTTGATTAATTACAAAAATAAACTCCTCAATAAGAGAATATTAGATGTTTTCTAATTAAAAAGTCACTTTTGAGGATTGCCCCTTACTTTCGGAAAGTCCGCGAGAGCGGAGTATGTGAGGGGAACGGGGGTTAGGTCTTTAAATGCGAACGCACTGCACCACATTGTATCAAATTTGCTAATTGATAAATTATTCTTACCTTTGCCTCTCAAAAATAAACTATAATGGAAGTAAGCAAACGTTATGCACAACGCGGAGTTTCGGCAGCCAAAGACGAAGTGCATAAAGCTATCAAAAATATCAATAAAGGATTATTCCCAAAAGCCTTTTGTAAAATAGTCCCCGATTACCTTACGGGCGACGACAACTATTGTCTTGTAATGCACGCCGATGGCGCCGGTACCAAGTCGGCTTTGGCGTATATGTATTGGAAAGAAACCGGTGACCTAAGCGTGTGGAAAGGCATTGCGCAAGATGCTCTCATAATGAACATAGACGATTTATTGTGCGTGGGAGCTGTCGATAATATTATGCTTTCGTCCACCATTGGGCGCAATAAAAACCTTATTCCTGCGGAAGTCATTTCAGCTATTATCAACGGAACAGAAGAGCTGATTGCAGAACTCTCTGCTTTTGGAGTGCATATCCATTCTACAGGGGGAGAAACTGCCGATGTAGGTGATTTGGTGCGCACTATCATTGTCGATTCTACCGTTACAGCGCGCATAGAACGCCGTAAAGTGATTGATAACGCAAATATCAAAGCGGGCAATGTGATTGTAGGACTCGCCTCCTACGGTCAAGCTACCTACGAAAACGAATACAATGGCGGTATGGGTAGCAACGGACTCACCTCAGCGCGTCACGATGTGTTTGCAAAAGTATTAGCACACAAATACCCCGAAAGTTTCGATGCCGCTGTACCCAGTGAACTCGTATATGCTGGCACGAAACAACTTACCGACAAGGTAATTGGCAGTCCGTTAAACGCTGGCAAACTCGTTCTCTCTCCTACCCGTACCTATGCACCTATCATCAAGAAGATATTAGAAAAGTACAACAATACCCAAATATGTGGAATGGTGCATTGCAGTGGAGGCGCACAAACTAAAATATTGCACTTTGTAGATAACTTACATATTATCAAAGACAACCTTTTCCCTACCCCTCCCCTTTTCAAACTCATTCAAGAAGAATCTAACACCGATTGGAAAGAGATGTACCAAGTGTTCAACTGTGGGCATCGTATGGAGCTTTATGTAGAGGAAGCCATTGCAGAAAATATTATCACTATTGCAAAATCATTTAATGTAGAAGCGCAAATCATAGGTAGGGTAGCCTCATCAGATAATAAATGTCTCACTATAAAAAGCGAATATGGTACTTTTGAATACTAAATTAAACATACGAACTGATGTACGATGGGCATTTACCTATTTCGTTATAGTAGTGTGCTTGGGTATCTTTATGCGCTCGGTACAAGTAGTGGACTATCCTTTCGATTTCAATTATCGAAATATCGTGCATACCCATTCGCATTTAGCACTTTTAGGGTTTGTATACGTACTGCTCTCGGCTATTTTAGTGCGCACTTTCATTCCTCTTAACGCTCAACTTCACAAACGTTACCGATGGCTGTTCTACATCACTCAGTTATCGGTATTAGGTATGTTATGTAGCTTTCCTTTTCAAGGATATGGGGCTGTTTCTATCAGTTTTTCATCAGTGTTTATCTTCTGTACCTATTTTTTTGCGAAGTTTTTTATGAAGTATGCCACTTCTCCTTTTGTAAAAATGGGAATTTGGTATCTTATCCTATCGAGTTTAGGAATATGGCTAATGCCCGTAACCATAGTAAAATACGGCAAGTTCTCTGATATGTATATGTGTGCCATTGCCTTCTTTTTGCACTTTCAATACAATGGTTTTATGCTCAGTAGCCTAATGGGACTCTTTATAAAGAAATACGGTTGGGACGTTCAATATCCTCAGCTCATCAAGCGCGTATTTATTCTGTTTCAAGCCGGAATTATAGGTTCGCTTTTCATCTCTTGGGTAGGCTATTTTAGTTATCCTATTTACTATATCGTAGGAGGAGCTTCGGTACTTATTTGGCTTATTGCGGTAGTGATGATATTGCGTTTATACCTAAAAACTCAACTTAAGAGTTTTTTAGCTACTGTATTTATCAGTTTCTTTATCGCCAAAGTAGTAATGATGTTCACAGGTGCTTTCCCTGTTCTTACGCCTTATTTGTTTAAAAACATCGACCTGTTGATAAGTTACTTGCATTTTAACTTCCTAGGGATTATAACCATAGGTCTTTTACTGTTTTTAGAAGAAGTGTACAAAGTAAACCGATGGCTCGTTTATCTGTTTCTTTTTGCTTTTATCAGCACCGAGGTACTCATCACCTACAAAGGTTTTTCAGTAATTGTAAACTATCCTATTTTCAGTAATTTTTATGAATGGTTATGGGCATTCACTGCTCTTTTTTACTTTCCCGCAATAGGGTGGCTCATCGGTAGTTTTAAAATAAAATAAAGTAGAAAGTTTCGTTTTTCCAATATAAATACTACTTTTGCAAATTGGTTAGTGCAATTAGGCACATCTTTTGATATAATAACAGAACGTTTAAAGTTAATAACGAAGTTTATGAATAAAACAAAAATTTGGTCAGTACTTGTAATATTGTTGTTCACGACTCCTTTTTTTGCCCAAAACAACGAGCGCAGAAAGGTAGATGGTGTAGCAGCGGTAGTAGGTGATTATTTGATTTTAGAATCAGATATCGACAAGGCGTATATTGATTTGCAACAGCAAGAGGTAGACACTCGTGAAATCAACCGTTGCCAGATGCTCGGCAAACTGATGGAGGACAAACTCTATGCTCACCAAGCTGTGCAAGACAGTGTGAAGCTCACCGATAGCGAAGTACGTGACCAAGTGAACCAACGTATTGAGTTTTTGACCGCTCAGTTAGGTGGCGACATTAAGAAACTTTTAGAGTTCTATAAAAAAGACGACGAACAATCTATGCGCGACGAGCTTTTCAACCTCCTAAAAGTGAGTATGCTCGCTCAGCGTATGAAACAACAAATTATAAAAGATATAGAAGTAACTCCTGAGGAAGTACGTACCTTCTTCAACGCTATTCCAGCCGATGAACGTCCGCACTTTGGTACTGAATTAGAAATCGCTCAAATTGTAGTCAATCCTGTAGCTCCCAAGAGTTCTGTACAAAAAGTAATAAACCAACTCAACGATATTAAAAAAGATGTAGAGGAAAACGGTATGAGTTTTTCTACCAAAGCCATTCTCTACTCCCAAGACCGCGCTACTGGCGGACAAGTACTCACCTTCAACCGTAACTCTGCTTTTGATAAAGCTTTTAAAGACGTAGCCTTCACTCTGCGGGAAGGAGAAATATCTAAGCCCTTTGAGTCTAGTTTCGGTTGGCATATTATCCAAATGGACAAGATTCGCGGTAAGGAAGTAAGTGTACGACACATCTTGTTAATGCCTGAAATTCCTCAAGAAGCTCTCAACGAAGCTAAAGAGAAGATAGCCAAAATACGCGACCGTATTGTAAACAAAGAGCTTACTTTCGACGAGGCTGCACGTAATTTCTCCGATGAAAAAGAAACCCGCAACGATGGCGGTCAGCTTATCAACCCCGAAGACCTTTCTACTCGTTTCGAGCTTACCCGTATAGAGCCTACACTTTACGCTCGCATTTCAGACCTTAAAGACAATGAGGTATCAGTACCTTTCCTCGACGAAGACAGAACAGGCAAAAAGACCTATAAGATTTACCAAATCACCAACCGTATTGAGGAACACCAAGCCGACTTTGTAAAGGATTACGTAAAGATACAAGATTTAGCTCTGAAAGAAAAACAACTGAAAGCCATCAGTAAGTGGATGAAAGAACATATCGAGAAAACTTATATTTCAGTAAACGGAGAATACAAGAACTGTAAGTTTGAAAACAATTGGCTTAAGAAATGATTAGTAAATAGTGAAAAGCAAGTTTTGTTTTTCACTATTTTTTATTACTTTTGCCTCATCAATGTTTATATAGTTCAGTATATGATTTCCGTTTACAAACTAAAACCTAAATTTCAGCAGTTGCTACACCCTATCTTGCTGTTCTTGCATCGTAAGAAAGTAACTGCAAACCAAATAACGATAGTTGCTATTTTGTTTTCTTTAATAATTGGAGTGCTCTTTTGGCAAGCTTCTGAATGTCGTTACTTCTTCTTAGCCTTACCTATAGGTTTACTCTTGCGTATGATTCTCAATGCACTCGACGGAATGATGGCTCGCGAGTTCCAGCAAACCACTTCTTTAGGTGAAATCCTCAACGAATTGGGTGATGTGGTTTCTGATGTGTTCATCTTCTTCCCTTTGCTGAAATATCACCCCGAAAGCCTTTATTTAGTAGTTATTTTTATTGTGCTCAGCGTTCTCAATGAATTTGCCGGCGTAATGGGTAAAGTGTTAGGCGGTGAAAGACGCTATGAAGGACCTATGGGCAAAAGCGACCGTGCCTTACTAATAGGCATTTACGGGCTTTTAGCTTTCTTGGGTGTTTCTATCACTTCCTACTCAGCGATTGTCTTCGGGATTATAATTGCTTTACTGTCCCTCAGCACCTTTATTCGTCTCAAAAAAGGACTTTATGCCCAACACTAATAGCCATAGTAAGTTTGCCGATGTACCTCTTCGCATTAGGAGTTGGGTATTCATTATTGCTGTCTTTGCAGGGGCTGTATATAATAAACTTACGATGCGTATTTTTATATGTTGGGTGAGTTTTCAATGTTTAAAGGAGTTAGGACGGCTCTTTTCTTTCAGTACCCGTTACTTACCTATTGTTATTGCTATACTACAAGGCGTTTTACTTTTCTGTTTTCCTCATTATCAATTTTATTTATTAGGAGCTATAGTTCTGCTCATTATTTCAGTTTTAGGAACTTTCTTT
Source organism: Capnocytophaga sp. G1920 (assembly GCF_051417515.1). Taxonomy (NCBI): domain Bacteria; kingdom Pseudomonadati; phylum Bacteroidota; class Flavobacteriia; order Flavobacteriales; family Flavobacteriaceae; genus Capnocytophaga; species Capnocytophaga sp. G1920. The sequence goes on from NZ_JBPRKH010000001.1 coordinate 317,771, forward strand.
GTAGCCAAAAACAAAGTACTTTATATAGTCCTCTCTTTGGGTATCGTTCTATTTGCTTATCCACATTTGTTTTTTTTGCTTTCAGTACCTAACGGCTTACTATGGCTTATCTTTTTGGTTGTTTCCACCGAACTGAACGACGTGTTTCAATACTTATCAGGTAAATGCTTTGGCAAACGGAAAATACTGCCCGAGGTGAGTCCAAATAAAACTATAGCAGGTTGCGTAGGAGGAATTTTACTCACGCCTTTCGTAAGCGTGTGTTTAGCGTATACGCTCGGTTTGCAAGCGTCTCTTTACACGTGGCTACTCTTAGGGGTAGCTATTAGCTTTTTCGGCTTTTGGGGTGATGTATGTATTTCCTTTCTCAAACGCAAAGCAGGCGTAAAGGATACTGGCAAACTTATTCCTGGTCACGGCGGACTTTTAGACCGTATGGATAGCCTTTTGTTTAACAGTATATGGTTCTTTCTATGGGTACAGTGAAAACATTCCATCGCTCCTTAGTCTTCTCAGGAGGAGGTACACGTTTTGCCCTTTATGGCGGTATGTACAATGCTTTAGATGATTTAGGCAAAACTCCTTCGCTACTGATAGCCTCTTGTGGAGGTGCTTTTGCAACTCTAATCATCAACGCTTTTACTACACATACTGCTCGCAAAGCCTACCTGCAATCCGAAGAATTTTATAACTTCATCAAGAGTCTTTCTCTCACCCCTTATAGTCAATTATACGGTATAGGCTTTTTAGCTCTTAAAAAACAATACGACAAAAGGCAAGCTCCTTATATTGAAGATGTGTATCATCGCTACTTGGTAACAATGGCACAAGACCTTTCTAACCTATTACCGAGTCTCGCCAAAGTGCGCTTCTCCTCTACCCTACCTACTATTATTGTCGGTTCTAAAATGCTTTTTACTCCTGATGAATGTGGCAAACGGAGAGGGGCTCGTAAACTTTACCAAAAAGTACTCTTTACCGATACACAAACTGCAAGACATATAAATCTGCAAACCATTGAAATCTCCTCTGATAACTATTTACAATCGGCTGTTGCTAAAAATATTCTCCTTAAAACAGAGATACCAATACTCACTGCTGCCCGCATTTCAGTTTCTGATATGTTCTACGTAGCTCCCGTGAATATAGCAGATGATGTGTTTGCAGGAGGCGCAATAGATTTACTACCTATAGAAGTAGCAAATGCTCTTTCGCAAGAAGTGATAAGAGAGGAAAAACAGCCTTATAGTTCTACTGAAGAAGCGTTAGTGCGTGCAGTTTTAGGTTTTAGTGGCAACGAGCGTTTAGCCGAAGTAGCACAATATCCCGCTCGGCTCATCGATACCCGCGATGCTACTATGGTCTTAAAACGATTTTACTCAGAGAAGTATATCAACTGGAAGCGATGTGCGGTAGGTATTCACTTTCCAAAAAGCTACGCTCACTATCGTGAACAAATAGAAAAACAATGGAACTACGGTTATCAAACTACAATAAACGCTTTTAAACAATGAATATATTTATCATAGGAGGCACCTCAGGCATAGGGTTAGCATTGGCGAGCTATTATCATCTACAAGGCAATCGCGTAGGCGTATGTGGAAGAGATTTGCAAAAGCTCACTGATGAATCGCGTTTTGAGAAGTACCAAGCCGATGTAACCAATATAGTGCAATTACAAAACGTTATACAGCAATTCGCAGGCGAGAGGGCTTTGTCGTTGCTCATCAATTGTGCAGGTAGTTATGCTGAAGATGTAGCAGATGAGATTAGCTATGAAGAGGCTGTGGCAATGCTTCAAACCAATATTATGGGAGCCGTGAACTGCTTAGAAGTTGGACGAAAAGCAATGTGCCACACAGGCGGACAAATAGTCTTACTCGCTTCTATTTCAGGTATTTTAGACTATCCCGAGTCAAGCCTATACACCAAGACCAAGCGTAGTGTGATACAAATAGCCGATGCTTATCGCCGTGCTTTGCGTCCGTATGGAATCGCAATTACTACCATTGCTCCAGGCTATGTAGATACCCAAAAACTACGCGACCTCAACCACAACGACCTCTCTAAGAAACCTTTTCTTGTAACCGAAGCCCAAGCCGTGAGAGAAATCGCACAAGCTATTACTGAAAAGAAAGCATTGCTTTTATTCCCAAAACAAATGAAATGGTTAATGCGCTTCCTCTCATATATGCCCTCTTTTGTGCTTTCAAAGATAATGTATAAGAAAGCTCATTATATGAAGAAATAAAATTTATTATCCTTTCGTTGTTGCTTTTGTCTTTAAAAATTGTACCTTTGCGGTATTAAAAATATAAAACTGAAGAAATACAATGAATATCCAACAACTTACCGACCTTACTACGCAGGTGCGTAGAGATATCCTCAGAATGGTTCACAAAGTAAATTCAGGTCACCCAGGGGGCTCTTTGGGTTGCGCTGAATTCCTTGTATGCCTCTACAACGAGGTAATGGACATCAAACTACCTTTCTCTATGGAAGGTAAAAACGAGGACTTATTCTTCCTCTCTAACGGACATATATCGCCACTGTTTTACAGTGTATTAGCACGACGTGGGTTCTTTCCAATAAGTGAACTGAACACTTTCCGCTTGCTCAATTCTCGCTTACAAGGACACCCTACCCCTCACGAAGGGTTAGAAGGCGTGCGCGTGGCTTCGGGTTCGTTGGGACAAGGGCTTTCAGTAGCGATTGGGGTGGCTTTGGCTAAAAAACTCAACGGCGATAACCACTTGGTATATACCCTCCACGGCGATGGTGAACTGCAAGAAGGGCAAATATGGGAAGCGGCAATGTACGCCGGAGGTAAAGGAGTGGACAACCTCATCGCTACTGTAGATTACAACCACAAACAGATTGATGGACCTACGGATAAAGTAATGCCTTTGGGCAACCTTCGCGCCAAATGGGAAGCCTTTGGTTGGCAAGTAATCGATATTGAAAAGGGTAACGATATCGCCTCTATCTTAAAAGGATTGGCAGATGCAAAAGCTTTAACCGGCAAAGGCAAACCCGTGTGTATCTTACTCCATACCGAAATGGGTAATGGGGTAGACTTTATGATGGGCACTCACGCTTGGCATGGCAAAGCTCCTAACGACGAGCAATTAGCCAAAGGCTTAGCACAGAATCCTGAAACTTTAGGAGACTACTAATAAAGATTAAAAGAGCAAATCAGCTTATCGCTACAAAAGTAGAGGAAAGTCTGGACACCACAGAGCATCATAGCGGGTAACACCCGTCCGTCGTGAGGCGAGGACAAGTGCAACAGAAAGAATGTATGGGTAATGCCATAGTGAAATCAGGTAAACTCTATGAGGTGCAACGTCGCGTAAACCAGCGTTTGAGGGTTGCTCGCCCGATGTTGGAGGGTAGGCGGTTAGAGCTAATGAGCAATCATTAACCGAGATAAATGATAAGCACCTGCTCGGTAAGAGTAGGTACAGAATCCGGCTTATGATTTGCTCTTTTTTTATACCCAAAAAGCCAAAGGGCTGTCCTCTTTTGAGGACAGCTCTTTGGCTTTTTCAAGTTTATTTTGTAAATTATCGCTTGTCTCTTAATGACCAACCGGTTTTAAGTCCAATGATGAAGTATACCAATAGCAATTCACCTATTGCTAAGAGTATATCACCTGGAATGCGTAACCAACGTATGGTTTGCATCAAATCGGTGTGCATAAACTCCTCAGAACGCGCTGACCAATAGCCGTTTTGAATAGCTTCTACTGCTTGCATAATACCTATAGGAAGCAAGCTTCCTACTAACATCACAAGTAATCCGATGTTTATCAACCAGAATGCCCAACCAAGAATCTTGTTATTCCAGTGACGATCAGGATACAAACCGCGAAGCACAAACAAGATAAGTCCAATACCAAGGATACCATATACCCCAAAGAGGGCTGCGTGTCCGTGAACTGCTGTAGTGTTTAATCCTTGAATGTAGTATAAGGCAATAGGCGGGTTAATGGCAAAACCAAAGATTCCTGCCCCAAGGAAGTTCCAGAAACACATCGCAATAAAGCAATAGATAGGCCATTTGTAGGCTTTTATCCACTCAGTAGATTTAGAAATCTTGTAGTTGTGATAAGCCTCATATCCTATGAGTACCAAAGGCACAATCTCCAAAGCACTAAAAGTAGCTCCTAAGGCTAATACACCCGTAGGGGTAGCACTAAAATACAAGTGGTGGAATGTACCCAATATACCCCCTGCTAAGAATACAATAGTAGAGAATAATACCGAAGCACTCGCCACTTTCAAGCGCAATAAGCCCATACGTGAGAACAAGAAAGCAGCCACTACGGTAGCAAATACTTCAAAAAAGCCTTCTACCCAAAGGTGAACTACCCACCAACGCCAATATTCAGCAATAGCCATATGTGTTTGGCGACCGTACATCAAGCCTGCTCCATAGAAAGCCGCAATAGCAATAGAGGCTAACACAAAAAGCAATAACAAATGGCGGTTTTCGTCTTTCTTTCGTAAAGCAGGTAATAAAGCTCTTACCATCAAGAACAACCACAAGAATAAGCCTACAAGCAATAGTATTTGCCAAAAACGACCCAATTCTAGATATTCATAACCTTGATGTCCAAAATAGAAGTTTTCTACTAAGCCCAATTTTTGCATCACGCCAAACCATTGTCCTGCCAAAGAACCTAACACTACTATCAGTAGGGCGATAAAGAGTATATTCACCCCCAATTTTTGATATTTAGGCTCGTGTCCTGATACCGCAGGAGCTATGTAAAGCCCTGTAGCCAGCCAAGAGGTTGCTATCCAGAAAATAGCCAACTGTACGTGCCAGCTACGCGAAATAGCCTGTGGAAATATCATATCAAGCGGAATGCCAAAGAAACCTCCCCCTTCTACACCATAGTGCGCTGTAATCACCCCTGCCACCATCTGTACCAAGATAAGTAACGATACTATCCAAATGTATTTAAGGGTAGCTTTCATTGAAGGTGTAGGTTTCATACCGCGCATTGGGTCTTCCGCAGGAAGATGCTCATTTTCTTCTTCCTCTTTGTTGCTTGCGTGATAATACACCAAGAGTCCCACCCCGAAAAGCAACATCAGTACGCTAAATCCTGACCACATTTGTAATGAAGTCGAAGGGTGATTGCCTATCACAGGGTCATAAGGCCAGTTATTGGTATAGGTTACATCGTCATTAGGACGATTAGTGCTACATACCCAAGAAGTCCACGTAAAGAATGCATTCATCTGTTGCATACGCACAGGGTCTTTGATAGCATTCTTCGGAATCGCGTAATGAGTGCGCGTTTCACTTAGCGAAGGGTCGTCCATAAAGAGTTTGGTGTAATACGCAGCCAACTCTTTAGCCACCTGAGCACGCTCTGGCGAGAAGGTAATCACACCTGTTTCTTGGTTAAAGGTATTCGTACGCAACTCTTTGCGCAACTGCACTTGGTACTTCGCTTGCTCATCTTCAGGCAGGTCTTTGTACACCTTACCGTCTTTCTGAGCAAAAAGCTCTAATAGCAATACTGATTCGCGATGTAGATAATCAGCATTCCAGTCGGGTGCTATATAAGCACCGTGTCCCCAGATACTACCTACGGTCTGACCGCCCATCGATTGCCAAACATTCTGACCATCTTTAATGTCTTGCCCTTCATAGAGCACTTCCCCATTGGTCGTTACAATCTTTTCGGGGAAAGGAGGTGCTGTACGGTATATTTCTACACCGAAGAGAATCAGCACAAGGAATGAAGCAGCCACTGTTGCCCCAAGCCAAATCCATAATTTCTTAGCTGTCATAAATAAAATATATTAGTGTTTTTGTAATTTCTGGGTGCAAATATATAAAAGATAATTGTATCTTATATATCTTTTGTATTATTTTTTTGCGCCCAATTTTAATTTTTTCTTGCAAAAAAGAAGGTTACCTATTGAAAATCAACAGGTAACCTTCCTTATTTTTTTATGAGTTTTGTACTCCTTCTTTTCTGCTATTCTTCTTTTATTTTATCAAATGCTGTATAGTTTTCACTACCCCCGCCTCGTTATTATCGTATTCAGTCACGTAATTAGCAATAGCTTTCAAAGCCTCTTGGGCATTCTTCATCGCGTAACTCATCTCAGCAGTTTGTATCATTTCCACATCGTTCATATGGTCGCCAAAAACCACTGTTTCCGATGGCAAGACACCCAATTTTTCTTGCAGACGTCTTACCGCCACTCCTTTATTCACATCACTTCGGGTAATATCAAGCCATATCTCTCCTGAGACCACCACATTAAAATCATTCTCATACTTCTTCAAAAGAGGATAGCTATTAATCCTTGAAATTCCTTCATCACAAATAGTTATCTTAAAGATGTCATCATTCACTTCCGAAAAGTTCATCACCTTTGTATGAGCGGGATAATGTCTGGCTATTTCATCAAAAATAGTAACACTATCCGTCTTAATGTAGGCATTCTCTCTTCCACAAAGCGCTACTCCTATCTGCCCAATCTGTTCACAAGTTTCCAATATAGGGCGTATACCATTAGGGTTCAAAGGGTTTTCAAAAAGCGTCTCCCCTTTGTATATTAGCGAAGCACCGTTATCAGGAGCAAAAGCTATCTCGTCTTTAATAGGTGCAAAAAGCTCGTGCAAACTCTGTATTTGTCGTCCACTCGCCACGCAAAAATTAATTCCACAGGTTCGTATCTCCTTAAAAACTTCCCAAAAACTCTCAGGTACCTCTTTCTGATTATTCACCAAAGTACCATCAATATCCGTTACAATAAGTTTTATCATACATTCTAATTTTCGGCAAATATACAAAATTATTCACACATATTGTTCAAATATGGTTCTCATATATCTCAACCACCCCTTCACTTCCGTTTTAATTCGTTTTATTACCCTCAAAACCACCTCTTTTTCTCATCTTTTAACCACTCACTTTCAAATACTTATACACCCTTTCTATACCAATCGTCCAAGATTCATATAAGCTTCCTATAAGCTCTCTATAAGCTAACCACACCCATCTAATAGCCTTTTTTCATCAAAAACCCTTCCTCCATTCTTCCGAATCTCTCCGATATCTTTCGAATCTCTCAACCTTTCCCCATTTGCTAATTTAACTGCCTGTGCGGCTCGCACCTCATTTTCTCATTTCCTGGTATTATTAGCATTTTTGGTATTAAAAAATTATTTCTTATCTTTGCATTGCATTTACATCTACATTTGAGAAAGGAAAAACAATGATAACGCTCAAAAATATCAAAGCATTTATTAAAAAATCACTTGTGTTCAAGGTTTTAGCCTTTGCTATAGCCTTAGTACTCATCTTGCAAGTATTTCCCGAAAAAGCGAAATTTAAATACGAATTTCGCAAAGGAGAGCTTTGGCAACACGAAAACCTATATGCCCCTTTTGATTTTCCCTTAAAAAAAACAGAAGAGCAAATAAAAGCCGAAAAACAACAAATAACCAACCAATCTACGGTGTATTACAAGCAAGATACTACCGCCTTTGTGAGTGCTAAGCAAAAGTTTGAACAGAAAAAGTATGCTTATTTCAAACATCTGCCCGACGATAAACGGGAACTCTTGTTGAAAAAAGCTGAGGCTTTTTTAGCCGAAAGCTATCACAATGGAGTAATGCTCAATCAGCCTGCGTTTAGCCCTTCTGAAATCTTCATTATCAAGCATAACAATCAAATAGTAGAGGTGCCTGCCGAACGTGTGTTATATCTTCAACAGTTGGCAACAGCTATTAAAAACTATTTCGATACCGCCCCTTATAATGAGTATCACAAAAATTACTACGACCTTTTCTTTGAAATCCTTACTCCTAACCTCGTAATCGACCAAAATTTCACTCAAAAAGCGCTTACTCAAAACCTTAAAGAGATAGTCTATACGCGCGGTTGGGTAAATAAAGGGAAACTCATCATTGCCAAAGGTGAATTGGTAGAGGGCGAAAAACTGAATACCCTGTTGTCGCTCAAAGAGGAGTACGAAACCCAGACGTGGAGTCAGAACAACTATAATTGGTCGCTTTTAGGTTATTACACGTTAGTAGCTATGGTATTGCTACTGATGGCGTTATACTTAAAAATATACGAAAATAAATTATATAAAAGCAACCTTAAATTGAGTGTTATTTTACTCAATATGCTCAGTATGATTCTTTTCGTAGGGCTCATTTCAAGGTATTTTCCCGATTATATCTATATTGTCCCTGTAGGAATGATGGTGCTCATTCTCAAGTCGTTTTTCGATTTGCGTACCGTCCTCTTTGTGTATATCAGCACCATACTCATCACAGGCTTTATTGTGCCCAATAGCTTCCAGTTTGTATTCATACAGATTGTGGCTGCTATGGCTATCATTCTCACCCCTAGGGGAATGCACTACCGATTGAGCAGTTTTGTATCAGCAGGACTGATCACGGCTGCCTATTTAATTATTTATATCGCTTTCCACACCATTACCGAAGGAACACTCAAAGGACTCGATATCTCTCTACTTACGCTCTTTATCCTCAATGGTATTGGTATTCTCTTTTCGCAACCCTTTACGTATATCTACGAACGTACTTTTGGCTTAGTTTCCGATGTCTCTCTCTTAGAACTCTCCGATACGAATACCAAGCTCTTGCGTCAGCTTTCCGAAAAAGCTCCAGGCACCTTCCAGCACTCTATGCAAGTGGCTAATCTTGCCGAAGCTGCTGCTGCCGAGATTGGGGCTAATACCCTCTTGGTGCGTGTAGGTGCCCTCTATCACGACATCGGTAAGATGGAAAACCCTATTTACTTTACCGAAAACCAAAAAACAAGCCTCAACCCTCACGACCAGCTTACTCCTGAACAAAGCGCTAAGGTGATTATCAAGCACGTAGCCGATGGAGTAGAACTCGCTCATAAAAACAAACTGCCCAAACGCATTATCGATTTTATTAAAACCCATCACGGGCGCAGTCTTACTTATTATTTCTATCGCAAAGCCTTAGACTTAAATCCTGAAGGTACTAAGGAAGAAGATTTCCGTTATCCAGGTCCTATTCCTTTCTCCAAAGAAACTGCTATTCTTATGATGGCTGATTCGGTTGAAGCAGCTACTAAGAGCCTCAAAAATCCTACCTTCGAAGCTCTCAATGAGTTTGTAGACCGTATTATCAAAAAACAGTTAGACGATAATCAGTTTGCCAATTCCGATATATCTTTCAAAGAAATCGAAGCTATCAAACGCATATTTAAAAGCAAACTTACCAATATCTATCACGTACGCATCGAATACCCTGAATAACCCAATGAAGATAATAAAACTACCATCGGTGCTTGGCACTTGTATCTTACTTTTTTTTACGTGGGTAATCTACGGGCAAAATCCTACGGAATACTATTTTAAACGTATTTCCATTGAACACGGTCTCTCTCAATCGGGCGTTACCGCTATTGTACGTGACCATAAGGGAATTTTGTGGATAGGTACTCGTCAGGGTATCAATAGGGTAGACCGTAATCATATCAAAAGGTATACTGAGTCTTACATCTATCATCTTTATGAAGATACCCAGCATAACCTTTGGGCTGTAACCGATAAAGGCGTATGGCAATACGACCCAAATAAAGATACTTTTACCTCTAAAATCCAGCAACAACTCTTCTCCATTTGTGCTACTGAGCAAGGGGTTTACTTTGGTGGATATAGTGCTATCTACCAGTATAACTACAAAACTAAAAATATAGGGCGTTTGCCTTTGAGGAAAGAACCTAAAACAAAAGATAAAGAATGCCTCATTACCTATCTATGTCCTGTTGATAATACAACCTTTCTTGTAGGCACTGAAAACGATGGTATTTATAAGTATTCTCTTACCTCAGAACTGTTGAGTTTGTTTATTGAAAATACAAGCCCACTGAGTTCTTTGTATTATGATGCACAACGCAAAGAAGTGTATTATTCTATTTTTCAAAAAGGGCTTTTTCGTGCTACCCTTGCCGGTGAATTGCGCTCACATTACGATACTCACAATACTCTTTTGTCCAATGATATTATCTTAGATATCAAGCCTTATAAAGGCAATATATGGTTAGCCACCGATGGAGGAGGAGTATCGGTTTTTAGTCCTGAGAAGAACACTTTTTACAATATTCAGCATAGTGCCGGTAATATACATTCTTTGCCAGTCAATTCCATTACAGTGCTTTATGAAGACCCTAATCATAACCTTTGGGCAGGTACAGTGCGCGATGGCGTTTTTCTCTTTAAAGAAACCTATATCAAGACTTATACCGATAGTGCGTTAGGAAGTAGCAATGGGTTAAGTGAGCGCGCTGTGATAAGTTTATTCGAAGCTCCCAATGGCATCATATGGATAGGCACCGATGGAGGAGGCATCAATGCTTTTAACCCCAAAACAGAACAATTTGTACATCATACCAATACGTATAACGATAAGGTCTCTTCTATAACCTACTTTTCACCTAATGAGTTGTTAGTCTCTCTCTATGGCAAAGGTCTTTTCATATATAATATTCTGAGTCGTTCCTACATTCCTTTCTTGCTCATCGATGAAGCTACTGACCAGCAGGAGTGTCACGCAGGCTTTACTCCCTTTGTATATTACATTGATAAAGATAAAATACTCATTACAGCTAAAAATACCTATCTGTATAATCTTCAAAACAAAGAGTTTAATAAAATTTCTTTTGCCGAAGGACTTACTCCTAAAAATGCCTTACAACTCAAAGCACAACAAGGTGATACTTTATTTCTCTCCAAAGGAAATGTACTCTACCAAATGAAGTTATCGGAAGCTAAGATAACACGTTATCTAACCCTTAATGAGGGGTATACTATTAGTGCAGTATGCAATGATAAAGCTCATCACACCCTTTGGATTGCTACTTCCAATGGGTTGTTTAGTTATGCGATACCACAAAAGAAGCTCAGTGCCGTAGGAACCGATAATATGTTCCACCAAATTAGCTATATGCAACTCGATACTGAACAGCGTTTGTGGATTAATGCTTCCAATGTGCTGTTTTCTTATCATATTCCCGATAAGAAGATAATGATTTGGGACGATTCCGATGGCTTTCTCCACAACGATGTGCTTACAGGCTATGTACAGTTGTTGCCTTCCCCTTACATCTATATGGGAGGAGTGGGTGGTTTTGTGAAGATAAATAAGAATATTCACACCGAAGAGAGTAGTACTCCTTTACTCTTTTTGCAAAATATAGAATTGAACGGCAAAATATACACCGCCGAAAACTTTCCTAAAGAGGTACCCCCTTATTTCAAAACCTTAAAACTAAATGTAGGATTGAATGAAAAAGATATGTTTAGGCGCATACTCTTCCGTTTTAAGATTAAAAATAACGCCCAAACTTCGGTGATTGAAACTTATGACAATAGTTTAGATATCTCTTTGCTTTCAGTAGGAAAATACCAAGTAGAAGTCGCTTGTATGACTAAAAATGGCTATTGGACGAAAGATACCCCATTGCTCAACTTCGAAGTGCTTCCTGTGTGGTATCAGCGCACTTCTTTTTTGGTAGGAGTTTCTTTGCTTTTGTTGGCTATTATTGCAGGTGTAATGTGGGGTTATCTGCGTCGTAAAAAACAACAACTCAAATGGCAAATAGCTTTGCATCAGCAGGAACTCAATGAAGATAAAATACAATTCCTCACCAATGTAAGTCACGAATTGCGCACGCCTCTTACCCTCATTTATGCACCGTTAAAACGTCTGCTTAATCATACCGAAAGTGGTAAACTCACGCGTTCACAGAAAACCCAGTTAGAGAGTGCTTTCCGTCAAGCTACTACTATGAAGAATATTATCAATTGGGTATTAGACTACAACCGTAATACTTCGTTAGAAAATACACTCACCAAAGCCTATACTGATTTGAATCACCTTATCACCGATAGTGCTAAAGATTTTGAACAAGAATTTGAAACAAAGCATATAAGTTTAGAACTACATCTCGATAAAAATTTACCTCCTGTAGAGTTAGATAGTGCCAAAATAAGGGTAGTCCTTTCTAACTTACTAATGAATGCAGTAAAGTTTAGTAATGAGTATTCTACTATACACATTCGCAGTAGTTATAACGAACAAAAAGTGCGTTTTCAAGTAGAAAATACCGGTATAGGATTGCATAATATTGATATGGATAAGCTCTTTACTCGCTTTGAACAAGGAAAACACAACCAGCGAGGTAGTGGTATAGGGTTGGCTTATTGTAAAGAATTAGTAGAGAAACATCTCGGTACTATTGGGGCTTATCAAGATGAAGAAGAGCAAACAGTTTTTTATGTAGAATTACCTTACTCTCATAGCACTGAGGGTGTTCTTCACAAGTTTGAAGGTGAAGAAGAACAAACTGAAGCCCCAGAGAAGATAGCAGTAACTATGGATACCTCTATGTATTCTGTACTCTTAGTAGATGATAATCCTGATTTTTTAAATTATCTTTATGATGAACTTCGTCCGTTGTTTAAAAGCGTTTTAAAAGCAGTAAATGGTGAGGAAGCTTTGTTGTTATTAAAAACGCATCAGCCCGATATTATTATCAGCGATGTGATGATGCCTGTAATGAATGGTTATCAGTTGTGTAAAGAGGTGAAAGAGCATTTGCAAATCAGTCATATTCCCGTAATATTACTCACGGCTAAAAGTGATACCGAAAGTCAAAAGATAGGCTATAAATTAGGTGCCGATGCTTATCTCTCTAAACCTTTTGATATAGACCTTTTGCTTTCAGTAATAGGTAATTTGCTCAAACAAAAAGAGCTCATCAAGCAACGTTATGAAAAAGAACTATTGATTCCTTCACCTGCACTTACTACTATCAGCAATGCTGACGAAGTGTTTATGATAAAACTTAATGAAATCATCAAAAAGCACTATAGTAATATCGACTTAGATGTAACAATGATTTCTGAAGCAATGGCAATGAGTCGTGCTTCGGTGTATAATAAAATGAAACAAATTACAGGCATTGGTATCAGTGAATATATCAATAAATATCGCATAGAAGTAGCTTGCCAGCTCTTAAAACAAACAGAAAAATCAGTTACTGATATAGCTTTTGAAGTAGGATTTAACTCTTCTAAGTATTTTAGTACGGTTTTTAAACAAGCTACTAAAATAACGCCACGTGATTATAGAGAAGGTATGAAGTGATAAAGAAAAACAAAAAAGAGAGGCTACCTCAAAATTTTTTGAGGTAGCCTCTCTAAATATGTAATACTATGAGTTTCTATTTCCAATCTTTTTTCTTAGAGGTCTTACCAATACCTGGGTTAAAGCTATTGGTAGGGTCAAGAGAGTTGTAAAAGTTCTTAAGGTCGTCGTTAGCGTGATATAAATGCCCTACATTGTGTTCTGCAGGATATTGTGCGCCACGAGTGTCTAATATTTTGAGCATCTCTTCTTCTATTTCCTCACAGTTGTAACCTTTCTTAATCACGTAATCTTGATGGAATACGTGGCACATAAAGTGACCATAGTACAATTTGTAAAGTATCTTAGCGTCGAGTTCAGGAGGAAGCTTTTCAAACCAATCTTCATCATTGCGACGCAAAGCTATGTCTAAAGCGACGATATCTTCTACCTCGTCCTCGTGTACGGAACGATAGCGAATAGCTGCTGAAGCCACTGCAAAGCGCAAGAGCATTGCTGCTTGTGCAAGTTTGGCATCACACTCTATATAAGCTCCTTTAGTGCTATCGGCAAATTCTTTTTGCAAATAAGCCCTAGCTTCGTCTACCCCTTTGCCTCCCATTTTTAAAATGAGATGGTGCTCGTATTGGTTGCGGTAATCCCACAATATTTTGGGGAGGTGTTGAGGCATTAGTTTAGAGGTGAATTGCAAGAATTTTTCACTGAAATGGTTAGGCATAAAAGGTAGTTTTTTGGCTACGCGGTCGCCCCACGCTTTGAGAGAAAAGAGCTTGGGTAAGTATTCAGTACCTACATTTTTGATATACCAAAAAGTATCTTTACCGTATTTAGCAGCGATATCAAAGGCGGTACGGTGAATATACTCGCCAGAGATAGGAATTTCTTCGAAAGTACCGAGCATATCACGGCGCAATTTGGTAAGTACCGCTGTGTTATTAGTACCTATATAGAATACGGCTGTTTTTTTCTCGGCAGGGAAAGTATCCACGCGTACGGCAAAAACTCCTAAACGACCCGCACTACCTGAGGCTTCGTATAAGCGAGCTGGGTCGGCATTGAAACGAGCAGGCGTATTGGCATTAATCTCACGTACGTGGTTACAATAGTCGTGATCGTGTCCTTTCTTATCAGAAATGTGAATATCCTTTGCTTGGTATCTACCCTCTTGCAGATTGGTAAGTATTTCCTTAGGAGTACTTCCTAAATCAATACCTAAGTGATTAATAAGTTCTAATTTACCGTTGGCATTGCGTTGGGCATAGAGAGCCATTTCAGTATAAGCAGGACCACGTTGTACTAAAGAACCGCCAGAATTGTTGCACACGCCTCCAATAACTGAAGCCCCAATGCAAGAGGAGCCTATTACTGAATGAGGTTCGCGATTATGAGGTTTTAACTCTTGTTCCAAGTGGTTGAGTGTTGCTCCTGTAAGACATATAGCTTGTTTGGCATCAAGTATAAGCTGAATATTGTCATTACGCATCGTGTTGATGATTACTACATCGCGGTCGTAATCGTTACCAAAAGGATTAGATCCTCCCGTGATACCTGTATTGGCAGCTTGTGAAATTACAATCACATCAGCTGCTACACAAGCTTCCAGTACTTGCCATTGTTCCCACAAAGTAGCGGGACGCACCACGGCAATTGCATTTCCGGTACCAAAACGATACCCAGTGCGGTAACGTTCAGTTTTTGAAGGGTCGGTAATAACGTACTTTGCACCAACAATGTGGCGCAAGGTTTCTAATAGATTTTGTGTGGTCATTATTTCTTGGATTTATAGTTGAGTGTCAAGCCAAATTGGGGCTGTGTGAGGAAATCGTGTTGAATGAAAGGTTCTACTGTGAGGCGTTCATCTACATTGAATTGTTTGAGATGTGCATCGACATTCGCCTCAATGATATTCAGGGCATATAAGCCTATCCCTATAAGAATAGAAAGCTCTTTATTACGACGATAGAACTGTATGCCTCGTCTTAATCCATCAGTACTGAGACGCGGTTGTCCATCAGGGCGATTGCCGTAGAACTCATCATCGGTAAATCCTTGTTGACGACGTTTGTAGGCAGTGAGGTAACGATCGTATTCCTTAGAGTTTTGTATGTAGAAGTATATTGGGGTACCGATAGCAATATACACCAAAGGTACTTTCCAATAGCTCTTGTTGTATATCTGACCTAAACCTGGGATAACCGCTGAATAGAAGGCAACTTTAGCAGGCGAAAGAGGGTCGGTATTCCAAGGGACTTTTTTCATATTGTCTTGCATAACAGCTATCTGCACAGAGTCTGAAGGTGTTTTTACCACTTCCTCTGTATCGTCTTGTGCATACGAAATACCCACTCCCATAAGTAGGGCTATTATCAAAACAATCTTTCTACTCATCCTTTTTGTGTAATAAACTTTGAATACGTTTGAAATCTTCCTCTGAACTAAAAGGAATGGTAAGGCTACCTTTGCCGTTCTTGCTCATCTTTACAGTAACTTTAGTACCAAAAAAATGATTAAAACTACTCATATTTTCTTTGATATAAGTAGGTACTTCAGTTTTACTATTGCTTTTAGGGATTTGAATACTTACCACATTAAGTGTCTCGGAGTTTTGCAAGCGGCGCACTAACTCTTCGGTATCACGCACTGATAGGTTATCGGAAATGATACGTTGGTATACTTCTGCTTGTTGTTCAGGGTTTTCTATGGCGATTATTGCACGACCGTGCCCCATAGAAATGAATCCGTCGCGTATGCCTGTTTGAATGATAGGAGCGAGTTTGAGCAAACGCAAATAGTTTGTAATGGTAGAACGTTTCTTGCCCACACGTTTGCTCATTTGGTCTTGAGTGAGATTCACCTGCTCGATGAGCTGTTGGTAAGAAAGAGCAATCTCTATGGGATCTAAATCTTGACGCTGAATATTCTCTACCAAAGCCATTGTGAGTGACTCGTTGTCATCGGCAATGCGAATATAGGCAGGAATCGTTTTGAGTCCAGCTAATTTAGAAGCTCTGAAACGGCGTTCGCCCGAAATGAGCTGATATTTATTTTCTCCGTCGAGTTTGCGTACGGTGATAGGTTGCACTACCCCTAATTCCTCAATAGAGGAAGCGAGCCCTTGTAGCTCTTCTTCATTAAAAGAAGTACGAGGCTGAAAAGGATTCGTTTCTATTAGGTCGAGTTCAAGTTCTATGATATTTCCTACAATCTTATCGGCATTTTTATCTTTGATAGAATTAATAGCCACTTCGGGGCTATTGCCAAAAATAGCTGAAATACCTCTCCCCAAGGCAGGTTTTTTAGCAGGTTTTGTCATTATACAGTTTTGTTTTTATCTATAATCTCTTGAGCTAAGTTGATGTGATTGGTAGCTCCTTTGCTGGTAGCATCGTAGTTGATGATAGTTTCACCAAAACTAGGTGCTTCACTAAGGCGCACATTACGCTGGATAATGGTTTTGAATACCATATCACTGAAGTGTTTTTGTACTTCTTCCACCACTTGGTTAGACAAACGTAAGCGCGCATCATACATAGTGAGTAATAAGCCTTCGATATCTAAATCGGGATTGAAGGTTTTTTGTACACTCTTGATAGTATTGAGAAGTTTACCTAACCCTTCCAAGGCGAAATACTCACACTGGATAGGTATAATCACCGAGTTAGCTGCTGTAAGAGCATTCAAGGTGATAAGTCCCAACGAGGGTGCACAGTCTATCAAAATGTAATCGTACTGGTCTTTGATAGGCTCTAAGGCTTTTTTGAGCATATATTCTCGTTGTTCTTTGTCTACGAGCTCAATCTCAATAGCCACTAAGTTGATGTGAGCAGCGATAAGGTCGAGATTAGGAGAGCTGGTGTGAACAATCATATCTTTAACCTCCATCGTGTGTTCCAAAAGCTCGTAAGTACCGTGCTCAATAGAATCTACATCAATACCTATGCCAGAAGTCGCATTTGCCTGTGGGTCGGCATCAATGAGTAATACTTTTTTTTCTAATACCCCCAAAGAGGCAGCTAAGTTTACGGAAGTAGTGGTTTTGCCTACTCCTCCTTTTTGGTTTGCAATAGCTATTATTTTACCCATAGATTTATATTTTAAAAGTTAAACGGAAGCTCTTGTTTGCCTATTTCAGCCAGCGTAGCTTCATTTTTCACGGTCACTCTCTTAATGGCTTTGTTTAAGGTAACTATCAAAAAGTCATTGTTTTCTTCGAGTTTGCCCATCATATCCATCATATTTCCAAACATAATATTTTTATTCTTTCAGAGGGCAAAAATACAACTTTTTTTGAAACATCACACAAAAAAGACAATCAATAATTGTGCAACCATTATTCGCATAAACGTAGTAAGCGGATACACACTAGCGTACGTAAGCGCAGGAATTTCGGAGTTGGACATATCGTTAGCAAATGCCAAAGCTGGTGGGTCAGTAGAGGCTCCCGAGAGCAATCCGCAGATGCCCAAATAGTCTAATTTTGCTTTAAATCGTGCTACTAAAGAGGTGATAATAAGTGGTATAAGAGTAATGAGAGCTCCTAAACACATCCAGTACAAGCCTTGTCCGTGCAAAATAGTTTCTATAAAAGTAGCTCCTGCGTCTAAGCCCACACTAGCAAGGAAGAGCACAATACCTATCTCTCGTACCATTAGGTTGGCACTTTGCGATACGTAGTGAGTTACTGAGAATTTACCGCCATAACGGCTGATGAGAATGGCAACAATCAGAGGACCTCCTGCTAACCCTAATTTTACAGGTACAGGTATGCCAGGGATAGCAAACGGAATGCTTCCTAATAATACACCAAGAGTAATCCCCATAAAGAGCTCGGCTATGTGAGGGGTTTGCATACGTCGTTTAGAATTACCGAACTCTTTGCTTACGAGTTGTATGTGCGATTCATCGCCTATTACAGTAATGGTATCACCAAACTGTAATTTTGTATCGGCAGCGGGCACGAACTCAATACCTGCGCGATATACACGAGTGATGGTTACTCCAAAACGTTTGCGTACATCGAGCTCTGCAAGAGTTTTGGTGAAAATAGCGCGTTGGGTAACGTTGATACGGCGTGAAGTATAGCGCATATCTTTTACATCAGGGAAATAATCCAAAATGGAAACGCTGTCACCTATTAGGGTCAAAAACTTCTCATTTTCTTTTTGGTTAGCTACTATCAGTACGATGTCGCCTTCTTCTATCAGTGTGTCGGCACTAGCTAATATAATCTCTCCTTTTCTACACATACGCGAGATGGTAAAGTCGAAATCAAGAGTTTGTTTGATAACGCTCAATTTTTTACCAAAGAGGGCAGGATTGCTTACTTTTATCGCGAATCGATTGATCACTACTTGATCTTTAGAGTGACGTACAGAATTTAAACGTTTTTCAACATCTAAATTCACTTTTAAGAAGGCTTTGAGCCCTAACATTACCAAGATAATTCCTAACACCCCGAAAGGATAAGCAACAGCATAGGCGGTCGAGAGGTTCGGCATTGTAGTTGGGTCGCCTTTAAATACATCTTCTAAAGTAGCTTGAGCGGCTCCTAACCCTGGGGTATTGGTTACGGCACCTGACATTATACCTACCAAGGTACCCATATCGGTTTGGGTGATGTAGTGGATAGCAATTACAGTAAGTACACAACTCACAATAGAGAGCACTGCCAAGAGATTGAATTTGATGCCTTCTTTTTGGAAGGAGGCAAAAAAGCCAGGGCCTACTTGTAGTCCGATGGTGTAGACGAACAGAATCAATCCGAACTCTTTTACAAAATGTTGAATATGGGGGTTTACAGTGAATCCTAATTCAGCCATAGCGATACCTGCAAAAAGTACCCAAGCAATACCAAAAGAGATGCCAAATATTTTTATTTTTCCTAAAGCAACTCCTACTGCGATGACCACGCTATACACTATCACAGTGTAAGCCACACTCTCGTGGTTAGTCATCAAGTTCCAAAGCCATTCCATTTAATGTCTAATGATTAATGTTTAGTGTTTAATGATTAATTAAGCTCCCGAACCCCCGAAGAGGGACAATCCACAAATACAAGTGTTCGTAAGGGAACTGTTTTTACATAGATTTAAGAGAAACTTTGCCAAAGGTGCGAGCCGCACGGGCTGAGAACTTTGGCGAAGTTAAAATTTTATTTATTATCCTAAGAATGGATAACGATAGTCTACTGGGGGTACGAAAGTTTCTTTGATAAGGCGTGGCGATACCCAACGCAATAAGTTTTGGGCAGACCCAGCTTTGTCGTTAGTACCTGAGGCGCGTGCACCACCGAAAGGTTGTTGCCCCACTACGGCTCCTGTAGGTTTATCGTTGATATAGAAATTACCCGCTGCGTTTTCGAGTACTTTTACTGCTTCGTCTAACGCATAACGACAAGTGCCAAATACAGCTCCTGTGAGTGCATAAACTGAAGTTTCATCAACGAGTTTCAAGGTTTCTTCCCATTTAGAGTCATCATATACATACACAGTTACTACAGGTCCGAAAAGTTCGGTTTCCATAGTGGTGTAATGTGGATTGGTGGTAACAATCACAGTAGGTTCTATAAAGTATCCTTTGCTTTTATCATATCCACCACCTACAAATATCTCGGCATCTTTGTCTTTTTTAGCTTGGTCTATATATTTAGCTAATTTATCGAAAGAATGTTCGTGAATTACCGCAGTGATGAAGTTCTCAAAGTTTTCAGGAGAACCCATTTTGAAAGAGAGTACATCTTTTTTTACCAATTTCAGCGTTTCGTCAGCCTTCGATTTAGGTAAGTACACGCGAGAAGCAGCACTACATTTTTGTCCTTGATATTCAAAAGCTCCACGAGTAATAGCCGTAGCTACTTGTTTGGGGCAAGCACTTGGGTGAGCGATGATAAAGTCTTTACCACCTGTTTCACCTACAATTTTAGGATAAGAGCGATAGAGGTGAATATTGTTACCTATCTTTTTCCAAATATCTTGGAATACTTCGGTAGAGCCTGTAAAATGAATACCTGCGAAATGAGGGCTTGCTAAAACAGTATCGGTAATCATAGCTGCATCGCCGTGCAATACGTTGATAATACCATCGGGTAAACCTGCTTTTTTGAGGACTTCTACTATCATTTCAGCGGAAAATATTTGTGAAGTACTTGGCTTCCAAATGACTACATTTCCCATAAGGGCAGCACTGGTAGGAAGGTTGCCTGAGATAGCGGTGAAGTTAAAAGGTGTAACAGCATATACAAAACCTTCCAACGGACGGTATTCTACACGATTCCATACGCCTTCGGAAGAGTTAGGCTGGTCGTTATAAATATTAGCCATAAACTGCACATTAAAGCGCAAGAAGTCTATCAGCTCGCAAGCAGAATCTATTTCGGCTTGGTGTACGGTTTTAGACTGCGCTATCATAGTAGCAGCGTTCATTTTAGCACGGTAAGGACCTGCAATGAGGTCGGCAGCTTTTAAAAAGATAGCAGCGCGTTCTTCCCACGCAAGGTTAGCCCACTGAGTACGCGCCTTTAGCGCTGCTTCAATGGCTTTTTGCACGTGTTCTTTGCTCGCTTTGTGGTAAACACCTAATGAGTGCTTATGGTCGTGAGGGGAATGCATTTCACCTGTCTGACCTGTACGTACGGCTTCACCTCCAATATAGAGAGGAGCATCTACTTTAGTATTCCACAATTCTTTATAGGCTTGTAGTACAGACTCACGCTCAGTACTTCCTGGCGCATAACTTTTTACGGGTTCGTTGGTAGCTTTAGGAACCTTAAAAAATCCTTTTCCCATAGTATAGTTGTTTTTAGTTGTTGATACAATTCGAAAATTTCGGCTAAATTACAACAATTATTTGAATGTGCAAATTTTGATGAGATAATTTCTCAATTTGGGTGAAAGATAAAAGGTGGAGAGTAAAAGATGTGTTATAACTTCATACAATTGTTTTAACTCGTTTGATAACTTTTTATGCTGTGAGCAAGTTGAGATATTTTAGTGAAAAGTGAAGAGAGAAAAATGTTTTGAGGAGGAAAATGTATCTGAATATCAATGTTTATTCGAAGGAAGAGCGAAGCTAAGACGAACAAAAGACGAACAATGAACGGTACAAAACACGCGGATAGATATAGAATAAATGAAGGATAATAGGAGTAAAACGAGTATAAACTGGTTTTATTAGCTTTACTTATTGTTTAAAAAAGAGACTGTTCCTTAAAAAAGAACAGTCTCTTTTATTATTGCTAAGTGATATACACAAAATTATAAAAAGGTACCACTGCTTTCAGGAGAAAGATCAGAAGCTATAATGTCGTCTTGATCTTTCTTTATTTCGGCTTTACTAACACCAAACTCGCGCATTGCATCTTCTACCGTCTTGTCTTCTCGCAAAAGGTCTGTGTAGATATGTATAGGTATTTTTACATCTAACACTTTATTAGCAGGAACAGTATTATAGGTTAGATTTGCGGGCTTGGTAGCGAAAACACCTAATACGATTTGCAAATCGAAGTTTATATAGGTTCTTTTTACTTCAAAAAAGCCTTTCAAGCCTATCTGCTCTTTACGAAGTACTCCTTTAGGAGCATTAGGGTTTTTATCAAAACTACCGCCTTTGATATACAATTCTTCAGGGTTGGTATCGCGGTATTTGTAGTCGAGTGCTTCAGCTTGGGTAGGCACAGTTGTATTGCTGGCTACTGCTGCAAAATTATTTGCGATAAAGAAAAATTGGTAGTGATTAGGAGCATTACCAGTGCTCAGTTGTGCATTTACACGCTTGCCGTCTTTGTCATAAAATATCAATTCTATACCGTATAAGCTCACGCCTGCATTGTGCTGATGATTGTGGAGAGCATCTTCGTCCTCATCTTCATCGTGGTGATCATCAGCCACTACATCAGTTCCTTCCCAGCGGATAGCAGTTGGGTTATCGGTGGCAGGTGTAGGCACTCCATTTATGTTATTAAAATAGAAACGTTGTACTGTTTTGAGGTATTTCACAGGGTAATCGGGGTTCCCGTGAAAATATCCGTGAGAATGCCCTTTGGTAAAGCGCACTTCGAGTTTGCTCCACGCAAATTCAGTAGGGTCTGTAATAATAGGGTTTTCTGGGCTTTTGTCCTTACTGCAAGAATTTAGGGTTATTGTTACAAATAGTAAAAATAAACTGATTTTTAAGATATAATATATTCTTTTCATCGTTTTTTAATATTAAAAGTTATTGTTTTGTAAATAATGTATTAGCAAGGTATCATCTTTGCCAAAGTTTAAAATTTTGGCAAAGTTCATAATACACACAGCTAACGAATAATCTGTATAGGGAGTATCATATCAGAGTCTAATTGAAAGGCGTTAGAATACTCCACTACGTTGTATGGACGTTCCTCTTGGGTTTTAGGGTTGAGCTTATTAGCAATAAGAAAGTGTGCTAACTTGATGCGCAACTTGTAATCACCTGCGGTAGCATCGTCTTTGATGTGAAAGACGCCTTTTAGCCCAATAGGGTCGCGTTGCTCAGGGTTAGTTTTATCCCAAGTGCGCAAGCGCAATTTCACCCCTTGTGTGCCGTAAGTACCATTTTCGGGGTCGGTATCTTGATATAGATAGCTTACCGCTTTGTTCATAGCTGTTACCATAGCGGTTCTTCCTGCTTCATCTTTAGGATACTCTCCTTGAAATAACTGAAAGAAGTGCTGATGAATAGGAGCCATTTTGGCACTTACAAACTCGTGGTTCATACGAGCTCCATTGTTGTAATAGACAATCTCGAAACGATATTCGTGTCCCACTTGCCATTTTATAGGCTCGGTGATGTCATACACTACTCCTTTAGCTGACTTGTTGGCGGTGCGCTCTTGCACCTCGTTAGTTCCTAAATTGGTAATGATAAACTGCACTTTGTCGGGCATATCGTGCCCTCTGTCTTTGGTTTCATCGGTTGGAGGAGCGGGTTTAGTGTCGTCTTTACTACAACTGCCCATTGTAAAACATACTAATGCTATTAGACTAATAGCTTTTAAATAATAAGATATCTTTTTCATCTTAATAGTGTTTAAAAATTGTAATTTACTCTTAAATATACGTTTCTACCCAAATCGTGGGCATAATACCTAAAACGATTAGTGTATTCCTTATATTCGGTGTTAAAAAGGTTTTCGGCGGATAACCTTATGTCCAGGGTTTGGCGTTTGCCGATATCCAAAGTACCTCCTATGCTCGCCTCGAAAAGGTGATAGGCATCAGGTGTAGTAGGTACTAACTCTTGTGAGGGCTCAAAGCGTGTTTGCTTGGCTACAAAAGTATGTCCTATGCTAGCACTCATACGGCTCAATAAACTGTTGCGGTGCGTTTTGTTATATTCTAGCGACTGACTCAAACGAGGGGCAGGGATAAACGGAAAGTAACGCCCTGTTTTCACTTCGTTAGCCCATACTACTGAGGCTTTCAAATGGTAGTCTAAACTTGTAGGATTACCTACTTGTGCTACTCTGTTTTTGTTTAACAAACGAACAGTAGCATCGAGGTCAGCGCCTCTAAAAAACGCATTGGCTTGGGTGTACTGAAAGATAGGATACACACCTGAAAAGAGGGTTTGGACTTCGCCGGTAGGATAATCGTAAATGTAATTCTTAATATATTGGATATAAAGGTCGAGATTTACATTCCAACGTTTATTCTCATTGTTTAGCAAAAGAGAGGTAACCCACTTCACTCCTGTTTCTGATTCGAGCTTATCGTCACCTAAATCATAAGTGCCTGCGCCGTGATGAAGTCCGCTACTGTACAGTTCGTTCACCTGAGGAGCACGCCACGCTACGCCTATGTTAGATTTCAGTTGTGAAACTCGCGAGAGAGGCATTGTTCCTCCTAAGGTATAGGTGAGATTATGGAAGTTGTGTTCGCCTCCGTAACGCTGTGAGTACATATCGTAACCATCGGCATTGAGGTACTTATAGTCGTAACGCACACCAGCTTCTAATAACCAAGCATCTCGCTGAAAACGTTGTATTGCAAAAGCACCATAACTAAGTGAAGCATAGTTAGGGATTACAGGTACTACCCCCGTACCGGGTTGGTTGTAGTTGTCCTGCTTGTTGAAACTACCCCCTATGGTACTCTTCCATTTGCTGTAAGCGTTTTCCCAATACACATCGAGTGCGTGGGTAGTGAGCTCCATATTTAAGGCTGGAATGCGGGTTCTGTCCATTCGGCGAACACTGAACTCCTGACGAATATCTTTCTGAAAAGCGTATTGTGCGGTGAGTTTTCCTCCGAAGGGCAAGAAATAGAACGCTTTACCTTTTAGCAAGTGGTGCACTACTTTTTGCTTGGGTGCATTGATGCTATACGAAAATGGATAAGTGGTAAGCGGTCTTCCAATTTCGAACCGAGCGAGCAAATCGTCTAAATTCCCAATATGCGAACCGTAGAACACACTGCTTTCGTTCTCATACCTACTGTAAAATATTTCAGCAGTGCCTTTTTCCTTCTGAACGCCTGTTGCTACTGAGAAATTGGCTTCACGAGCAGCAGTGTTATTCAGCAGGTAATTAGCTGTACTGATGTCGCCTGAACGTTTTAAAGTTCCTTGTACACGCCACGCCCAAGAAGGTAACTCGGGGACTGAACTTTCGACTTTTAACGTAGTACTCAATTTGTGTCCGTTAGAGCCAAACGAAGAAGCTAAGTTGGCGTGCAGACCGTCGCTATAAGGGAGTTTTTTTTGTTCTATGAGAATCACTCCACCTAAGGCATCAGAGCCATAACGCACCGATTCAGCACCTTTTACTACTGTTATTTGGTCGGCTACCAAAGGGTCGATTTCGGGAGCGTGGTCGGCACCCCATTGTTGTCCTTCTTGGCGCACTTCGTTGTTGAGTATCAAGATACGATTGCTGTGCAAGCCGTGAATTACCGGTTTGGCAATGGTCGCGCCTGTTTGTATCATCGATACCCCCGATATAGAGGTGAGCACTTTGGCTAAATCGTCGCCTTGTTTCTCTATCAAGCTATTTCTTTTGAGTGAAATGGATATGATAGAAGGGGTTAAGCCTCTCACATACTGTTGAGTTGTATGCCCTGATACGGTAGTACCTTCGAGTACGCTCACTGCTTCTTTCATTACAATCACAAGAGGTTGTGAATGTGGAATGATGACAGTACTTTCGTAATCGTGATAGCCTAAATAGGTTACT
Organism: Capnocytophaga sp. G1920; assembly: GCF_051417515.1. Taxonomy (NCBI): domain Bacteria; kingdom Pseudomonadati; phylum Bacteroidota; class Flavobacteriia; order Flavobacteriales; family Flavobacteriaceae; genus Capnocytophaga; species Capnocytophaga sp. G1920. Next base: position 343,152 of record NZ_JBPRKH010000001.1, read on the forward strand.
TTGATAGGGTAAGAGCCCTTGCTGAGTTTTTTTATCGTTACCTTCCCATCGGCATCGCTTATAAAGTGCTTTCCAAGGAAATGCACTACCGCATTGCCTAAGGGTAGTTTTTGAGTGTCTTCTATTTGCAGTTGTAAGGTTTCTTGCGCATATAGCGAGAAAGCACAACTGAATAGCAGAAGACTGAATATCTTTTGCATAAAATCAATTTGGAAATTTTTGGAATTTGAAAATTAGCAAGCTGGATAAGAAGAGGAATCATTCCTCTTTTGCTAATTTACTCATTAACTCATCAGCTAATTACATCGGAGGACCTCTTGAAAAGATAGTAAAGGCGTTTTGAGGGAAGCCTTTTTCGATAAAGAAGAATACTGCTGTTGCACTTTGCTCTAAGAATTGAAAGATAAAAAATGAAGGAGCAAAGAATTGATGCAGTTGTACAAAAATACAATCGTGATGAGTGTCTACCGCTGAAAGGTGAGTGTTGTGATGACACTTATCTCCGGTAGCTATAGCACATAACTCTTCCTGAGTGTGGTGATTATGAAAGAATTCACCCACCGGAAAAGCTACTTTCAGCATACAAGACAGTAGCAGAAAGGCGAAGATGCGCGTGTGTAACGATTGTCTTTTCATAGTTTTCAAGATGCAAAATTACAAAATAATTATGAATTACAAAAAAAAAATGTCAATAATGCCAATAATTAACTTTGCCAAAGGTCGTAGCACGACGGGCGATTAACTTTGGCAAAGTGTATATCGCAAAAATGACGTATAGGAGTTTTCGGAAGATATCGGAGAAGTTCGGAAGAAGGGAGGGAGGGTTTTTGATGAAAAAAGGCTATTAGGAGGGTGGGGGTAGCTTATAGAGAGCTTATAGGAAGCTTATATGAATCTTGGACGATTGGTATAGAAAGGGTATGTAAGTGGTTGATTCATAATATAATACAGCGATGTAAAAAATGTTAAAAACGGGGTTTCGAGGCGAAAGAAAAAGAATCCTCACCCCGTCCCTCTCCCAAGGAGAGGGGGAATGTAGCGACGGAAAAAATGATGAAACATCTCCCTTTACACATACCCAGCTGTCGCTGGCTACCTTCAAAGGGGGAATGTAGTGACGGCAAAGATGAAAGTAATGTGGTGAAAACTTCTCGCTGGCTACCTTCAAAAGGGGGAGTGTAGTGAAGAAGAAGCGGAGGAAAGAAAAAAATATTTCGTATTTAATTAAAAAAATAATGTACATTTGCAAAAAAGAAATACAAGTATAACTGACCTATGTTTATTTATTTGCAGCTATTAAAGGAGAGTTTTAACTTCGCAATCAAATCGTTGCGAGACAATAAGCTCCGCACTTTCCTCTCGTTATTGGGTGTAACGGTGGGAATTTTCTCTATTATATCGGTATTGGCGGCGGTTGATTCACTGAATAGAAGTATTCAGGAGAGCCTTTCGGGGTTAGACAAGAATATGATAAACGTCTCTAAATTCTCTTTTGCTCCTACCGATGTGCCCCGCTGGCAACGCTTGAACTTTCCGCAAGTTAGCTATCAGGAATACGAATTTATGAAGCGTGAAATACCTAATACTGAAGCTGTGGTGTATGAATTGTTTGGGGTATTTTCGACGATAAAATACAATGGCAAAACGATTCCGTCGCCTACTATACAATCTACTTCGGCAGGAGTTGAACAAATAAGTGATATTAGGATAGAAAAAGGTAGGTTTTACAACGAAGCTGAAGCTAATGCTGGTACTGCGGTAGTTATATTAGGGCATAATCTGGCTAAACAGCTTTTTGGTGAGGAAGACCCTATGAATAAAGAGATACGCATTTTTGGTCGCCGACTCACAGTTATTGGGGTACTGAAAAAATATGGCGAACTGGGGGGAGGTCCCGATGATAATGCTTATGTGCCAGCTAATTTCGTAAGAGGATTTATGAACACAGGTCCACAAGGGCTACCCAGTGGAGTAGTGTTAAAGCCTAAAAAAGGAGTAGATATGGCGGAGTATGAAGCGGTATTGCGCCAGAAATTCCGTACTTATCGCGGACTCAAACCTGAGGATATAGATAACTTTTTTGTCAATAAAATATCGTCGTTTACCGATATGATAGACGAGACGATTAGTATGATGAATGTGGTGGGCTGGATTATAGGAGGCTTTTCAATCTTGGTAGGGGGCTTTGGTATTGCTAATATTATGTTTGTGAGCGTGAAAGAACGCACGAGCCTTATAGGAGTACAAAAGTCGTTAGGAGCTAAAAACCAGTTTATCTTGTTTCAGTTTTTGTTTGAAGCGGTGCTTTTAGCTATTATCGGTGGACTTTTTGGGTTGTTCTTTGTGTGGTTACTAACCTTTATAATTCCGAGCAGTAGTGATGGGTTTAATTTTGTGCTATCGTTTAAGAACGTAGCGATAGGCTTAGGAATCTCGTTTGTAGTAGGTTTACTTTCGGGTATTATACCTGCATCGTCGGCTGCACGGCTCAATCCTGTGGAAGCGATTAGAACCGGACAGTAATGTAAAGTGATTTCAATATATTTAGTAAGAAAAGAAATTTTATAGGAAGAAAAAGAGAAATATAACTCTCTCATTTTCTACAAGTAAAAAAATAATTAACAATTCATCTTAAAATTTAACACTTTTTTTATGGAGTATGTCAAAAATATTTACTTATTTTGTAGCGAAGAAAGGTGAAAACCTTGCTTGAAAAACTGAGTTTACTAATCAACTAAATTTTTAACCTATGTCTATCAACGCCTTTATTATTTATCTTTCGATAGAGATGAAATATTCTGACCATACAGTTGAGGCTTATAAACACGACCTTAGGAGTTTTGAGAAGTTTATTAAGAATCTATATGAGGAAAAAGGGGAAGATTGCTGTTTGGAACAAGCTGACCAAGAAGATATAAAGAAATGGATTATACACTTATCGGATGAAACTATTTCATTTAGGAGTATCAATAGGAAGTTATCGGCTTTAAAGACTTATTACAATTTCTTGAAGAAGACGAAACAGATAGAAATAAGTCCGTTTGAGAAAGGCATATTTTTATTGAAAACGGAGAAGAAGCACAAGTTGCCTTTTTCGGAAGCTGAGATTGAAAAGGTGTTGTCCTTTTTTTCATCGAAGGATTCATTTGATGAAGTGAGGAATAGGGCAGTGATTGAGACGCTTTATGCTACGGGTATACGTCGCTCAGAGTTGTCTGGACTGAAAGTAAGCGATGTGGATTTTGAGCAAAAACAAATAAAAGTGCTTGGGAAAGGTGATAAAGAGCGGTATATACCTATTATTCCTGAGCTTGAAAATACTCTTAAAGAATATTTAGTTTTAAGAGAAGAGGTAAAGAATGAAAAAAGCCAGGATTATCTATTTTTAGTAAAGAATGGTAAAAAGATATATTCGACGCTGGTATACAGAATTATTAATTCGTATTTTAGCGTTGTAACAACAAAGAAAGATGTGAGTCCTCACGTATTGAGACACTCATTTGCGAGTCATTTGTTAGATAATGGAGCAGACCTTTATACTGTGAAGGAACTACTGGGGCATTCCAGCTTGGCTTCTACCCAAGTGTATACGAACACCAGCTTGGCTGAACTCAAAAAGCAGTATAAGAAAGCACACCCTCGGGCAAAAGGCAATAGCAATGAGGAAGAATAATTGAATTGTTAAACCTTAAATTTGTAAACATTATGAAAGTACACGTACACCCAGTTGATTTTACAGTCGACCAAAAATTAGTAGACTTTATTCAGAAAAAACTTGATAAGCTCGATAATTTTTACGATAGGATTATCGAAGCAGATGTGCATTTGAAGTTGGAAAATACCAATACCAAAGAAAATAAAATAGTAGAAGTGAAAGTACATATCCCAGGAGAAAGTCTTGTGGTAAAGAAACAGTTTAAGACTTTTGAAGAAGGGGTTGATAGTGCTATCACACCATTGGAAAGAATGTTATTAAAACACAAAGATAAACACTAAAAACTTATGCAATAGAGAAGAGCAGAAGTTTTAAAGTTTGTTAAAAACTTTTTGAATACAAAAAAAAGTTATATCTTTGCCCCAGTTTTTGTATAATTATAAAATCAGAAAGTAATGAAAAGAAGCATTTTACTATTGGCTTCATTGGTTTTCTTTGGAGTCCAAGCACAACAGAATGACTATAACAAATGGTCTATTGATATAAATGGAGGGTTTAATAAACCTACCACTCCTTTTACAAGTGGGTATAGTACTAATACGCCTAATTTATGGAGCACAAATGCAGGTGTGCGCTATATGGCAAACAACAAGTTTGGGGTTCGCTTAGGCGGTGGTTACGACGTTTTTAAGAATGATGACGATACGCCTAATTTTGAATCTAGACTTTGGAATGTAAATTTACAAGGGGTTGCAAACCTTGCGAGTGTTCTTAGCTTTGAAGAATGGACTAGTGACTTAGGATTACTATTGCACGCAGGTTTTGGATATTCACAGCTTAATAGTGATTATATTTCTAAACCCGACCAAATAGCATTTCTTACAGTAGGTCTTACTCCTCAGCTGAGAATTTCTAACCGTATAGCCTTTTTGCTTGATGCCTCAATATACATCAATAGTAAGCAACAACTTACTTATGACACAAAATCAGCTAATGGACAACAAGGCTTCCAAGGAAACCACTTTACTCTTACTGCTGGTTTAAATATTGCTCTCGGTAAACACGGTAAACACGCCGATTGGGCAGCAGCTTCTAAAAAAGACGAATTAGAAGAAGTGGCTCAACGCGTAGCTAACCTTGAAAATAACGTTGCTGACTTGAAGAGCGAAGTGGCTAACAAGCAAAACAAAATGAACGATGCCAATGGCAACAACGTTCCTGATGAAATTGAAAGCTACTTAAACGATAATTACAAAGCAAAAGATAAAGTAGGTGAAAACGGAGAAGTAAAAGATGATGATGTAGCTGCTGACCTTATCAGAAAAGGTTATATCAATGCTTACTTCGATTTTAATTCATCTAAACCACAGATATCATCTTCTTGGGCTGTAGATTTTGTAGCTAAATATATGAAATCTAATCCTAATGCACACATTAATATTAATGGTTACGCTGATGAATTAGGAGGTACTCAGTACAACCAAACTTTATCACAAAAACGTGCTGATGCTGTGAAAGATTTGCTTGTGAAAGCAGGTATTGATGGCTCTCGTATTACTGCCGAAGGAAAAGGCGTAGATGCAAGTGTTGATAAGAACTCTTCAAGAGCACGTCAGTTAGCTCGTAAAACAACTTTTGAATTGAAATAGTAAGTATAATCGCTTAGAATAATAATGACAAATGCCCCCAAAAGATAGTACTTTTGGGGGCATTGCTTTTTATGAGAAGGATTATTTATTTTAACAAACAAAGAGAAGACTATAGCATAAAAGGATATGCAACTCTACTTACAAAATCATTGCATTAAATTCTTCTTCACTAATCATCTTCACACCTAATTGTTCGGCTTTTTCTTTCTTACTTGGTCCCATATTATCGCCTACTATCACGTAATTAGTTTTAGAAGAGATAGACGACCCTACTTTACCTCCGTGTTGTTCAATAAGGGCTTTGAGTTCCTCCCGTGAATACAAGTGAAAGACCCCAGAGACCACAAAGGTAAGTCCTTTGAGGGTATCAGTTTGACCTTCGGTGGCTTGTTCTTTAATCGAAAACTGCAAGCCATAGCCTTTCAGCCTATCGATGAGTTGACAGTTGTAGTCATCAGCAAAGAAGTTTACTATACTGCTAGCTATTTGGTTTCCTATTTCATCTACTTCCACCAACTGTTCGACAGTGGCATTTTCTAGGGCTTCAATCGTTTTGTAGTGGCGTGCCAGTTTCTTGGCAACAGTCTCTCCTACATACCTAATCCCCAAAGCAAAAAGCACGCGTTCAAAAGGTATTTCTTTTGATTTCTGAATACCTTTAACAATATTCTCAGCACTCTTTTGTGCCATACGCTCTAACGGGAGCAATTTCTCTACGGTTACCTCGTAGAGGTCAGCATAAGTATGGATAATACCGGCACGGAAGAGTTGTTCTACTGTCTCTTCACCTAAGCCTTCTATATCCATTGCTTTGCGTGAGATAAAATGCTGAATCTTACCTGTAATCTGGGGCGGACAGCCATAAGCATTAGGACAGTAGTGTTGCGCTTCGCCTTCGTTACGCACCAACTCGGTACCACATTCGGGACAATGGGTGATATATTTCACGGGCTGAGCATCTGCTTCGCGCTTATCTAAGTTCACGCCTACAATTTTAGGGATAATCTCCCCGCCTTTTTCTACATATACCGAGTCGCCTATGCGAATATCGAGCTTTTCAATCTGGTCAGCATTATGCAATGAAGCGCGTTTTACTACGGTTCCCGCTAATAACACGGGTTTGAGATTTGCCACCGGAGTAATAGCTCCTGTACGTCCCACTTGGTAGGAAATACTCTCTAAAACAGTATCTACTTGTTCTGCTTTGAACTTGTAAGCCATTGCCCAACGCGGTGATTTTGAAGTATATCCTAACTCTTCTTGCTGGGCAATACTATCTACTTTTACCACTACTCCATCAGTTTCATAAGGCAAAGTGTGGCGTTTGGTATCCCATTCGTTGATAAAGTCCATCACTTCGGCAGTAGAATGGCACAATTTGGAAATATTAGGTACTTTAAAGCCCCATTCACGCGCTTTTTCTAAACTCTCAAACTGACTCTTTATACCTGTGTTCCCTACCAAAAAGTACAACAAGCAATCCAAACCTCGTTTAGCAACCTCGGCAGTATCTTGCAATTTGAGACTACCGCTGGCGGTGTTACGAGGGTTCATAAAAGGGTCTTCGCCAGCTGCTATACGTTCCTTATTGAGGTTTTCAAAGGCTTTTTTAGGCATTACTATCTCCCCGCGAATGTAAAAACGTTCAGGGTAATCGCCTTTTAGTTGCAAGGGTACTGAACGAATCGTACGCACATTGGCGGTAATATCGTCACCTTGAATACCATCGCCACGAGTAGTAGCTTGTTTGAGCTTGCCATTTTCGTACAACAAATCTATAGAAGCTCCGTCGTATTTCAGTTCGCAAGTAAAGTTAATTTGGTCACTGCCCAACGTCTTGATAATACGCTGTTCCCATTCCTCTAAGTCTTCCTTAGAATAAGAGTTATCTAACGAGTACATACGGTATTCGTGTACTACGGTTGGAAAACTTTTAGTAACAGAACCTCCCACGCGTACAGTAGGCGAATTCTCATCGTAAAACTCTGGGTATGCTTGCTCTAAGGCTTGTAGTTCTTTGAGCTTTTGGTCGAACTCATAATCCGAAATCGTAGGATTATCCAGCACATAGTAGTTATAATTGTGCTCATTAAGTTCCTCCCGAAGTTGTTGTATCTTTTCTTTCATAATTTTCTTTGTTACCTTTTACCTCTTACCTTTTACCTTAAGACCCTATCCGGCTCTTTGTTCTTCTCCCATTTTAGGTCTGAAAGCATTGAGGCTTTGATGCCGATAAAGAAATACCACGAACTGCGATAACCGAACGGAGTAAACTGAAAACTCATACGGAAACTGCTCAAATCGCGCTCAAAACGTAATTGGGTATAGGTGAATCCTTGGTTTACAAAATCATAACCGCTCGAAACTCCTACCTGCCATTTGGGCGTGAGCGATACGTTCCCTGAGAACATTAGCGAGTTGTTGGATATCTTATTTTCGCGTGCCTGATTGCTATAAGTAAGCGAGTGTGCTAGGGTTATGTCCCAAGGGATAACTGCCTTGTAAAAGGTCTTCTTCTCATCTTTATCCTCGCCTTCTTTCCGGTTCTTATCCATATCCTGTACTTCGCTTAGTGGTTTCGACGACCCAAAGAGGTCATCAGTACGTCCTCCCGCTACGTTACCCGTCTGTTTGTCTTTATTCTTGTCTTTTTTATCTTTGTTCGAGAATGAATAGTTGGTAGAAATATTGGCATTAGTAAGTCTAAAAAGGCTACCGCCGTTGTCTATATTCCATTTCTCCATTTGTCGTCCGTTGTTGTCTATTGCATAAGGATTGAGTGTTGCCCCAAAGTTCACCCCAAGCTTCCCGTTGAAGAACGAAGTACCCCCTGTAATGTTCAGCGGACTAAACTGCTTGGTAATTAAGTTGTAGTTAGAACTGAAATTGAGACTGTTCAAGAGCATTACCTTTTTCGGCTCAGCATCAGTGCTATCTTTCTGTTTCACTTTGGCTTCAAAGGTGTTTGCCAATGAGAACCCTATCGATTGCGACTCACCCAAACTTGGCGTACCGTAGATACCCCCCTCAAAACGGGTGTATTGTGAGCGGTTGCCATAAGCGTCCGAAATGTAATAATCGTAATACTGGTCAAAAGAAGGATTATAACCATAACTCACCGAGGGTCGCATCACGTGTCGAATAGCTTGTATTTTAGCATTCTTGCCAAAACGAAAAGTACCGTAGATAGTTGTACCGAGACTCGCCCCGAGGTTGTACGTCATAAAACGGTCAAAACCGCTGAGGGTATCAATGCCCACCTTACCCGTATTGCTGTTGAAGTCCTTACGGCGAATTGTCTTAAATTGCCACGTCTCGTTTACTGATGAGTTCAACCCTAAGGTAACGTATTTAAATAGCTTAGCAGTTGTACTCACTGGTATAGAGTGTCGCACCCCGTTTCTCGCCTCGTCAAACATCTTTTTAGTAAAGAACAAACTGTCATAGGTCGAAAAACGGTTATCAGCTTGCATACTGTACTGGAAATTCAAACTCTTGATAAGTCCTTTCTTCGTTTGTCCTTCACGAGCAAAAGGATAAATGCGCTCCATACTCGCACGCATCGAAGGGAGTGTCATATCAATACTTTTCGTATTCGTATTTTGTGAATGCGATGCCGATAGCGATAAGTTAATCGAAGGATATGCTGGGAACGTCTTGGAATACGAGATAGACGACATCATCGTGTTGTTTAAAAAGTTCGACGTATTCGCTTGATTGTAGGATTCTTGATAATATCTACTGTTGCTCGATAGGTTCACCGAAGCCGAAAAGTTGGAATTAGGGTTAGCTTTGCCGTCTTTGGAATGCGACCACTGGATATTGTACATACGGCTGCCTGAATAGTCAGGTAAACCCTTCATACTGTATATGTTATTCTCAAATGAAAGATTGAAGTTTCCTGAATACTTGTAGCGCTTCACATAAGCCGATTGTGCCCTAAGCCCATAGCTACCATTGGTATAATAGTCACCCGTAAGCGAAAGGTCAAAATTGTCGCTAATTACAAAGTAATAACCTATGTTCTGCAAAAAATAGCCACGGTTATTCACTTCTCCAAAGGTAGGGAAGATAAGCCCCGAAGTGCGTCCCGATACCATAGGGTAATAAGCAAACGGAATAGCCAAAGGCGTAGGAATATCCACGATATACATATTGCTAAACCCTGCGATAACCTTCTTCTTAGGCACGAACTTCGCTTTGCGCACTCTGATGTAATAATCAGGGTCGTCGAGGTCTTCGGCAGTAGTGATAATCGCGTTTCTCATAAAGTAAGTAGAGTCATTCTCCTTCTTGATGATTTCGCCTTTTATGTTATTCTCGTCCTGCTTGGTATAAGCATTGCGGATAATCGCCTTCTGGTTGCGGTAATTAAAACGTATCGAATCGGGCTCTATTACATCACTACCTTGCTTAAATACAGGGTGTTGGGTATATTCTCCCACGCTGTCTTTTAGGCGTCCGGCATACACTTCGCCTTTCTCATAGTTAATCACGTCTATTCCCGCAGTGATGTCAATATCAGTATATTGCACATTAGTTTCGTTGTATAAAATGATTTCGTTCTTCACCTTGTTGAACACAATACTGTCCTTAGCCTTGTATTTCACAATGTCTTCCAAGGCATTCTTAGGTTTTTTAATCGTATCGTTTTTAAGGGAATCTTTAGCTTTTTCCGAAGGTTTCTTAGGCTTAATACGTCGCCCACGGCGGTCGTTTTTAGGCTCTACAGTATCTTTTTTGATAGTATCGCGCACTGCCCACGGAGTTGTATAGTGAAAACCTCCCGACTTAAAGGCGAATGATTCCGCATACCAAAGACAGGAGCTTACCACTAATAAGCTGATAATGAAAGTGAGTTGACGTTTATAATGTAACAAAGTTCTTTCTGTATAGTTTTATTGAGGGGTCAAAAATACAACTTTTTTTTGAATTAACTGCTATCTACGAAAAAATCAACTCCCAAAACACAAGATTTTACAAACAATAGCCCTTCACTATAACCTTGCCACATTTCCCTCTTTTTCTTTGTGCCGTTACCCCGGAGGTACTTGGAAAGTCTCAAAATCGCTTTTGCATCGCAAACTTTTCCATAATTTAAAACTTTAGTAAAGTTAAAATCTCCTACACATTTCCTTCACTTTTTCCGTCGCTACATTCCCCTTTGAAGGTAGCCAGCGACAGCTGGGTATGTATAAAGGGGGATGTTTTATCATTTTTTTCCGTCACCACACCCCTACTAAACTCCTCCCACAAATTTGCTAATTCCCTTTTTTGTCATACTCCCTCCTATTGCCTATGGCCTAAGGCCTATCACCTGTTCCTCTTTCTTTCGCCTCGAAACCCTCTTTTTAACATTTTTAACCCTATTGTATCATATTATTAATCAACTACTTATACACCCTTTCTATACCAATCGTCCAAGATTCGTATAAGCTTCCTATAAGCTCTCTATAAGCTAACCCCACCCTTCTTACACCCTTTTTTCATCAAAAGACCTCCTAGTCTCCTTCTGAAAATCTTCGTTTCCTTCCGAATTCTCCTAACAGTCCCAACACATCGCTTTTTCATCTCAAACTAACAATCCCTCTGCTGGTTTACAAGGCGTAGCCTTGATTTTGTTTAATTTCTGAGGCACAGCCTCATTCCTCTAACTCAACCTCGCACCTCATTTCCTCATTTCCTCATTTCCTCATTTTCCAATTTCCTCATTTTCCAATTTCCTCATTTTCTAATTTCCTCATTTCCTGGTATTATCAGCATTTTTTTAATCTTTTGTTTGCTTGGTATTGATAAAAAGTAGTATTTTTGTAGCCTAAAATGAAACCTTTTTTTCCAAATGAGCACTGCAAAACAAGCAAAATCTGCCTTAATATCTGTTTTCGACAAAACAGGATTAGAGCCTATCATTCACAGAATGAAAACCTTAGGAATTACTATTTACTCCACAGGAGGTACTGAAGATTTTATCAAGAAATTAGGCGTAGAGGTAGTTCCCGTCGAATCTATCACCGATTATCCTCCCATTTTCGGCGGACGCGTCAAGACGCTCCACCCTAAAATCTTCGGAGGTATCCTCAACCGTCAGGATAATGCACAAGATACTGAAGAAATGAAGCAATATGCTATCCCTCAAATCGATATAGTGATTGTAGACTTATATCCTTTCGAAAAAACAGTAACCAGCGGTGCCAGCGAGCAAGAGATTATTGAAAAGATAGATATAGGAGGCATTTCGCTTATTCGTGCAGCTGCCAAAAACTATAAAGATGTACTTTGTGTGGCATCGGTAAACCAATATGCTGACCTTTTGTACATCTTAAACGAACAGCACGGTAGCTCTACTTTGGAAGAGCGCCACTCCTTTGCTACTAAGGCTTTCCGAGTATCCTCACACTACGATACCGCTATCTTCAACTATTTTAATCAAACAGAAGAAATTCCTACCTTAGCAATTAGCGAGTGCGACGGACAAGTATTACGCTACGGCGAAAATCCTCATCAAAAAGGAGAATTTTACGGTAATTTCGATGCTCTTTTCGATAAACTACACGGCAAAGAGCTCTCTTACAACAATTTGTTAGATGTAGATGCCGCCGTAAACTTAATGGCTGAATTTGTAGGTGACGACCCTACTTTTGCCATACTGAAACACAACAATGCTTGTGGCGTAGCAACTCGCAAAACGATACACGAGGCATATAAAGATGCTCTCGCAGGCGACCCCGTATCGGCTTTTGGTGGTATTCTCATCTCTAATACTAAGATAGATTCAGCTACTGCCGAAACCATTCACTCGCTGTTCTTTGAGGTAATCATTGCACCTTCTTACAGCGATGAAGCCCTAAAAGTACTCGAACAGAAGAAAAATCGTATTATTTTAGTACAGAAGAAAGCCAAAATGCCTACAACAAGTGTGCGCTCGTGTCTCAACGGCTATTTGGTACAAGAAAAAGACCTCAAAACCGATAGCATAGAAGATGTACAATACGTAACTGCTGTAAAACCCTCAGCTGAAGTGCTCGAAGACCTCTTCTTTGCTTCTAAAATATGTAAGAATACCAAATCGAATACCATTGTATTGGCAAAGAATAAACAGCTCATTGCAAGTGGCACAGGACAAACCAGTCGTGTAGATGCTCTTAAACAAGCTATTGAAAAGGCTAAAGAATTTCAGTTTGACCTCAGCGATGCAGTAATGGCAAGCGATGCTTTCTTTCCCTTCCCCGATTGTGTAGAAATCGCTCACAACGAAGGTATCCGCTCGGTGATACAACCTGGGGGGTCTATCAAAGACCAAGCCAGCATCGATTATTGCGATGCACACCAAATGGGAATGGTGTTCACAGGAATACGACATTTTAAACACTAAATAAACGCTTTTTAAACAACGTATGAAACACATTGCAGCCGTAGGAGGCTATTTTATAATGCTTTATGATGTCTTTCGCAAACGCACCCGCTGGTCGATAATGAAAGACCTTATCTTGCGTGAGATAGACGATTTAATATTTGGGTCAATAGGTATCGTGACTTTTATTTCTTTCTTTGTAGGAGGGGTAGTAGCAGTACAAACCGCTCTAAATATCGATAACCCTTTTATTCCTAAATACCTTATAGGTTTCGCCACTCGCCAATCTATTGTATTGGAGTTTGCCCCCACCTTTACAGCTATCATCTTGGCAGGAAAAATAGGGTCGTTTATCACTTCCAGTATAGGTACGATGCGCGTAACCGAACAGATTGATGCTCTTGATATTATGGGAGTAAACTCAGTGAATTATTTAGTATTCCCAAAAATAGTAGCCCTAATGTTAATGCCTTTTCTTATCGCCTTAGGTATGTACTTAGGGGTATTAGGAGGCTGGGCTTCAGCGGTGATGAGTGGTTATACCACCTCTGCCGAATTTGTGCAAGGAGTACAATACGACTTCAAACCTTACAGTATGATATACGCCTTCACCAAAACGATAGTATTTGCCTTCTTCTTGGCTACTATCCCGTCCTATCACGGCTATTATATGAAAGGAGGTGCACTGGACGTTGGGAAAGCAAGTACCGTTTCGTTTGTATGGACAAGTATAGTGATTATCCTTTCTAACTCGGTGCTCACACAGTTGTTCTACGCTTAAAATGTATCAAAAAAACAAACCACAATATCGCATTTTACTGCTTATCGCCTTAGCACACGGACTCAATGACCTCATTCAAGGGGTCATTCCGTCTATTTATCCTGCTCTGCAAAGCAAATATGCTCTCACAATGGCGCAAGTAGGGGTTATTACACTCTGTTACCAACTATCAGCCTCTATATTGCAACCCTTAGTAGGCAATTATACCGATAAGCACCCTAAGCCCTACTCACAAGTATTGGGAATGGCTTTTACTACTATGGGAATCGTGAGTTTATCGTTGGCGAGTAGCTATACAGCTATACTGTGCTCGGTAGTATTCATAGGGGTAGGTTCATCGGTATTCCACCCCGAATCGTCCAGAGTAGCATTTTTAGCCTCAGGAGGCAGACGCTCGTTCGCACAAGCTATCTTCCAGTTGGGTGGTAACTTTGGGACAGCCTTAGCTCCTCTATTGGTGATATTACTATTGTTCAGCAAAAAAGTAATCGACGGACGAGTTGTAGAAGAAAGTCATCAAGGCAATTTAATATGGTTTGCAGGGTTCTCTATCTTTGCAATGCTCATACTGCTCCTCATAGGCAAATGGCGTAGCATTCTGCTTAAATTGCTCAAAAAGAAAGCTAAAAAACCTGTAGTGTTGCCTAATCTCACCCGTGCACAAATACGCAACTCTATGATTATATTGATGTTGCTAGTATTCTCCAAGAACTTCTATACAGCAGCTATCAACAATTATTTTCAGTTTTATACTATTAAAAAATTCGGATTTAGTAATGCTGAGGCACAAGTATACCTATTTTACTTTTTAGGAGCGGTAGCTGCGGGCTCACTTGTTGGAGGGTTTTTAGGTGATAAAGTAGGAAGAAAATTTATTATTTGGTTTTCAATCTTAGGGGCTGCCCCCTTTGCGCTTTGGTTGCCTTACGCCGATGCTACCACTACGGCAGTACTCATCGTGCTGATAGGTTTTATCATCTCATCGGCTTTTGCCTCTATTTTAGTCTATTCACAAGAGCTTTTGCCCCAGAAAATAGGAATGATTTCAGGCTTTTTCTACGGTTTTGCTTTTGGTATGGGCGGATTGGCTTCGGCAGTATTAGGCAAATTGATAGACATAACCAATATTGACTTCGTTTATAAACTATGTTCTTTCTTGCCTTTGATGGGACTTATTGCATACTTTTTGCCAAACTTATCTTCTGTATCTCTTTCTCAAAAACAGACACAAACAACCCCATAAGGGTATTTTGCAATACTCTTACAAATAAACTTTTTCAGTGTTTAAGCTGTATTTCTAACTTACGGTAATGCGTTGAGTTTCTCGATAAGAGCCCCTGCTTTTTGTTCAAAGTCTCTTCTCACTTGTTTGAGGTGAGCGCCTCTGTTTTCCACTGTTTTATCGGCTACTTTATCGATAAGCATATCAAAATCGTTGAGAATTTCGGTTACAAGAGCCTTACCTTCCTCTGTTTGCATCTTTCCTGTGAAATACACTGCATCGATAATATCACCCAACACGTAGTTAATGTCCTTTTTTAAATTGCGAATACTTGCCATACGTTTTTAATTTATTTATAAATTGGTTGCAAAGTTATGAATTATTTATTATCTTTGCAAAAAATAAATGCGTAATGTATGTATATAATTTAACAGTGGTGATAAGCGATGAGGTATTCACCAAGTGGCAAGAATGGCTACAAAACGTTTATTTACCTACTATAAACACTAATAAAACCATAGAGAGAGTACGAGTGTTTAAAGTATTGGACGTGCCTGAAAAACACTATGCCATTCATCACGAAACTACTTCACCCGCACAGTTATTGCATTTCATTGAGCACACTATTCCTAAACTTCTACAACAGTCTGCTGAAACTTTTGGCGAAAAGGTTCTCTTTTGGGGCACCCAACTGAAAGAAGTAAAAAGTGAAGAGTAAGAAGTAGATAGATTTTGGCACAGAAATTGATTTACATTCGTTAAGCACTAACCATTGACCACAAACCATTAATTACACACTATTAACTAAAAACGATTGACGATGAAAAAGAATTTTAACCTCAGAAAAACGATGAGATACCTCACCTTAGGTCTGGTAGCCTCATTAGCACTTACCTCGTGCGTAGGTTATTACTATGCCGATGGTATCTATAACGACCCTGTACCCGAAAGGGTAAGATATGTGGAGAGAGAAAGCTATCCTGAACGTTATGACTATCCTCCTGAAAACCGTTATACACCTAATAAATATAAGGATTTTTTCAGTGAGAAAGCACAACAATATCAACAAAAAACTGACAGTAGTTTTACGCATTTTACCGATGTGAATAGCTATCGCTCCAATGCCTATACAGGCAACTCCTCTTACGGAGGTTGGGGTAGTAACCCTTCACGAGTGAATGTAAATGTGTATAATAACGGTTGGGTAAATCCTTATTACGGCTGGAATAACTATTGGGGCTACGGAGCTTGGTATCCTAATTATTACGGCTATTACGGCTATTACGACTACCCTTACTATCGCCCTTATCGCTCTGGCTGGAGCTTTTCCTTAGGTTGGGGCTGGGGTAATTACTACGACCCTTATTGGGGTGGTTACTATGGAGGCTACTATCCTTACTACGGTTACTATGGTTATCCTTATTATTATGGATATTACGGATACCCATACTATGGATATGGGTATTATCCTTATGGTGGATACTATGACAGACATTATTACGACAGAAGATACTATGATAGCGATTATCGCGTAAGAGAAAGAGGTTATAGAAGATCATACACAGGTGACACACCACGTGATGATAATCGCAGAGACTATCCTTCTTATGATAATCGTTCAAGAAATACTTATAGTCGTCCTTATGATGAAGGAAGGTATCGCAGTAGCAACCAGAATAATAACTACAATCAAAACAATAATTATAATCGTGGTTATTCTTCCCCTCAGTATGATTCAGGAAGAAGTTATGACAGCGGTCGATACAACTCAGGAGGAAATTATGGAAGTGGCAATTCTGGAGGAAATAACAATCAATCTTCAGGAGCTGGTACTACAAGAAGAGATTACTAACTTAAAAAGTAAAATTATATGAAAAAAATACTATTTACAATATTGTCTTTGGTAGTTTATAACGTATCAGCTCAAAATTATAAAGATGCCTTGCGTTATTCAACAGAAGACCTTACAGGAACAGCTCGCTTTAAGGGAATGAGTGGTGCCTTTGGAGCTATAGGGGGTGACTTTTCAGCTATCAATATCAATCCTGCTGGAAGTTCTGTTTTTTCGGGAGCTCAAATAGGTGGTACTTTAGGAGGTAATGTTACTAAAAATAATATTACTTATAATGGCACTCAAACTAATAATAGAGATACTGACTTTAATGTAAATCAGTTTGGAGTCGTTTTTCCAATTGAAGTTGCTTCTTCAGGATGGCGAAAATTCTCTTTTGGTTTTAATTACCAAAATACTAAAAATTTTGATGCTAGTAACTTCTCATTTTTTGGAAAAGCAAACCAAAATTTGGGAGATTATTTTAAATATTTTGCTGATGGTATAAAGCAACAAAACTTGTTATTAGAAACCTATCAAAATAAACGAGTAATAGAGAGAAATACTCTCCAAGATATTTATTTTGATATGGGAAGATTAGCAGGAGATAGAGCTTTCCGTTATAGAAATGCACTCTTAGGGCATTATGTAGGGCTTATTCGTCCACACATAGGAAGAGATGAGGTTAAACCAACAGATTCTGATGCTGTTGCAGATGCTATTTTGCAAGAAACACAGTATGATAAGAATGTAAGTAACGGAGCTGACCAACGATTTGAGCGTGTTACCAGCGGAGGTGTATCAAAGTATAATTTTAATTTTTCAACTCAATACGAAGATTTTCTATACTTAGGACTTAACCTAAATGCACATCGTATCAATCAAAAGGACAAATTATCACATTGGGAAACTTACGCAAGCACTTCTACTATAACAAATGCTTATTTTGAAAATGATTATACTACTACAGGTAGTGGATTTTCTTTTCAGTTAGGAGCTATAGTAAAAGCTACTAAAAGCTTGCGCTTAGGAGTAACTTATACTTCTCCTACGTGGTATACCTTTAATCAAGAGTATACACAATATTTAAGTACTAACAACCGTACTAATTATGCGGATCCAAGAGTGATTGTTACTCTTCCTGACTACAAATTTCGTACACCAGGCAGTTGGACAGCAAGTGCAGCTTACTTATTTGGTAGATATGCTATGCTAAGTGTAGATTATATTTATAAAGATTATAAAAATCTTCACTTTAGGTCTGCTGCAAAAAATACTGAAAATGATGTTATAGAAAATCAGTTAGGAGAAACCTCTACTGTACGCATAGGAACTGAGTTTCGTATTCCATTTAAAACGGGTGAAACTACCAATTACGTAAGCCTTCGTGGAGGTTATCGTTACGAGCAAAGTCCATATCGCAAAAAGGTGGCTACAGTAGGCGACCTCACCGGCTATTCGTTTGGAGCAGGAGTTACTTTAGGAGGTATTCGTTTAGATGCGTCTTATGACATTGCTAAACAAACAAACCTATACCAAATGTACGAAACAATACTTACCGATAGTGCTCAAATAAAATCAACTTACGGTAACTTCTTGTTTACCTTTACTGCACAGCTCTTTTAATCAAATAATTATTAAAGTTACTTTTGCATCATATTGTAGGGGCGAATTGTAATTCGCCCTTCAAAAAGATAAAGTAGTAAAGAGACGGTAATACAAAAATTACCGTCTTATTTTTAATATAATGAAATTACACAGAAACTTAGTAGATGCCGTAATAGAGGGACTTACCTTTATTTTTAACGAAGGGCAATACGCCGATAAGGTAGTAGAAAAACAACTGAAAAAAGACAAGCGTTGGGGCGCCCGCGATAGGGCTTTTATTGCCGAAACTATTTATGACATTGTGCGTTGGAAACGACTTTATGCCGAGATTGCCGAAGTGTACGAACCCTTTACAGTGCATAACCTACGCCGTATGTTTGCCGTGTGGGCGACTCTCAAAAGTATTGCCTTGCCCGATTGGGGAAACTACTTTGAAGATACTCCTGCACGTCGTATCAAAGGCAAGTTCGACGAACTCTCTAAGGTAAGAAAACTACGTGAATCTGTACCCGACTGGTTAGATACTTTGGGCGCACAAGAATTAGGAGAAACGTTGTGGACAGATGAATTGCACGCTCTTAACAGTTTAGCTCCCGTAGTATTGCGCGTGAATACCCTTAAAATTTCTTTGGAACACTTGCAACAGTTTTTGCGACAAGAAGGAGTAGAAACTTACCCTTTGCGCGATTACCCCAATGCTTTGCAGTTAGTAGAACGTAGCAATATCTTTAAAACCCAAGCTTTTGCCGATGGACTGTTTGAGGTACAAGATGCTTCCTCTCAAAAAGTAGCACCCTTTATGCAGATAGACGACAAGGTGAAACGTGTAATCGACACTTGTGCTGGAGCAGGAGGTAAAACCTTACACCTCGCTACCCTAATGCAAAACAAAGGTCAGATTATAGCGATGGATATCTACGAGCAGAAATTGCAAGAGCTCAAACGCAGGGCACGCCGTAACGGGGTTTTTAACATAGAAACTAAACTCATAGAACCCAAACAGCTCAAACGTATGCACGGCACATTCGACCGCGTACTCATTGATGCCCCTTGTAGCGGACTCGGCGTACTGCGCCGTAACCCAGATGCAAAATGGAAATTGCGACCTGAATTCTTGTACGAAATACGCACTACTCAACAAGAAATTTTACAACAGTATAGTAAATTGCTAAAAAAAGGAGGCAAACTTGTATACGCTACTTGTTCCATATTACCTTCTGAGAATCATCAACAAGTACAGACGTTTTTAGCTTCGGAAGCAGGAAAAGAGTATCGCTTAGAAGCTGAGGAAGTGATTTTTGCCCATCAATCGGGGTATGATGGTTTCTATATGGCAAGACTTATTAATGATTAATGATTTCTCTAATCATTAAAAATTGTACATATCATTATTTTGTTGTAATTTTGCACTCTAAAATTTATCACTCATAAACTCAATAACGAATGAAGAAAATAATAACACTGATATTCGTAGTACTTGTTGCAATAGCAAACGCTCAGATACACAACCCTGTAAAATGGAAAACAGCGGTTGAAAAAATCAGCGATAACGAATATTATTTGGTAGCAACAGCTTCCATTGAGGCAGGCTGGAAGCTCTACGCACAAAACATTCCGCCCAAAGGACCTATTCCTACTTCCTTTGCCTTTGAAAAAAGTACAAACTTCGAGCTTATAGGTAAAACCGAAGAAAGTAAACCTATACAAAAACACGACAAGGTTTTTGATATGGAAATTGCTTATTTTCACAATCAAGCTGTGTTCAAACAACGCATCAAAATAGTAAAATCTATAGCTTCTATAAAAGCAACGGTAGAGTTTATGAGCTGTGACGATAGCAACTGTTTGCCTCCTGACACAGTAGATTTAGAGTTTTTCTTTTCGGGAGCTCCCGTTGCAAGCAAAGTGGTAACTCCTCAGTTTACTTTTGGTAATAATACCGACGGAAATAATCCAGTTCCTACAACTAGTGTAAGTCAAACTACAACAGCAAAAGCTCCTACTACTACCCCTATCTCACGTCAAGGTCTGTGGGCAATATTCTTTATATCTTTCCTTTCAGGTTTTGCCGCCTTGCTCACTCCTTGTGTATTCCCAATGATTCCTATGACGGTGAGTTATTTTACCAAACAGAGTAAAACTAAAGCTAAAGGTGTGAAGAATGCTGTGATCTATGGTATTTCTATCATTGTGATTTACGTATTGTTGGGCTCAGCTATTACTGCTATCTTTGGTGCAGATGCCTTGAATGCTTTAGCAAGTAATTTCTGGTTCAACCTCATCTTTTTCTTGATATTGGTAGTATTCGCTATTTCATTCTTAGGAGCGTTCGAAATTACTTTGCCCAGCTCGTGGAGTACCAAAGTTGATGCTCAAGCCGACCGCAGCGGTTTTATAGGTATCTTCTTTATGGCATTAGCTTTGGCAATAGTATCTTTCTCTTGTACAGGCCCTATTGTGGGTACTTTGTTAGTACAAGCTGCTTCCGAAGGTGGAATTGCCCCTATTATAGGGATGTTAGGTTTCTCATTGGCAATTGCCTTACCTTTTGCCTTGTTCGCTGCCTTTCCAGGCTGGTTAAACTCCTTGCCTAAATCAGGTGGCTGGATGAACACTGTGAAAGTGGTGTTAGGATTTTTAGAATTAGCGTTAGCGTTCAAATTCCTTTCTAATGCCGATTTGGTATTGCAATACCATTGGATAGAACGCGAAGTATTTATCGCTATTTGGATTACAGTTTTTGGAGCCTTATCACTCTACCTTTTTGGAAAAATACGTTTACCTCACGACGATGCTACCGATCGCATTTCTGTAGGTCGATTGCTATTAGGGTTACTAACCCTTAGTTTTACCGTTTATATGATTCCAGGTTTATGGGGGGCACCGCTCAACCTTATCAATGCTTTCCCTCCTCCTCAACATTACAGCGAATCACCTTATGGTGTAGGCTATACAGCTGGGGGAGGTAGTGCTAGTGTAGATGAAGGTACTCTTCCTGAAGGAGCGCACTTGTTCAAACCTCACAATATCGTTACTTTTGATGATTATGAAAAAGGATTAGCTTACGCCAAACAAGTGAACAAACCCGTATTATTAGACTTTACTGGTTGGTCTTGTGTGAACTGCCGTAAAATGGAGCAAAACGTATGGCCTAATCCCCAAGTGCTCGACGCTCTTAGAAATGAGGTAGTATTGATTTCCTTGTACGTAGACGATAAACGTCCGTTGCCCGAAAGCGAAGTGAGACCTTCACAAATTAGAGAAGGCAAGATGATAAAAACCATTGGACAAAAATGGAGTGAGTTCCAAACCCTCCATTACAAAGCCAATACACAACCCTTTTACGTGCTGATGAATCTCCAAGGAGAGAACTTAGTAGACCCAATAGGATATACCCTTGATACCGATGACCCCGATGAGTTTTACAAATGGATAAAACAGGGGATTACTGCCTTTGGTAAATAAAATTATTTGATGAAAAACAAACACTACATACTCCCCATATTTATAGGCTTAAGTTTAGCATTAGGGCTTGTTTTAGGAAGACAGCTTGCGAATTTCTACATTCCCAAGCCTCCTCCACCTATACCTATGCCTATTACTGATATAGATACGGTGCAAGAGAATCCTTATAAAGTGAAATTAAACAGACTTATCGATTATATAGAAGAGGACTATGTAGATAAAGTAAATACCGATAGTATTGTAGACCTCACAATAAACAGTATTTTGCGCAAGTTAGATCCTCACTCCACTTATATCTCTAAAAGTGATATCCAAGAGGTAGCCGAAACGATGAGTGGTAAGTTCGTAGGTGTGGGCATTAGCTTTTATATGTACAAAGATACCATTGCTGTAATCAAACCTATTGAGGGAAGTGATGCAATGCACAAAGGTATTCGTTTTGGTGACCGTATTTTAATAGCAGGGAAAGACACCTTGTTTAAAAAGCACTTAAATACTGATAAAATCAAAAATATTCTCAAAGGAGAAATGGGGTCAAAAGTAGATTTAACTATTTACCGAAAAAGTAAAGATAGTCTTTTTAAGATAGGTATTGAGCGAAAGTTTATTCCTATTAAAAGTATTGATTGTTTTTACAAAGTAAATGATACTTTAGGCTATATACGTATGAATAGGTTTGCCGAAACTACTAATGACGAATTTGACTCAGCACTTAAAGCTTTAGAAAAAGAAGGTATTAACAGTTTAATTCTAGATTTGCGTAATAATTCTGGTGGCTTTCTCAATGTAGGAATTCAGATAGCCGATGAGTTCTTAGCAAAGGATAAGATGATTGTATTTACCAAAAATAATCGCAAAGAAATAGAAGAAACCTATTCTACTGCTGGTGGGTTATTCGAAAATAAACCTATATTTGTACTTGTTAATGAAAATAGCGCCTCAGCTAGTGAAATTGTAGCAGGAGCTTTACAGGATAACGATAGAGGTGTGATAGTAGGACGTAGAACTTTCGGCAAGGGATTAGTACAAAGCGAAATGCCTCTACCTGATGGTTCGGCAGTACGCCTTACTACCGCTCGCTACTACACTCCAACAGGACGCTCTATACAAAAGCCCTACAACTTGCGTCACCAGCGCAGAAGCTTCCAAATAGATAATGCTACAGTCCCCGATTCTTTAAAGTTTACAACTCCTAAAGGAAAAGTAGTGTATGGTGGTGGTGGTATCTACCCTGATGTATATGTACCGATAGATATGAAACCGGAAACCTATATGGTAAATGAAGTGCTAAACTCAGGACTTACGAACTTCTTTTTGTTTGAATATTTAGATAGTCACCCTTCTCAAAACCATAAGCCACAAAAGTCTTATTTCATAGGGGGATACAAAGTGCCCAAAGAAATGCTCAACGCCTTTTCAAAGTTTTTAAAAGAGCGTAAAATCAACATAGATTTCAAACGAAACAGCAATGATATATCAAAATATCTAAAAGCTAACTTAGCTGAGATATGGTTTAACGATAATGTAGCAGGGCTTATCAGGAATCAAGGAGATTTTTACATAGAAAGCTGTCTACACTACTACAAACAAAAACACCCTAAAAATGGCACTGAAAATCCTACTAAAGTGGTAAGGAGAAAAGCCAAAAAACCTATAAAAAGAGTTTAAAAAATTTATGAGCAAGAATTTAACATCACGCAGTGAAGACTATTCTAAATGGTATAATGAATTGGTTGTAAAAGCCGATTTAGCCGAAAGTTCAGGCGTGCGTGGCTGTATGGTAATCAAACCTTACGGCTATGCTATTTGGGAAAAAATGCAAGCAGAGCTCGACCGTATGTTTAAAGAAACTGGTCACACCAATGCTTATTTTCCTTTATTTGTACCCAAAAGTTATTTTGAAGCAGAGGAAAAGAATGCTGAAGGTTTTGCTAAAGAATGTGCCGTAGTAACCCACTATCGTCTTAAAGCCGACCCTAATGAAAAGGGTAAACTAATGGTAGACCCCGAAGCAAAACTCGAAGAAGAACTGATAGTTCGTCCTACCTCAGAGGCGATTATTTGGAACACCTACAAAAACTGGATACAGTCTTACCGTGATTTGCCTATACTCATCAACCAATGGGCAAATGTAGTGCGCTGGGAGATGCGTACCCGCTTGTTTTTGCGCACTGCTGAGTTTTTATGGCAGGAGGGACATACCGCTCACGCTACAAAAGAGGAAGCCATAGAAGAAGCTCAAAAGATGATGAACGCATACGCCAACTTCGTAGAGAACTTTATGGCTGTGCCTGTAATAAAAGGTGTAAAAAGTGAAAGCGAACGCTTTGCAGGGGCTGATGATACCTACTGTATAGAAGCCCTTATGCAAGACGGAAAAGCACTGCAAGCAGGAACATCACACTTCTTAGGTCAGAATTTTGCCAAAGCCTTTGACGTGAAATATGTGAGCAAAGAAGGTAAACAAGAGTACGTATGGGCGAGCTCTTGGGGTGTCTCTACTCGCTTGATGGGAGCACTCATTATGACCCACAGCGATGACAACGGATTAGTACTTCCTCCTAAATTAGCTCCTATACAAGTGGTAATCGTGCCTATCTACAAAGGAGCAGAACAATTAGAAAAAGTGCGCACACACATACAACCTTTAGTAGAAGAACTTAAAAAATGTAGTATTAGCGTAAAATTCGACGATCGCGATACCCAATCGCCAGGGTTCAAGTTTCACGAGTACGAACTCAAAGGCGTTCCCGTGCGCTTAGCCGTAGGGCAACGCGACATAGAAAATAACACCTTTGAAGTAGCCCGTCGCGATACCCTTACCAAAGAAACTGTAGCAGGCAACCAAATCGTAGCACATATCCAGCAGCTTTTGGAAGATATTCAAACTAATATATACAACAAAGCTTTGGAGTACCGCAATACCCATATTACCGAGGTAAACAGCTATGATGAGTTCAAGGAATTGCTAGAAACTAAAGGAGGTTTTCTCTCAGCCCACTGGGATGGCACTCCCGAAACAGAAGAGCGTATCAAAGAAGAAACCAAAGCAACTATACGTTGTATACCTTTGGATATCAAGGAAGAATCAGGGTCTTGCATCTACTCAGGCAAGCCTTCAAACAAGCGAGTGTTATTTGCTAAAGCTTATTAAATATTAAATAAAAACAAAATGAGTCCAGTGATTGCTGGACTCATTTTTCTTAATATAATTAGTTTCCTCATTACTTATCTCTAAGATTTAAAACTTTTAAACAAAGTTTCCATCTTTTCTCTTTCTTCTTCAGCTAAAGCTGCATCTACCAAGATTCTTCCACTGTGTTCATCAGTAATAATCTTTCTACGAGAAGCAATTTCTACTTGTACTTGTGGCGGAATAGCAAAGAAAGAACCTCCAGATGCTCCACGCTGAATTGGCACTATTGCTAAACGGTTCATCACACTACTGCGAATGCGTTGATAGGCTTTTAGCAAACGCTCTTCAATTTTAGCCGCATACTCTTCTGCTTTTTCTCTTAAAAATTCCTCCTCTTTCTCAGTTTCTGCCAAAACAGAATCAAGTTCAGCTTTTTTGTGCTTGAGGTGCGCATCACGTTGGGCTTTGCGCTCATCTACTTGTTTGATAGCCTCTTTCTTTTGGTCTACTTGCGCTTTACCTTCTTTAATGCGTTTTTCTGCCAACTGTACTTCTAACTCTTGAAATTCTATCTCTTTAGAAAGAGAAATATATTCACGATTGTTACGTACATTTTTTTGCTGGGTAGTATATTTTTTGATAAGGGCTTTTGCCTCTTCAATTTTTGCCTTCTTCTCAGCAATTCCTGCCTGCAATTCGTCTAACTCTTCTTTAAACTTTACGTGACGTTTTTTTAAACCCTCTACCTCATCTTCAAGGTCTGAAACTTCTAACGGAAGCTCACCACGAGTGTTTTGTAACTCATCAATCTTAGAATCGATAAGCTGTAAATCATACAATGCTCTTAATTTTTCTTCTACGGTTATATCCACTTTTTGTGCCATATCTATGAATAATATTTGATAGGATTTGTATCTACATTTGATATTGAGAGGGCAAAAGTAGGAATTTTTTTTGAAAGATACTCAAATAAAATAAATTTTATGTATTGTTCACTTTCAAAATGACCTATATCTGCTAATAATATTTTCCCCTCAGCCCTGAAAAAATCGTGGTATTTAAAGTCTGCACTCACAAAAACATCTGCTCCTGCTCGCTTAGCATCTTCTACTGCAAAAGCTCCACTTCCTCCCAATACAGCTACTTTTTTCACTTCTTTTCCCCTGAATGCTGAATACCTAATACAGCTTGCCTCCATTTTTTCTTTTAAATAAACAAGGAAATCTGCCTCACTCATCGGGGTTTCAAACTCCCCTATCATACCCATTCCTATATGTTGGTGCTCGTTTTCGAGTATATATATCTCATAAGCCACCTCTTCATAGGGGTGATTTTGGCGAAGTGTTTTTAGGATTTGAGATTGTAAGTGCTTGGGAAAAATAACTCCTACTTGTGTTTCATCTTCTGTGTGAAATACATTGGGTTCACCAATAGTTGGGCGCGAAGATTCATTGCCCTTATAAGTGCCTTTCCCTTCAAGATTGAAACTGCATTCCGCATAGTTGCCAATATTCCCCGCTCCTGCTTCGAAGAGTGCTTTACGTAGCTTTTCAGCATTAGCTTTTGGAACATAGGTAATAAGTTTTCTAATAACATTAGGCTGTGGAATAAGTATGGAGCGATTGTGTAATCCTAAACGGTCAGCAATAGAAGCATTCACTCCTAACAGCTGATTGTCTAAAGCCGTATGCATACTATAAATAGCTATTTGGTGTCGAATCGCTTTCATCACTACTCGTTCCACATAGGTCTTCCCTGTAAGCGATTTAAGCCCACTGAAGATAATCGGGTGGAAACTAACAATGAGATTACAATTCTTTTCAATAGCTTCTTCTACCACAGCTTCTAATGTATCTAAGGTGATGAGCACTCCTGTCACTTCGGCATTGGCATCACCTACCAATAAGCCTACATTGTCAAAACTCTCAGCATAATCAAGCGGTGCAAGAGTTTCTAGAACTTTAGTTATGTCTTTTACTTTCATTGTATTATTTTAATGTTTACATACTTTTTCACAGTTCTTTTAATAAAGATTTTCTCTAATCTTTTTCTATATCTGATTTATTGTGTTAGAGATTTAAAATCTCTCCATCATCGTAATACACTACTCTGTCTCCTATAATACGAGCAGGAGCGGTGTATCTATGAGGTTCTTCCTTACCTATTGCCATAATATGATTTACTTGCCACCCCTTGGCTTTCAAATAATCTGATACCATCGACCTATGACAACGCCACCAAACAGCCTCTGCACACATATAAGCAGTAGTTTCTTTTTCAGCTATAGTAATGAGTTGAGCAATACCTTTTTCAAAATCATAAGTCTCCATATAATCAGCATAAGCTCGGAAAGACTCGTTATGCCAACGAGTATTCTTAGAATCTTTATGTACTTTACGTCTACCACCTAATAACGTGAGATGGGTATAGGCTATCCCAATTTCGGGTAATACTACCTCTAAGTTTTCTTTATTAAATTGCGGATATTTGTTAGAGCCTGGTAACCCTCTGATATCAACTAAATGTTGTATCTCAAACGATTGTAACATCTCTATAAATTCTTCCAATGTATGTGTAGAATGTCCTATAGTATATATTCTCTTCATAATCAATTACTAACCACTATCTTACTCTTTCCATTGCCTTCCTTTTGTACCACTACTTTCACAGCAATACGCTCTACCATCTCCTGCACGTGAGAGATAACTCCCACTTTCTTCCCTTGATTTTGCAAACTCTCTAAGGCATCTAAGGCTACTGAAAGTGTCTCAGAGTCTAAAGAACCAAAACCTTCGTCTATAAAGAGGGTCTCTACGTTCATTTTAGTAGATGAAAGAGACGAAAGTGCCAAAGCTAAAGCCAAGGACACCAAAAACGATTCTCCTCCTGAAAGTGAGTATACCGAGCGTACCTCAGCTCCCATATCGTTGTCTATCACTTGCAGACTAAGAGAATTGGGAATGCGTTGCAGGGTGTAGCGCCTATTGAGGTAGCGCATCTGCACATTAGCATATTGCAAGAGCATATCCAAAGTGTATTCTTGTGCGTATTTGCGAAAGGCATTACCTGTACTACTTCCTATCAGGTCGTTGAGTAAGCTCCAGCGATGAGCGAGTTTTTCCTTTTCTTCTTTGGCTGTATGCAACTCAACTGCTGTTGCTCGCTGTTGCTCATCATTTAAAAGCCGACTCTTTTGAGTGACTACCGTATCGCGCAAGGTATCTTCTTCTGCTGTCTGTTCTGCCAACTGTTGGACGATATCTTCTTCTGTAAAGTTGAGTGGTCTTTTTTCTTTTAGTGTTTCAAGCGCTTGCTGTTTTTCATTCGCAATGGTATTGTATTGTGCAATGCGGTCATTTAAGGATTGAAGGGCTTGGCGCTCTGATTGTAGCCATTCGTGAGAACGATTCGCCCACTCTTGCATTTTCCTTCTTATATGCTCTATTTGAGCAGGCTTATAGGCTGTAAGCCATTCTTCTATTTTGTGAGTTGCTTCGGCTATATGAGCTTGCGATTGCTGTTGTTGCATCGCTAAGGTCTCTAAGGTTTTTTCGTTAGCCGTCATCTCTAATAAAATAGCGTTATATTGCTGTTGCGTTTGCTCTAAAAGAGTTGTTAATTGCTCTAACTGCTGTTGGTAACTCTCTTCTATTACTTGAACCGATTTTCCTTCTAACAATCCCGCACGTTCTTCTTTTAGCGTTTGCAATTGTGCTTGCTCTTTATCGATTGCCACTGTCAATTCGGTGAGCTCCTGACGGAGTACTTGTTGTGAGGAGGCGAGCTCGGTGCGCTCTTGGGTGAGTTCAGCAAGGCGCTTTTTGTATTTTTCGATACAAGCCGAATGCGCTTCCCAGTCGGTTTTAGCAGTGGTAATTTGGTTTTGAAATTGCACAATATCGGTTTTCCAAAGGATAATCCAAGCGTCCGAAAGTTGTAAGCTCTGTAATTGCTGACTGTATTTTTGCCGTTGTTGCTCGTAATTTTCAGCGTCTTTCGCAAGGGTATTCAGCTCATCGGTGAGTGATTTGAGTTGGTTAAGCACTTCAAAAAGACGCTCGTTTTCCGCTAAAAGATGTTCTGTTTTTGCTATCTTATCCGTGATATATTCTTCTATTTTCACAGAAGGATAGGTCGTATAATACACCGATTGCGACAAGCGTTCGCTCTCTTGTTGCCATAAATCCGTACGTTCTGTGTTTTCTGCTGTCTGACTCTCTATACGCTTTTGCAGTTCTTTGAGCTCCGTTTCTTTGGTGATAACCTCTTTGGTAAGCGTTTCTAATTGTTTTTTAGCCGTTAGAAACTCTTGTTGTACTGTATCTATCAGGTGTTCAGCCACTGCCTTATGAGCATTGGGGTGGTGTACCGAACCACATACGGGGCAGGCTTCTCCTTCCACCAAATGTTCTCTCAAAAACGCTACATCTTTGGTATTTTCTATTTGTGCCCTTTGGTAAATGCGTTCCGCTGTATCACAAGCTATTTGGGTGGCTATCTTCTCTGTTTTTAAACGTTGCAATGTTTCCAATATTTGACTTTGGGTGTTTTGCATCTCTTGTAAGAGCGCTTCTCCCTGAACCTTTGCGTCGGTATATTGCTTGATATGTTTGGCAATCTCTCTATCCGCCTGATACACTTGCAGGGCGGTGAGATAGGCCTTCTGCTGTTTGGCAAGCGTCTCCATATCAGTTGAAGGGAGTGCCTGTATAGGGTATTGTGCTTTCAGCTCATTGAGTTGTTGCGTAAGGCGTTCTTCTGCTTGGCTATGGGCGGTTAGTTTTTCATTGAGTTGTTGCTGTTCTTCCACAAGCTGTTTGAGCCACAACGCATTGCGGTACAACTGCGCTTCATCAGGGTGAGTGTTGAGCCACTGTTCTTCTTGCTGAATGTACCTCTCCCCTTTCTGTATGTGTTCAGTTACTTTTTCAAGCGACTCTTTTTTAGCTTGCAAAGCAGTCTCTTTCGCCTCTTGTTGTTGCTGTTTTTGCTCAAAAATCTGCGTTAGTTCTGCAAGTCGTACGTCCAATTCCTTTGCTTTGGCAATAACAGGTTTGGCAGTTTCATAAGCCTTTTTGGCAGTAGCCAAATCGTTTTCGGTTAGCGATTTTCGCTCGGATATCTTAGCCTTATCAGCAGTAAGCCTTTCTTTTTCAGTAGTATCTTCCTTCAAATGTTGCTGAGCGGTTGCTAATAGTTCTTTTTCCCTTTGCTCGGTGAGGATATCCCCTTTTATGGCTTGTAATTGCTCTATGATGGCAAGCTCTCCAAAACGTTCCGCTTGCGAGGTTTTCTCTTGTTCGGCTTTTTCTTTATTGGCAACAGCCTCTTGCCATTGCTGAGTGTACAACTTCTGATTGTCAAACCACTGTTGTTGTTCTTTTAAAGAAGCGAGCGATGCTTGTAAGGTTTTTAACCTCTCTTCATCGGCTGTAAGTTGCTCGGTTAAGGCACTGCGCTCTTCTTCCGTTAAAAAAACAATGTTTTCGAGCTGTTTTTCTAAAAGTTGGAGTTCGTTTTTATGTTGCTTGTTGAGTTCGTACACTTGCTTAGAAATGCGCGTATAAATCTCCGTACCTGTGAGTTTTTCTAAGATATCCGACCGCTTATCATCATTCGCTTTTAAGAACGACGTAAAGTCTCCTTGTGCCAAAATCACCGATTTGGTAA
Organism: Capnocytophaga sp. G1920; assembly: GCF_051417515.1. NCBI lineage: Bacteria > Pseudomonadati > Bacteroidota > Flavobacteriia > Flavobacteriales > Flavobacteriaceae > Capnocytophaga > Capnocytophaga sp. G1920. The sequence continues at coordinate 373,520 of NZ_JBPRKH010000001.1, forward strand.
ACTCGTCAAAAGTCAAGCCTACGCATTCCTTTATCTTTTCGAGCACCAATGTCTTGCGGTTCTCAGCAATCAGTTGGTTATCCGTCAGGCAAGTAAGTTGCAAAGTTTCAGGCTGAATTGCCCCCGAAAGTTTGTTATAGGCTCTGCGTACCTGCCATTCCGCTTCATAAGTCTTGCCGTCTACCGCCTGAAATACCACTTTGGCATAGCCCGAAATCGCCCCTTTGCGCAAGAGGTTCTTCACATTATTCACCTGCACCTCAGCCGAGCCGTCAGCAATAGCAACCGAGTTTTTTGTAGTTGCCAAGCGAGGGGTATCGTTATAAAGCGCAAGGCAAATAGCATCTAAAATGGTAGATTTGCCTGCCCCTGTCGCTCCTGTAATAGCAAATAACCCCACCGATTTAAGGGGTTCAGCTTCCAAATTAAGCGTAAAGGGACCTTCTATAGAAGCGATATTATGAAGAGAGACCGAAAGTATTTTCATAAGAAAAAAAACCTCCGTGAGGAGGTTTTTAAAAGTTGCTATGTTATTTTTGGAACTTAGCGTATTTGTTTTTAAACTTATCAATACGTCCGGCTGTGTCGATAAGTTTAGATTTACCAGTGTAGTAAGGGTGCGAAGTGCGAGAAATCTCTAATTTTACTAATGGATACTCAACCCCTTCTACTTCAATAGTCTCTTTTGTCTCTACGGTAGACTTTGTGATGAAGATATCGTCGTTCGACATATCTTTGAAAGCCACCAAACGGTAAGATTCTGGGTGAATTTCTTTTTTCATTGCAATGCTAATTTTATTACGTAATTTTTTCAGGGCGCAAAGGTACAACTATTTTTCGAATTGACAAACTAAATAATTAAAATCTAAAACCTTAAAATATAATTCACTGATTATTAAATGCTCCAACAGCCTTTGTATAACAATCCCCTAAGATTCATCAAAGTCTCAATTGTCGCTTTTGTATTGCATCTCCCCCTTTGAGGATAGCCAGCGAGAAGTTTCCGTCATACTCCCCCCTAGTGCCTATGGCCTATGGCCTAGCACCTCTTCCTCTTTCTTTCGCCTCGAAACCCCGTTTTTAACATTTTTAGCGTTGTTGTATTATATTATGAATCAACTTTTTATATACCCTTTCTATACCAATCGTCCAAGATTCGTATAAGCTTCCTATAAGCTCTCTATAAGCTAACCCCACCCTCCTTACACCCTTTTTTCACTAAAATCCCTCTCGACCCACTTCCGAACTATTCCGTTTCCTTCCGAAATCTCCTAATAGTTCCAACACATCGCTTTTGCGGTACACACTTTGCCAAAGTTTGAAACTTTGGCAAAGTTGAATAAACTGACAAACCCTCCGCTGGCGCGTTTCTTGTAGCTCGCACCCCATTTTCTAATTTTCTAATTTCCTCATTTTCTAATTTCCTAATTCTCTCATTTTCTAATTTTATAAATTATTTTGTATCTTTGCATCGTTTTGGCGCAGTATTTGATTAACAGCTATGAATTAAAAGTTAATAATAAAAGCCTTTGCGACTTTTAACTCTTAACTCTTATCTTTTAACTAATTATGATTCATATCGACGAAAAAATATATCTTTGGCTCATAGCGGTACTCATCCCGCTATTCATCATCTTTGCCCTTTCAATGCTTCGCAAACGTCGGTTGCAAAGACAATTTGCCTCCTCCCCTGCCCTTAGGCGTTTAGCTCCTGACCGTTCGCGATTCAAACTCTGGGTGAAATGGAGTGTCTTGGCAGTAGTGCTTGTGCTACTGAGCATCGCCCTCGCTAACCCCAAGATAGGTACAAAAATTGAAACCGTAAAACGCGAAGGGGTAGATATCGTCTTTGCTATTGATGTCTCTAAAAGTATGCTTGCCGAAGATGTAGCCCCCAATCGTTTGGAAAAGGCAAAACGCATCGCTTTCGAAACCATTAGTCAGCTAAAAGGCGACCGTGTAGGTATCGTAGCTTATGCAGCTAGCGCTTATCCTCAGCTCGCTCTCACTACCGACCATTCTGCCGCTAAGATGTTTCTACAAGGTATGAACACCGATATGCTTTCCTCTCAGGGAACTGCCATTCAGGAAGCAATACGTATGGCAAGCAACTATTTCGATGAGAATACTCCCACCGCGCGCTTGCTCTTTATCCTCACCGATGGCGAAGACCACGAAATGGGTGCTACCGAAATCGCTACCGAAGCACAAGAAAAAGGAGTACATATCTACACCATAGGTATCGGCACCGAAAAAGGCGCTCCTATCCCTATTAAAGACGAAGGCGAACAAACGTATAAGCGCGACCGCAATGGCGAGGTAGTAATTACCAAACTCAACCGCGAACTCTTGCAACAGATAGCCATCAATGCAGGAGGTGAATACCTCGACGGCGATAATACCCAAAAAGTAGTAAGCCAAATTAACAAGATATTAGACGGTACTGAAAAAAGTCAGTTCGATACCCAAAAGTTCGTAGATTTCAAAGACCAATTTCAGTGGTTTTTAGGCGGAGCTTTGCTCTTGCTCATCTTAGACCTCGCTATCTTTGAACGCAAAACCCAATGGGTAAAGAAATTGAATCTATTCAACGAAAAAGAAAAAGACAAATAGTGCGTCCCGAACTTTGCCAAAGTTTAAAACTTTGGCAAAGTTGAAAACAAACAATCTACTATGAAAAACGTTCTATACATAACATTATCCTTACTATCCCTCTCTGCTTTTGCACAAACCAAAGCCGAAAAAGAGGCGCAAAAAGCAATTGCCAACTCTAAAAAATATACGTACGAGGGCAACACCGCTCTCAAAGGCGATAAACCCGTACAAGCCGAAGTAGAATATCGCAAAGCAATAGCCGAAGATAAAAACAACGCTACTGCACAGTATAATCTCGGTACGATGTACTATCAACAAAAGAGTTATGACGAGGCTTTCTCCCGACTTAAAAACGCCTCAACCTCCGATAAGATAACTGAAGAAGAAAAACACAAGGCTTTCCACAATTTAGGCAATGCCTTTATGAAGAACAAAGAGTACGAAAAGGCGGTGCTCTCTTATAAAGAAGCCTTGCGTCATAATCCTAAAGATGAAGAAACCCGTTACAATTTGGCAGTAGCCAAAGAAATGCTTAAACAAAACCCACCTCCACCTCAAAACAACAAAAACAATAAAGATAAAAACAACCAACAAAACCAAAACAATCAACAGAACCAGCAAAATCAGAATAATCAAAATAATCAACAGAACCAAAATAACCAGAATAAAAACCAAGACAACAAGAATAATCAGGACAACAAAGACAATAAAGATAATAAAAAAGATCAAGGCGATAAACAGGATAAAAACAAAGACAAGGGCGACGACCAAAAAGACCCTAACCAAAACAACCAGCAGAATAAAAACCAAAGCGGACAAGGACAAGGTGAACAACGTCCCTCTTCTCTTTCGCCACAACAAATGGAGCGTATCTTGGAGGCAATGAACAACGAAGAGCGCAAAACCCAAGAGAAAATTAACGCCCAAAAAGTAAAAGGTCAACGCGCTAAAACTGAAAAAGATTGGTAGTAGTAGGGACGAATGGCTATTCGCCCTTTTAATAAGTAAAAGCTAAAATGAAATACAAGATAATATTCTTTATAACTTTCTTAATCCAAAGTCTCTATGCACAACAAGTAGAGTTCAAAGCCGAAGTGAGTAAAAATCAATTAGGGGCTAACGAACGCTTGCGCATAGAGTTCTCTATGAATAAAGACGGCGATAACTTTACTCCGCCTAACTTTCACGGTTTTACCATAGTAATGGGACCTTCGCAATCGGTTTCAAGATCGTGGATTAATGGAGTAAGTAGTTTCTCCAAAACTTATATTTACATTCTCCAACCTACTGCCAAAGGTAAGTTTACCATAGGACAAGCAAGTATAGAAATTGACGGTAGAACATATAAAACAAACCCCATAGCTATCACTGTTACCGAGGCAGTAAAAACTCCCTCAATAGACAGAAATACTAACGATATTGCACGTGAAAACCTATTCCTTCTTGCCGAAGTTTCAAAGCCCAACCCATACCTTAACGAAGCTGTAAGTGTGGTATATCGGCTTTATGTAGGAGGAGAAATATCTCTTAGTAACCTGCGTTTGTTAGATGTACCAAAATACCCTAACTTCTGGAGTCAAGATATACGTCTGCAAAATTATGAGGTAGAAAATTGCTCTTATCAAGGTCGTTCCTACCGTTGTATTGTAGTAAAAAGAATAGTGCTTTACCCTCAAAAAACAGGTGCTATCACTCTCGAACCTCTGTCTGTAGAAGCTATTATCAATGCTCCTACAGGACAACGAGACTTCTTTGGACGCCCTTTCTATGAAGAAATATCACGCAAAGTAAGCTCTGGCAGTCGTGTTTTAAACATAAAACCCTTGCCTGAGGAAGGGAAACCCGAAAACTTCTCAGGAGCAGTCGGTAACTTCTCTTTTTCCGTAAATACTACAAAACAAACACTCAAAGCTAATGAAAGTACTCAACTAAAAATAGAAGTATCAGGTAATGGCAATTTTAAACTGTTTGATTTACCTAAGCCTACTTTCCCATCATCGTTAGAAGTGTATGCTCCCGAACAAAAAGAAGACATCAACACTTCTCTTAACGGAATGAAAGGACGCTTAGAGCAAACCTATACTATCGTTCCTGAATACAAAGGGAAATATCCTATTTCAGGACTCTCTTTCTCGTATTTCAACCCTAATACTCAGAAATATGAAACTGTAAAAACCGAAGATATTTGGATAGATGTAACCGAAGGTCCTACAGCCGAAAACCAGCCTAATGACACGGCTAATAGTAATAACATTCCTTTAAAACCAGAAGGTCTTCAAACCAATGCTGACCTTCAGCCAATGCACCAACCCGTATTCTTTGGTTCTACAGCTTACTATTTATGGCTGTTCTTGCCTTTGCTTCTTATCCCTATTGTACTTATCTGGTGGCATATCAAAATGCAAAGAGCCGGAGATATCGAAGGTAATAAAGTAAGAGTAGCCAATAGATTAGCGAAGAAATATCTAGGAGAAGCTAAACGTAAATTAAGTGATAAAGGTACTTTCTACGAAGCGTTAGAACGCGCCTTGCACAATTACTTAAAAGCCAAATTAAAAATTGAAACAGCTGAAATGAGCAAAGATAAAATCACTGAACTATTGCTCAGCCGAAAAGCTACTGAAGCTACTGTAGCTCAGTTTATGGCATTACTCGCTAATTGCGAAATGGCACGCTACTCTCAGCATCACACCAATGCTTCTATGGAAAAAGATTTTAGCGAGGCAGTACAAGTAATCTCTACCCTCGACAAACAAGTGAAAAACAAGTAATAAAATGAAAAACAACATCATATCACTCTTGCTGTTGCTCTCTTTCTCTGTTTTCTCTCAAACTAACGAAAATCCTTTCGAGAAAGCAACCCAATATTACGACCAAGGAGAGTACCAAAATGCAATTGACCAATACAAATCAATTTTGAAGTCTGGTAAAGAATCATCAGCTTTGTACTATAATTTAGCAAATACTTATTACAAACTGAATCACGTGCCTGAAAGTATCTATTATTATGAGAAAGCGCTCCAGCTAAACCCCAAAAACCAACAAGCTAAAAACGGACTCCTATTGGCAAACCAAATGAAGGTAGATGCTATTACACCCCTACCTAAAACATGGTTACGCCAGCTCTCCGATGCTATTACAGGTTTGTTTAGCTTGCAAACGTGGGCAGTGCTCTCTATAATAGGAGTAATAGTATTTGTATTGAGTTTCTTTTGTTACTACTTTTTAGAACAAACTGCCCTCAAACGGCTCTTTTTCACCTTGATGTTCATATCAGTAGCAGTAGCAGTAGGCACTTATTTCATCGCCGATTTTCACAAAAGGCAAGTAGACGGTGAAAAATACGCTATCTTATTCGATAAAACGGTACGGGTATTTTCTGAAGCCAATTCTTATAGCAATGAAGTAGTGCAGCTTCACGAAGGTACTAAAGTAGAAATTATAGAAAAGAATAATGACTGGATAAAAATTCGTTTAGCTAATGGAAAAATAGGGTGGACTAAAGAAAGTGCTTTAAAAGTACTATAATTAAAAAAATATAAATATAGACAATAAAAAAGACTACTTTATCAATAAAGTAGTCTTATCTTTTTGTGCCTACGACTGGATTCGAACCAGCACGCCCTAACGAGCACCACCCCCTCAAGATGGCGAGTCTACCAATTTCTCCACGTAGGCTTACGTGTTTGTGACCTGGCTGGGGCTCGAACCCAGGACCCCAACATTAAAAGTGTTGTGCTCTACCAACTGAGCTACCAAGTCCCTTAAAAATAAAAAAACAAATTGTATAACCCTTGTGACCTGGCTGGGGCTCGAACCCAGGACCCCAACATTAAAAGTGTTGTGCTCTACCAACTGAGCTACCAAGTCCCTTAAAAATAAAAAAAACAAATTGTATAACCCTTGTGACCCGGCAGGGGATCGAACCCTGGACCCCAACATTAAGAGTGTCGTGCTCTACCAGCTGAGCTACCGAGTCATTATAACAATTCGGTGTCTTTATTGTTTTGCGGGTGCAAAGATATAACAAATTTCTTATGTAACAAGAAAAAAAGTATTATTTTTGCACTTTATTTTTAGCATTACATTTCAAACATCTATTATACAATACCTTATATATGAAAATAATTTTACTTGGCTATATGGGAAGCGGTAAAACTACTCTTGGACAAGCTATAGCTCACCTTAAAAACATTCCTTTTATTGACCTTGATTCTTATATTGCTGAAAGTGAAAAGCTATCAGTACAAGAGATTTTTAGTAGTAAAGGAGAGATTTATTTCCGAAAAAAAGAAACTCTTTATTTAAAGGAGTTATTACAAAAAGAAGAAGACTTTATATTATCCTTAGGAGGAGGAACACCGTGCTTTGGCAATAATATGGCTTTAATAAAACAAGCTACTTCCTTATCTATTTATCTAAAATACCAACCTAAAACCTTAGCCCAACGCCTTATTAAAGAAAAACCGCATCGTCCTCTACTCTCTGAAATTAATGATGCTGATTTAGAGGATTTTATTCGCAAACATCTGTTTGAACGCAACCCTTTTTATATGCAAGCTAACTATATTATCCCTATGGATAATCTTACTGAAGAAGAAAGTATAAATGAAATTGTAAAAATTTTATGACTCTAAGCTATACGAATTAGCAATTAACTACAAGAAAGAGAAAGGGGCTTCTGCAATAATCTTAATAGGCTCTTTCTTTACAGGGTGAACAAAGCTTAAGCTATAAGCGTGAAGACAGATACCACCATCGGGATTGGAACGTTTAGCGCCGTACTTCAGGTCTCCTTTGATATACAATCCTATGGCAGCTAATTGTGCTCTTATCTGGTGATGACGCCCCGTAATAAGGTCGATTTCTAATAGGTAATAACGTTCATAAGATTTCAATAACTTATAATGCAATACCGCTTTCTTGCTATGCTGCATTTCTTTATTATATGCTACTGACTTGTTTTGTTTTTCATTACGTACCAACCAATGGGTAAGTGTATCTTCCTCGACAGGAGGTTTTGCATCTACTAACGCCCAATAGGTTTTCTGTACTTCCTGTTTATTAGCAAACATCGTATTGAGGCGTGCGAGAGCTTTAGAGGTTTTGGCAAAGAGCACCACTCCCGTAGTAGGGCGATCTAAGCGATGTACTACCCCAAGGAATACCTCCCCAGGTTTGTTATATTTTTGTTTAAGGTATTGTTTGACAATATCGCTAAGCGGAGTGTCCCCCGTCTTGTCGCCCTGAACTATGTCGCCTACTCGCTTGTTTACGGCGATAACGTGATTGTCTTCGTAAAGCACGTCTACGTTTTCGGCGTTTGTGATAAGTTTCATAATGTCGTTTATTAGTGAAATAGAAAAAGCGCATTCCGTCGTAGAAAAGACCTAAGAGAAGAATGGCTACCGAAATGAGCAGAGTATATATTGAAAAACCTCGTTCAATATAAAAATACCCCGCACTAAATCCCCCTAGAAAGAAGAACGCAATGATAAATAGTCGCAGACGAATGGTGTTTCTCAAATGCGTGTGTTGCTGCTCGTAGTGATTACGATTAAGGTAAATTCTTTGGGCAAGTTCGATACCTAAATCGGTGAAAAGACCTGTAAGGTGGGTAGTGCGCACTACCGAGTTAGAGATTTTAGTCACAAAAGCATTCTGCAAGCCCATTGCAAAGAGCAAGATACAAGCAGTAACATCGGCGGAAATATCATTGGAAGAAAAAGCGTGTAACCCTACTACCGATAACAAAGCTAAACACTCCAAGAGTGTAGGCTTGAGATACTTGTTCTGAGTGCGATGATAATTAGCATTCTCGATGAGCAAGCCCGAAGTGAAGGAACCTATGAGGAAAGCGAAGATGTAGAGAAAGTAAATGAGCCCTTTCCAAAACTCAGCTACCGACACATCATAGATAAAATATGCAAAATGTCCCGTAACATTGGTGGTAAGTTTACCCACAAACAAAAAGCCGGTAACGTTCACCATTCCTGCGACGAATGAGAGCACTACGGCTATTTGTAGATTATGTTTGGCGGTACGTTTTTTACCTTGATGACGGAACATTAATACTGTTCTTTTTCGTTAGGAAAATCGACGCTTTTTACGTCTTCGATGTAATGCGATACGGCATTAGTAATCACTTCTTGCAAATTAGCATATTTGCGCAAGAAACGAGGTTGGAATTCATTGCTCATACCGAGCATATCCTGCATCACCAATACTTGTCCGTCTACTGCACTACCAGCCCCAATCCCTATAATGGGAATATGCACACTCTTGGCTACTTCTTCAGCTAATGTAGCAGGTATTTTCTCTAATACAATAGCAAAACAACCCAATTGTTCTAATAACTTAGCATCTTCTTTGAGTTTTTGGGCTTCGGCTTCTTCTTTAGCACGCAAAGCGAATGAACCAAACTGGTGAATAGATTGAGGAGTGAGCCCCAAGTGTCCCATTACCGGAATACCCGCATTTACAATGCGCTTGATGCTCTCGGCTTCCTCTTTACCTCCCTCCAATTTAATTGCGTGAGCCCCACTTTCTTTCATTATTCTAATAGCTGAGCGCAACGCCTTTTTAGGGTCGGATTGGTAAGTACCAAAAGGCAAATCTACCACTATAAGGGCGCGACTCACCCCACGTACTACTGATGAGGCGTGATAAATCATTTGGTCTAAGGTGATAGGGAGGGTAGTTTCGTGACCTGCCATTACATTACTAGCGGAGTCGCCTACCAATAGCACATCGATACCGGCACTATCTAATAGCTTAGCAAATGTATAATCGTAGGCGGTAAGCATTGAAATCTTTTCGCCATTGGCTTTCATCTCTACTACCGATTTGGTAGTTACTCGTTTGTATTCTTTTCTAACTGCTGACATTTTGTTGTAGTTTAAAAATCGGGGGCAAAGATACGAATAATTGACAAATTAGCTAATTTGTGAATTAGCTAATTAGGAGAAATAGTATTTTGTCTACTCTTTTATAAACTATCCAATTGGTATAAACCATATTGTGTTTCTTCATTTGGATACTTATAATGCATAGAAAACCGTATTTTTAGAGTAGATTTATCAAAATAAAAGTTATTCAACTTTGCCAAAATTTAAAACTTTGGCAAAGTACATACTGAAAATTAATTCTCGCGTATCTTTTCTATAATATACTCGTAATGAGTGTAGTGTTTTACAAAATCGAGGTCGGTTACATCAATGATAAGAGAATTCATAGCGGTATTCTTCTGTATGAAATCTAAATAGCCATAGTGTATCTTTTTCAGATAATCGGGAGAAATGTTTTGCTCATATGTTCTACCACGTTTCTTGATATTTTCAATAAGACGGTCGGTATTTTGATAGAGGAATACATACAAATCGGGTTTGATGATTTGGCTATAGAGAATATAGAAGAGTTTGCGGTACAACACAAATTCATCATCGGTAAGAGTTACCTTAGAAAAGATAAGTGATTTGAAGATATCATAATCGGAGACGACGAACTCCTTGAACAAGTCCATTTGTGCCAACTGTTCACACATTTGCTGGTAGCGTTCAGTAAGGAACGACATCTCCAACGTAAAACCGTATTGTTTGGGATTCTCGTAGAATTTAGGCAGGAAAGGATTATCAGAAAACTGCTCTAAGATGAGCTTTGCATTGAAATCTTCGGCTATTTTAGTCGCCAAAGTGGTCTTTCCAGAACCTATATTTCCCTCAATAGCAATGTACTTATAATTCAAGAAAGGCGATTTTTGTGCAGGAAACGACAGCTGGTCGGTAAGACGTTGCACGGGTGAAGTATCATCGGTAGTGCGGAGGAGTTCGGCAACCGTTTTTTTGAGTACAGGGTGTACTTTGAGATCGTCGATATTTGCTAAAGGTTTCAGCACAAACTTACGGCGGTGCAAGAGAGGATGAGGCACGGTGAGCACTTCGGTATTAATAACTTTATCGTCGTAGAAAAGAATATCGAGGTCGATAGTGCGTGATTGGTAGCCTTTGGAATGAGGCATACGCTCTCGCCCGAGTTCTTGTTCTATTTGCAAGAACTGTACTAATACTTCCTCAGGTGATAGAAAGGTACGACATAGCAAGCAGGTGTTTAGGAAAGCTTCCCCCGAAAAACCCCACGAGGGTGTTTCGTAGATAGGGGCTATATCGACAATAGTACCCACCCGCATCGCAATGCCTTCAATGGCTTGTTGCAGGTAAGCTTTACGATTTCCTAAGTTACTTCCTAATGATATGTAGACATCGTGGTTCAATTAACAATTGACAATTGACAATTAACAATTAACGAGCGCTATTCAACTTTGGCAAAGTATAGGACGCAAAAGCGACCTTTTTTCATTGATTATCGATTCTGCAAAAATCGCATTATGTTGTCGTAGATGCGGTTCTCTATATCGGAAGTATCGGCGGGGAGGAATTTCTCACCCATAATATTCTCGTAGAGCTCTATATAACGCTCAGAAACGGATTGTACATACTTATCAGTCATCGTAGGTACTTTTTGCCCTTTTTCACCTTGAAAGCCCTTCGAAATGAGCCACTGGCGTACGAACTCCTTGGAGAGTTGTATTTGGGGTTCACCGTTTTCTTGTCGTTCGTCATAGCCTTCTTTATAGAAATAACGAGAGGAATCGGGGGTGTGAATTTCGTCGATGAGCACTATTTCGCCATCGCGAGTTTTACCGAATTCGTATTTAGTATCTACCAAGATGAGTCCGTGTTTAGAGGCGATTTCAGTACCGCGAGCAAAGAGTGCGTAGGTGTATTTTTCCATCAATCGATAGTCTTCCTCGCTTACAATTCCTTTGCGAATGAGGTCTTCACGGGAAATATCTTCGTCGTGCAAGCCTTGTTCGGCTTTGGTAGCCGGAGTAATAATGGGATGTTGTGGGAACATATCGAACTCTCGCAAGCCTTCTGGTAAGGGGACGCCCGATAGTTTGCGCACGCCATTTTTGTAGAGACGAGCCGAGTGCCCTGCAAGATAACCGCGAATGACCATTTCCACTTTTAGTGGTTCGCACACTTGACCAATAGAAACATTAGGGTCAGGAGAAGCAATAAGCCAATTAGGTACAATATCTTCAGTTTGTTGCAAGAAACTTACAGCCATTTGATTTAATATCTGACCTTTGTAAGGAATACCTTTGGGTAGAATGGTATCGAAAGCCGAAATACGGTCGGTAGCAATCATAATGAGGGTATCATCTTTAAGTTGATACACATCACGCACTTTCCCTCTGTAAACGGATTTTTGTTTAGGGAATTTAAAGTTTGTTTTTGTTATAGTATTCATTTCTGTAAATGGTTAAAAATCTCTTCTCGGTGCAAAGGTAAAAAATAATTACGAATTACGGATTACGAATTATGAAAAAAATGAGTGAAGAAATTGTAATACCTTAAATACCAGAAATGCGAAATAAAAATCAGAAAATTAGCAAATGGTTAATGATTAATGGTTAATGATTAATGGTTAATGATTAATGGTTAATGATTAATGGTTAATGATTAATGGTTAATGATTAATGGTTAATGATTAATGGTTAATGATTAATGGTTAATGATTAATGATTAATGGTTAATGATTAATGATTAATGATTAATGGTTAATGATTAATGGTGAATGATTAATGGTGAATGGTTAATGGTGAAATTGGGAGAGGATTATACAAAGTTTATGGGATAATCGAATGATGAGTGGGTCTACAGTGGCTCTACAGTGGCTCTACAGTGGCTCTACAGTGGCTCTACAGTGGCTCTACAGTGGCTCCACAGTGGCTCTACAGTGGGTCTACAGTGGCTCTACAACGAACAAAAGACGAAGGAATGACGAACAGAAAACGAACCTACGATGAAGGTAAGACGAATCTAAGATAGAGATAAAAAGAAGGTTATTAGTGGAGTTCAACTTTGGCAATGTTTGAAACTTAGGCAAAGTTCATACAAAAGACGATGCGAGCCACACGGGCAGTCGTAGCAGGGCAGGCAAGTAGGAAAAGAATGAACAAAGAAATGATGAAGATTTCTTGTAGTTAATGCGAAGATAGGAGGAAGTTTATTGAAGGTTTTTATTTTTGAGCGGTGAGTTCTTCGTAGCGTTTTAGCACATCTTTTACGTTGCGAATGGATTTCTTTGTCCAATTGATAAGAGTGCTGAGGCGTTCTTCGTCGGTGAGTTGCCAAGCTACTTGGCTACGGCGGAGTTTATCAGTAAGCTGTTGCAGGACAATGGCTACCGCTACCGAGATATTTAAACTTTCGGTAAAACCTACCATTGGAATTTTTAAATATGTGTCAGCTTGTGAGAGTACTTGCTGGGAGAGCCCTTCTTTTTCTGTACCAAAGAAGAAAGCACTCTTTTTACTAATATCGAAGTCGTTGAGGAAATAAGCGTCTTTGTGTGGGGTTGTTGCCACAATTTGGTAACCTTGGGCACGGAGGGCATCGATACAACTTTGGGTGTCGTTATAGCGGAAGACGTCTACCCATTTTTGAGCACCCATTGCTATTTTGGCATCGATGCGTTTGCCAAATCGTCCTTCTATGCTGTGTGCTTGTTGTACGCCAAAGACTTCGCAAGTGCGCACTACGGCACTGGTGTTATGCATTTGGAATACATCTTCCATCGCTACCGTAAAGTGATTGGTACGCGCGCTTATTACCTGTAAAAAACGTTCCTTGCGTTCTTCGGTAATAAAATGTTCTAAATAGGTGAGTAATTCTTGATTCATAGTTTTTTCTCAAAGGCTTTGCGGGGAGTACCTCTGAAAGTAACTTCACCGCAGTACTTATAGCCTAATTTTTCGAATAGGTGTAACATCGGGGCATTATCGAAATTAGTATCGGCTCGCAAAGAAGGAATGCCTTTATTGTGAGCTATTTCTTCTATCTTTTGAAGAAGAAACTTTGCTAAGCCACGCCCCAAATGGTCAGACGAAATTGCTACGCGATGAAATACCATAAAGTCGGCATTGGTAAGCCATTTGCCCTTAATAGCCTCATAAGCAGGTTCGTTGTTGATGAGGAGAGCAGCATAGCCTAATATTTCGTTGTCTTCTGTGAGTACATAGCCATATTGATGGGCGATATCATTAGCTATAACCTCTTCATTAGGGTAGCCGTCTTGCCACTGGTTACTGCCATCGGCTTTGCGACGCTCAATAGCAGCAGATAGGATTGCCCAAATAGCAGAAGTATCCTCAGGCATTGCTATTCTAAGCGTTACATTTTCGTTCACTGTGTTACTTGTTACCTATTAAAACCCTGCAAATGTACAAAAAACTTTGCTAATTGCAATATTTTGACTATCTTGCCCCGCTTTTCAGCTTTTGAGAATATGAGTACACCCCCCAATGCCATCGAGGTAACCCACCTCAGCAAACAATATAAAGAAGCCACCAGCCTTGCCTTGAATGATGTGTCGTTTAAGGTGAGAAGAGGAGAAATTTATGGTATTTTAGGACCTAATGGAGCGGGGAAAACTACCTTGATGTCTATTCTTTTTGGGAGTATCAAACCTACGATGGGGAGTTTTTCTATTGTAGGACTTACTTATAAAGATACAAGCCTTAGGTATAAAATAGGGGTGGTTCCGCAAGAATACGCTTTGTATCCTACGCTTACCGCTCGCGAAAACTTGCATTATTTCGGTAGCCTGTATGGACTCAAAGGCAAACAACTAAAAGCACTCACTGACGAAGCTCTTGAGCGAGTAGCCTTAGCCTCAGTTGCCAATAAGAAGATTGCTCATTTTTCGGGAGGAATGAAACGCCGTATCAACTTGGTGGCGGGTATATTGCACAGCCCTGAGGTACTTTTCTTAGACGAACCTACGGTGGGGGTGGATGTGCAATCCAAAAATATTATTATCGATTATTTAAAGGAATTGAACAGAGGAGGAATGTCGATACTTTACACCTCCCATCATTTACAAGAGGCACAGGATTTTTGTGACCGTGTAGGTATTTTAAATGAAGGACAATTGCTAAAAGAAGACACACCTCAAAACCTTATTACCGAAGTGCAAGCATTTAATTTGGAAGAAGCGTTTATTCAGGTAACAGGTAAAAAATAAAAGGTAATAAAAAAAGCTACCGAATTGGTAGCTTTTTTTGTTTATATCTTATTTGATAAAATCTTTGTATTGAGGGTTTAATGTTTTATATTCCTCTACTTTCCCGGAAGGGACATAAATGTTGCGTAACAGAGTTTGATTAAATGCCATAGTGCCTATACTAAAAGCATTAGGGTTACGTATGATTACGGTATGCAAATTGTCACACTTTGCAAAGGCATTATTTACTATATTGTTTACTGTTTCAGGAAGTATAACACTTGTAAGTCTATTACAACCTGTGAAAGCTCTTGCTTCAATAGTAGTAACGCTTGAAGGAATATCTACATTTTGTAGATGAGTACAATTAGCAAAGGTTTGCGTTTTTATTTTTGTAATCTCTCTTCTTATATTCTCATTCGATACTTCTACACTTGTCAATTTAGTACATAGATAGAAAGCCTTAGCCCCTATATCTTTTACTTTATCCCCAATGACGAAAGTTCTCAACTGGTATGTGAGTTTATTTATTTCTGCGTTAAAAGCATTGTCAGCTATGATTTCTACATCTTTTAGCTTAGGGTCAGTATTCATATCGATAAAAAGTGTTTTCTCATTTTTCCATTTTACTAAGGTCTTTCCGTCAGTGCTAAGTTCATAGTCTGTGTCACTCATTTGTTGAGCGGTAAGAGAAATACCGGTAGAAGGCCAACCTATATTAGTTTTAGGCCCATAGAATATTTTAGCCTCAGTATCGATATAGTAATCGCCTTCTACTCCTTGACTCACGGGTTTGCCTTGTCCTGAATATATTTTAGAGCCATCTTTACCGGGAAGCCCTTGTGCTCCCGTAGCACCCGTAGCACCTGTTTCTCCTTTGTCTCCTTGAGCTTTTATATGAGTATCCTGATTGCCTATAAACCAATTACCATTCTCTCCTATATGAGGCGTAATACCATTTTGACCGTTTTGACCATTGGTGCCATTAGTACCATCAGTACCTTTTTCTCCTTGGGCTTTAATATGAGTATTCGTTTCACCTATATACCAAAAGCCATTTTTTATTTGAGGTACAGGAGCATCTTTTCCGTTTTGACCGTTGGTACCATTGGCACCATCGGCTCCCGCATCACCTTTTAAGCCTTTTAAAGAAATAGGAGTTCCCCAGCCTTTTGCTGTTTTAGCTCCATAAAGATTGGCTGTAGATAGGTCGAGATAATAATCGCCTATCGTTCCTTGAGAAGCATCAGGCACGCCTATTCCTGAGAGGATTAAGTTGCCACGCTCACCGCGTTCTCCTTTAATTTCTACACGTTCTGTGTCGACTTTGGTACATTGTACAGACACAAGACCAAGGCAACTTAATATTGCCATAAATAAAAATCTTTTCATAAAAATTGTTCTTCGATTAGCAGATAATATTAAAAATCGGGCGCAAAGGTACAAAATAAGAAAATACAACGATGCTTTTACGGATAGTCTCTAATATCTTTATCTGTACATTGCCTCTATTTCACGACTATAATTGGCATAAATCACTTTTCTTCTGAGTTTGAGCGAAGGAGTAATCTCATTACGCTCAATAGTGAAAGCCGAAGGCAGAAGCGTAAACTTCTTAATCTGCTCGTAGTCGGGTAGGTCTTTCTGAAATTTTTGTAGTTGCTTACCTATGTACTCAATCACTTGGCTATGCTTTATCATATCTGCCGTGTTTTTGCACTTAATATTGAGATCTTTTAGTGCTTGTGAGAGCATCTCGTAATTAGGTACAATAAGGGCAGAAACAAATTTCTTACCATCAGCAATCACGGCTATTTGTTCTATAAGGTTATACTTCCCAACCTTGCCTTCAATCATCTGTGGAGCAATGTATTTGCCGTTAGAGGTCTTCATCAGTTCTTTAATGCGCTCGGTGATAAAGAGATTGTTATTCCCGTCCAAATTACCCGCATCTCCCGTGCGTAAATAACCATCAGGAGTAAAAGCTTTGGCGGTTTCTTCTGGGTTCTTGTAGTAACCCTTCATCACCATTCCTCCTTTTACCAATATCTCGTTCTCCTCTCCTATCCGCACTTGTACATTAGGCATCACATTCCCTACCGATTGTGGGTTGATACGATCGTCGCCCCAACAAGATATAGTAGCAGTCGTTTCGGTCATCCCATAACCTAATTTTAGGTTAATTCCTATCGACTGAAAGAAACGTCCGATACTAGGTTCGAGGTTTGCCCCTCCACAAGGCATAAACTTAATGCGTCCACCAAGAGCCTCTTTCAGTTTCTTATACACCATTTTATCAAAAAGGTTATAAGCTTTCTGTAAGACAAACGAGGGTTTCTTACCTTGTTCGCGTAATGCCAATACTCGTTTACCAGTAGCTATTGCCAAGCGGAAGAGCTTACGCTTTACAAATGACGATGCGCCAGCTCGGTCGTGTACGGTGGCAAATATCTTTTCGTAGAAGCGCGGTACAGCACACATCAAGGTAGGACGTACCTCAGCAAGGGCTTCGCGCACTAAGTTAGTATCATCTAAGTAATAAACAGTAACTGCTTTGTAAAGGCAGAAGTACGTCCACGCGCGTTCAAATACGTGCGATAGTGGCAAGAAAGCCAATGACGTATCAGTGTTATCTACGGTAGATAAGCGCTCGGTATGTCCTACCATCTGGAAAGCTAAATTCTCATAAGTGAGCATTACTCCCTTGGGCTCACCCGTAGTACCCGAAGTGTAGATAATCGTAAAAAGGTCGTCTAAATTGCGTTCTGCAATGCGCTTGTCTAACTCTGTATCATACTGCGGACTATTACCGAGTGCCAAAAAGTCATTCCAGTGAATGGAATACTGTTTTTCAGTAAGAGGCACTTCGTTATCACATACCACAATCATTTGCAAGGTGGGGCACTGAGAGGCTACTTCAAGAGCTTTGTGGTACTGCTTTTCATCGCCCACAAACAGCACTTTCACCTCAGCGTGATTCATCACGTAGAGGGCTTGTTCAGCGGTATTTGTAGTATATATGGGTACCGGAATGGCACGTATTTGCAAGCAAGCAAGGTCAGCAAGCGACCATTGTGGGGTGTTCTGTGCAAGAATCCCTACAGTTTCTTGGGGTTGGATACCCAATGAAAGCAGAGATTTAGATAAAAGGGTTGTGGTACTGCCTAAGGTCTCCCACGTAATACCTTTCCAATGAGAAGAAGCGTCTCTTCCCATCAAAGCATCTTTCTGTGGGTATTGCTGTACATTATTGCGAAACAGCGATACAAAGTGATAGGCTGTTAAGTCCATTTCGTTATTGAATTAATTAGTCGGGGCAAAAGTATAAAATAATTTTCAATTCACAATCCACGCTCAATAAATAACAAATCCTATGCCACAAAAAAGAGGAATAGAGTCTACCTCTATTCCTCTCTTATCTCTCTCTAATATTTTTATTAGTTAAACAAACGCTCGAAGAAGTTCTTGCGCTTTTCATTCTTCGAGTCATCCATTTGGTAAATATCGTCAGATACTGTCACGTTGTTATTATCAACACCCGATACAGTTTCAGCTGTAAATTTAGTTTGACCCTCTGACATAATACTAATCACAAAGTCAACATAGTCCTTCCCTTGCTTAGCCAAATAGTTTTTAAAGAAACGACTGCTCAATTCTACACCTCCTATTCTCTCCATTTTCAAAAGTGAATCATAGAAAGGTGCCAAATAGTCTTTAATCGCTGCTTCAGGCACCGATCTTCTTCTGCCAATGTAATGTGTAATATTACCCGATGCATCACGACGCATTTCAAAATCAGTAACCACCCAGTAGTATTCTCCTGTTTTAGCTAAGTTCTTAATCACACCCACAAAGTTATTCCCCGCCTTTAAGTTATCCCAAAGAAGCTTAAAAATAAGTTTTGGCATATCGGGGTGGCGTATCAAGTTATGAGGTTGTCCTATGAGTTCTTCAGCAGTGTAGTGTGATACCTCACAAAACACATCATTCACTTTGGTAATAGTACCAATCGCATCTGTTTCACTGATGAGTACTTTGGTCTTATCCCACTGTACTTCACGGTCAATAGGAGTGGGTCTTGCAATTGTAGGTACAGCACTTTTAAATTCTGACATATTATTTTAAATTTTTTAGTTAATCACATAAGTTGCTAGATAGTTATTGCACAAACAATCTACCAAAGAAACTCTTGCGTTTCTCGTTTTGAGCCTCATTCATAGTTACAATATCATCTGAAATCACTTGTGTAGTATCTACTGATGATACTTGATTTTCTTCGAAAGACACATTTTCTCTATTTTCATTCATTATATCTATAATGAAATCAATATAATCTTTGCCTTGTTTAGCTAAGTAGTTCTTGAAAAAACGGGTGCTAAGCTCCATTCCTCCTATCTTCTCAAGTTTCAAAAGCGTATCATAAAACGGTGCTACATAGTTGTCTATTACTCCTTTGGGCACCGATCTACGGCGTGCAATGTAGTGTGTGATATTCCCATCCGCATCTCTACGCATTTCAAAATCGGTGATTACCCAATAATACTCTCCTGATTTTGCTAAGTTCTTAATCACCCCAATAAAGTTATTCCCCAATTTAAGATTATCCCAAAGCAGTTTAAAAATCAGTTTAGGCATATCAGGGTGGCGAATGATACTATGTGGTTGCCCTACCATTTCCGCAGCACTATAGCCACAAACATTGCAAAACACATCGTTTACATTGGTAATACGACCATAAATATCAGTTTCACTAATCACTACCAACGATTTATTCCAGTTCACCTCCTTGTCAATAGGAGTAGGACGTTGTACAGTAAGCTTAATGTCTCTATAATCTCTAATCATTACAAAATTAAATTTTGGTTATTATGGCACAAAAGTAATGCTTTTATTTTAATTATATGTATTTTTTTATCAAAAAATTTTTCTTACAACAATCTTCGCCTTTTATTAGTTTGATTTACAGCTTACTATAATAAAACTAACTCCTCTAATCTCTCTCTTTTTCTCTGGAAAAATAATATACATTTAGCATTTTTTCTCTCTCTTTTTAATCTTCCACCCTCTTATTTTTGCTCTCCCTCTATCTCCTTGGTATATTTGTTATAGAGGAACGATGCTATCAGTAGCAATACCCCAAGCAGTACAAACACTATGGTCTTATGTAGCGTATCGAGGTGGGTAGTATCGTAAAAGAATAACTTCAAGAGCGTAAAACCTACCAGTATAATACCCGATATTCGCTGGTATTTCTTCCTTTTAAAAATACCCAATACTACCAATAAAATAGCATAACCTCCCCATAAAATTGTAAGACCTAATTTATAATTAGCTACCGACTCATATATATCTGTCCAGTGCAGTAATTCACTGCTAGCAACCCACAAAATAACCAGATGCAACAACATTTCCAATACACGCCTTGCCCTTGTTTTAAATTCCAAAAACTTACTGAGGGCATAAATGCTATTGCCTAATATCACCAGCGAGAGCAAGCCCACATATCTAATATTTAAAAACCAAAGTGATAACTGTCCTCCTTTCTGCGCTTCTTCCATATAACGTTCACGCAACTCACTGAAATAGTAAAGCCCCAAGGTCATAAATATAGTCAGTAAGAAGAAGTTTAATCCTATTTGTAGTTCTGCCAACAATTTCTCTTTCAGATACTTCACATTCAAGAAACTATAAGCCGAGATAAACAACACACTGTATATAATATGCCATACCCCTTTAAAAGTGTTCAGGTCTTGATATGCCTCATAATGGCTGTAAATCTCAGGGTCTTGATGTAAAGCCCTCATATCGCAAAACACGCTTATCTCTCTGTAAAAAGTGCAATACAAAATAAGTACCGAAAAAATATTGAACAAAAAGCTCAACACTTTATTAAGCGTCCCTATCTCTTTGTATTTATCATTGATATAAGCCATTGCTCCTACCGCCACACTATAAAGTAACCCTGTAATAAAAAGCAAGTTAGCAAAAGGCGTGATATACGCACTCGCGTCTTCCATATCAAAGATACTATAAGAGCCTTTCCCCCAATCTATCAGCAAACTGAAAGTAGCCAAAATCACTACTGCGTATGAAATTCGCTCGTACACAGGCATTTTTTTAGTACGCCCAAACCCAAAGAGTAACGCTGCTTCGGCTATCCAGAAAATAGTTATCCACGTTCCTTTAAACTGTATCGGGATTACCAAAGTAGCAAATGAGAGTGCCAACACCAAAACTAGGTATTTCAAAGCCTGAGAAGGCGTCTTTTTGAGGTGAAAATAATACCCCACCAAAAAGTGAAATACAGCGTTAAGCAATGTAAACATCGCCACAAAAGTCCGATTATTAGGATAATAATCCAATATAAGCCAAACACCCATCGCGTAGAACGACAAGCTACTAAACAAGAACAAAAGTACATCTACCGCTTCCAATTCCTGTACCCTGTGTATTTTCTGAACTATAAAAGCAACATAGAAAGTGAGGAACGTTACCAAATTAAATACAAAGTAAGGCACAAAATCGTCGTACTGATAAGCCGATGCCCACGTCGAGAACAACAATAGCCAAGTGAGGAACAACGCCGAAATGTACAGTGAACGCCATTGCTTATAAAACGAAAGTATCAGCACACCTATATTAATAATTGCTGTATACGCAAATAGGATTTCTACCTGACCCGAGTTATTACTCAAAAGAAAAGGTACCGCATAGCCTCCCACAAGCCCTATAATAGCTATCACCACTTGGTTATAGCTCAACGAAGCAAGTACCGTAAAGGCTGTGAAGAGGAACATCAGCACAAAGGCAAGAGATTGCGGGAAATAACCAAAAACAGCATATGCAATAAAGGTGACGAAGTAAAAAATCGTCATTGCTCCACTCACCAAGATAGCACTAAAACTCTCATATTTTTTCTTGAGCATAGCCCCCGTTACAAAAAGCCCTATACCCATTAAGTAACCTAAAACCAAGCGCATTGCAGGGCTGATAAGGTTATGCTGAATAGAGTATTTCACCCCTATAAACACCCCAATAATAATAATCACTATCCCTATCTTGCCAAACAAATTCTCACCGATAAATCGCTCCCAGTTAGTAGATTGCTTCGGCTCAAACGGATTTCTCACCTTCTTTTTAGGCGCAAACGGATTCGTTTTTGGTGTAAAGGTAATCGGAGGGGTCTCTTGTTTCGGTTGCGAAGTTTCTTGCACCGGTTCAGCAACCGTCGCAATAGGCGTTTGCTTCTCTACAACAGCTGCCGTCATTTCCTCAGCCACAGTATTTATTACGGTTTGTTCTTCAACAGGAGTTGCCGTTTCCACAGGGGGAGTCTCTGTTACTGCCTCACGTGTACCCTCAGGCACTGCCGTTTCTGCGGGTACCGCCGAACTTAATACCGAAGTAGCGCGCATTTGGGCTTTCAGTTCCCAAAGCGTTTGCTTTATCTGCTTCATCTCTTTAATGAAGTCGTACTGCCTATCCACAGCACCATCTACCTGAGCCATTAAGGCTTCTAAATCTTTTTCTGATACCATAACTTATAAGTAAAAGCGAAAGCTAATAAGCAATGAAAGCACAAAGGTAACAAAAAAAACTAATTTACCAAAATCACCCATATAATCCTTATAGCATTTACATTTAACGGATTCTCCTCCATTGAGAATATGCAAAAAGTTTTAAATAGGTATGATTGCGGATTGTCCCCCTTTGGAGCAGGGCTGTTACAAAGTTTTGTAAGTTATTTTAAATTACTATTTTTGCATTCCAATAAAATGTAAAAGTCTATGACACTGATAGAAATGTTATCTAGTATAGAGGATACTAGAAAAAGACGCGGTATCCGCCATAAAATGCCTAACTTCCTGATTATGTGCCTAACAGCAATAATGTCAGGTTATACTGGTTATCGAGAAATAGGCCGTTTCCTCAAAGAAAACCAATGGGAGTTTAAAAAGTATCTAACTTTCTGTAAAGTACCTACATATGGCTCTATTAGAAGGATATTTATGGAAATTGATTTTGATGATTTTGCCCAAAAATTCAATCAGTGGACTGCCCAATTTTTACCAATGTGTCAAGGTGAAACACTTGCTGTTGATGGAAAGGCTATTGCAGGAACTATTAAAGACACTCAAAATAACTATCAGAATTTTGTTTCATTGATAAGTGTTTTTGCTTCACAAAGAGGCATTGTATTAGCTTGTGATAAATTAGAGAACAAAAAAGAATCTGAAATTTATACCGTTCAAAGACTCTTACAAGCCTTAGACATTCAAGGTGAAATAATCACTTTAGATGCCTTACATTGTCAAAAAAACTCTTGAAACTATTATAAAGTCAAAAAATGACTACATAGTACAAGTAAAAGGTAATCAAAAAAAGCTTTTTGAGCAAATAAAAGCAAATGTTGCTACAAAAAAGTATTTAATGCACACTTACCAAGAGTGTTCTTTGCTAAGAGGTCGTGATGAATTGCGTATTACCAAAGTTTATAAAAATTTAGAGGGTATTTCTCCTGAATGGTTTGGTATAAAGCGAATTATAGAAACAACACGTTATGTCAAAACAAAGAAAGGTCAGACAATAGAGATAGTTTACCATATTAGCAGTGTAGCTAAGAATAAGGCTGATTTCTTTGCTAATCACATACGTTCTCATTGGGGTATAGAAAATCGTTTGCACTGGGTGAAAGATGTACAAATGAAAGAGGACAAGAGTAAGACTAAATCAGGTAATGCTCCTGAGAATCTTTCAATAATGAGAAATATATCAATTAACCTATTTCGTCTTAATGGAAAAGACTCTATCAAGTCAGCTATGGAATGGAGTATCATTAATTTCAAAGAACTTATGAATTTAATATATTATAAATCAAACATTTGTAACTCTATGTAACAGCCCTG